>CAVKZC010000199.1:0-6108 GCA_963660455.1 Sphaerochaetaceae bacterium | reverse complement strand
GTTCTATCAGACACTCGTCGTAGCGGTTCAGTTTCTGATACCACTGTACTGGTCCGAAATAGGTCGTGGAAAGAAGTGCTTTCAATGAATATATAATTTATGACTAAGTGATGCCTAAAAAAATACTTGGTACAGTTTGAGCCCCCTTTCAGGGCGTGCAGGGGAAATGTACCAACTTGTTTTTTTACGATTACTAAATTATTTTTTACCTTTTTACCCTTTTACCCTTTTACCTTTAAAAGAGTTTGTACGCTTTTCCTATCATCTGGTGCTTGTGTACGAGTTGCTGGCCGTAGGCAGTTCTTACAAGATAATAGCGGCAGTCTTTACATCCGCAGCGTTTGCAGCAGACTGTAGGGATTACATATTGTGCCGAGTCGATACTGATGGTGTCACCGGGCAGTTTCTCTATCCTGCCGATAAAATATACCTCCGAGGCAGTATTTCGCTTTCGGGCAGCCTTCCCTCCAGAGGGTAGGCAGACGGCAGAATCTGCAAAGACCACTGTCTCGCCCTGGCGGAAAATATCGCAGTCAATCCTATTCACTATCACTCTGTTGCCGGCTTTCAGTTGGGGAGGAAGCCCTCCGGCAGGCACAGAGAAGACAGTGAAAGCGTATGTGCGGACTACCCAGACGAGGAGCAGTGCCAAAGCCAACGCCACAAGGAACTTGACTGCTACTTTCAAATAGTTTATTTAATGTTGTCAACAAACTGGAAGAGTCTGTTCCACCTGATGCCCGAGAAGCCAGGGTGGTCAGGACTGTGGCTCCACCAGATGAAGATAGGCTTGCCCACGATATGGTCTTCGGGTACGAATCCCCAGTAACGCGAGTCGGCCGAGTTGTGGCGGTTGTCGCCCATCATCCAGTAATAATCCAGCTTAAACGTATAGTTCTTGGCTATCTTTCCGTTGATGTAGATGTTGCCCTTGTTGTCCACCTTCAGGTCGTTGCCCTCGTACACCTTGATGCAGCGCTCATAGACGGGCAGGTTCTTCAGGTTGATGGCTATCGACTTGCCCTTCTTCGGAATCCATACAGGACCGTAGTTGTCGCGCGTCCACCCCGTGTAGGCATTCAGCGGATAGAGGTCGCCATACGTGGCCTCCGTGTTGATGGCTATGCTCTCCACGAGGTTCTTGTTGGCTTTCAGTACATTGTAGGCATGCTTTGTAAGGGGGATGTTGCCGCTCTGGTTGTACATCAGCAGGTCTTCGTTGGTGATGCCAAGCTGGTCGGCCAGTTCTATGGGGAATTCCCCTTTCAGCTTCATCTTGTAGGTGTACTGCACGTTGTCCGGCTCTTTGTTGGGCTTGCCGTCCAGGTATACGATGCGGTTCTTTATCTGCAGCGTCTGTCCGGGCAGACCTACGCAGCGCTTCACATAGTTCTCGCGACGGTCGGTGGGGCGGCTGATGATGTCGCCATACTCGCCCGGAGAATTCACTATGTAGTTGCGTCCCACGTTATACACCTGTTCGAAATAGCTGCGCTGCTGCAAGGGTGTCATCGTGCGCACATCCTGTGCCAGTCCGTTCTGCTCCATCAGTTGCTCGCCGAAGCCATACACCATCTGGTAATAGTCGTTGGCCTGATAGCGTTCCTCGTTGACGAGCGTGTCGCCTGCCGGATAGTTGAACACTACGATGTCGTTCAGTTTCACGTCGCCGAATCCCTTCACGCGGCGGTAGTCCCAGTGGGGCCACTCTATGTAGCTCTTTGTATTGATGAGCGGCATGGTGTGCTGGGTAAGCGGCATGGAGAGCGGAGTCTGCGGTATGCGCGGTCCGTAGCTCATCTTACTCACGAAGAGGTAGTCGCCCGTAAGAAGCGATTTCTCGAGTGAAGAAGACGGGATGACGTAGTTCTGGAAGAAGAAGAGATTGACGAAGTATACTGCCACGAGGGCGAACACCAGTGCGTCTACCCAGCTCATGATGAAGCGCACGGGACCTTCCGTATCCTTCCACCACTGCCAGCGTATCTTCTTGCTGATATATACGTCGTAGATGAACGGCACCACAACGAGGCCGAGCCAGCTCTTCAGCCACAAGAGGAATATAAGGTACACGATGAGGACGACGGCAAACTTCGTCCACTGCACCTTCATGTTGAGTTTTTGTTTCTGTTTGTCAATCATTGTCTTGCTTAAAACTTAAATAAGTCTGATGTTGTCAACAATCCGCTGTGGTTGGCGGTGAACTCAGCAGCAAGTACGGCACCGAGGGCAAATCCCTTCCGTGAATGTGCACTGTGCTCTATGGTTATCATGTCGGCCTCCGAGTCGTACATCACGGCATGGATGCCCGGCACCTCGCCGTCGCGTACACAGTTGATGACCAGGTCTTCGTCCGTCACGTTCTGGTCGCCTTCGTCAGAGTGACCGTCCTCCGTCCAGTAGGTCACGCCGCGCTTCCAGTCCTTCTTGCGGTCCATATTGTCGATGATTTCCTCGGCCAGAGTAATGGCTGTGCCGCTGGGAGCATCGAGCTTATGCACATGGTGGGTTTCCTGCATGCACACGTTGTACTGTGGGAATCCGTTCATAATCTTGGCCAGATAGCGGTTTACGGCCGAGAAGATGGCCACGCCTATACTGAAGTTGGATGCCCAGAAGAGTGTCTGTTTGCCGTCGGCACAGAGTTTCTCCACGTCTTCCTTGTGGTCCTTCATCCATCCCGTAGAGCCGCTCACCACCTTCACGTTGTGTGCGAAAGCCTTGAGGTAGTTGCCGTAGGCTGCTGTGGGGTTGGTAAACTCGATGGCGACATCGGCCGAGCAGAACTCGGGACTGTCTATATCTTCGGGGTTGTTCACGTCAATCTTACATACGATTTCGTGGCCACGCTGCAGGGCTATTTCCTCTATCATGTGCCCCATCTTGCCATAGCCAATCAATGCTATTTTCATCTTTATATAGTGTTTGTTTTGTCCAAAGAATTGATACTCATTGCCATTGAACGGCAAACGTTGCGGCAAAAATACTCATTTTTATTGAAAAAACCGCCTTATTATGACAATAAATAGGAAATTTTGCTTATTTTTGCAGAGAACAAAGCAGTCTGAGGTCCCAATGGTGCCTTTGTGGCTGCCCCAAACAGACACGATATGGAATACATTTTCGAGACTACTATGGAGGTGCGCGACTATGAATGTGACATAGAAGGTATCGTCAACAATGCCAATTACCTGCATTACATGGAGCATACACGCCATCTCTTCTTGCAGCAGTGCGGACTCAGTTTTGCCGAGATGCACCGACGCGGTGTCGATGCCGTGGTGGCACGTATGAACCTGCAGTACAAGACACCGCTGCAATGTGACGACAAGTTCATCTCGCGCCTGTGGCTGGAGAAGCAGAATGTGCGCTATGTGTTCCACCAGGACATCTTCCGCGCCTCTGACGAGCGACTTTGCCTCAGGGCAACAGTAGAACTCGTCTGTCTTGTCAACGGCAAGTTGGCTGTCAGCGAAGACTACGACAGGGCGTTTGCCAAATACATAAGGTAAACTGCCCCAGTCCGAAATAATATTGGTGGCGTGTACTGGGATGTCGCGCCTTATACCTTAATATAATATAGACATTTGCCATGGAACAGCTACTTCATTATGTCTGGAAACACAAGCTCTTCCCCGTCGGTCCGCTCTGTACTACGCACGGCCAGAACGTGGAAGTGATAGACTCCGGTCTGCCCAACCGCAATGCCGGTCCCGACTTCTTCAATGCCAAGGTAAAGATAGACGGCACGCTGTGGGTGGGCAATGTGGAGATACACGACAGGGCTTCCGACTGGTTTCTGCACGGACATGACAAGGACCCTCACTACGACAACGTCATTCTGCACGTATGCGGAGAGATAGACGCCAAGGCGATAAACTCCCGTGGGGAAGAACTTGTGCAGATGCAGCTCGATATCCCTGAAGAGGTGAGTCTCCACTATAAGGAGCTGCTCTCCGTAGACCAGTATCCTCCTTGTTTCCGCATCATCCCCTCGCTCACCCGCCTTACCGTACACTCGTGGATGAGTGCCCTGCAGACCGAACGCCTCTCTGTCAAGACGGAAGCCATTGTGGGGCGGTTGGCCAGGTGTAATGGTGACTGGGAGTACGCCTATTTTGTTACGCTCGCCCGCAATTTCGGGTTCGGTATCAACGGCGATGCCTTCGAACAATGGGCTTTTAACATACCACTGCATGCTGTCGACCACCATCGTGACAACATCTTCCAGGTAGAGGCCATGTTCCTTGGGCAGGCTGGCTTGCTCGATATGGATGCCATACCCGAATATTGCAGGAAGGACGCTGTTGCCGATGGCTATTTCGACAAGTTGCGAAGGGAATATCAGTACTTGGCACATAAGTTCTCTATAGATCCCATAGACCACAGCCTGTGGCGTTTTCTGCGCCTACGCCCACAGAACTTTCCCCATATACGCATCTCGCAACTGGCCATGCTCTACTGTCAGCAGCATGCCACCCTGAGCCAGATACTTGAGGCTACGAGCGTAAAGGACGCCATGCGTGTCCTCTCCACTACAGTGACACCCTATTGGGAGACGCACTACACCTTTGGCAGTACTAGTGTGCGCAACGAGAAACACATCTCCGTCAGTTCACTCAACCTGCTCATCATCAACACGGTTGTCCCCGTCCTCTTCGCTTACGGAAGACATCGCGGTGAGGAGAAGTACTGCGACCGTGCCTTCGACTTCCTCGAAGCGCTGCGCCCCGAGAACAATTACATCATACGGATGTGGAAACAGTGTGGCCTGGGTGTGGAAAACGCAGGAGACAGCCAAGCCCTTATTCAACTCAAGAAGGAGTATTGCGACAGAAAGGAATGCCTGCGCTGCCGCTTCGGATACGAATACCTCAAACGGAAGTAAAAAAATGTCAGACCAACAAGAAATACTTAACACCATCGTTCTTACCCGGCTCAACTACTTCAGTCTTGCCGGGATGCTGGAACTTTACCGCCGTGCCGGTTCTGCTACTGCGGTTATGGAGTACCGCCACGACATTCGTCAGCTTCTGCCCGATGCTTCCCCCAAGTTGGTGGAGGTACTGCAGAATACAGATGAAGCCTTCAGGCGGGCCGAGGTAGAACTGGAATACGACTTGAAGTATGGCATCAGACCGCTCTGCATGAACGACGACGACTATCCTGCAAGACTGCGAGAGTGTGACGACGCACCGTTGATGCTCTTCTACAAGGGCAATGCCAACCTCAACCAGCAACGCGTCATCAACATCATCGGGACACGCCACTGCACCCCCTACGGCGAAGACCTCATACGCAGGTTTATAAGAGAACTGAAAACGTTGTGCCCACAGGTGCTCGTCGTGAGTGGACTGGCTTATGGCGTGGATGTATGTGCTCACCGCCAAGCTCTTGACAACGGCTACGACACCGTGGGTGTACTGGCTCACGGACTGGATATGATTTATCCTTCGCGCCACCGCAACATTGCCGTAGAGATGCTGCAGCACGGAGGACTGCTCACAGAGTTTCTTACCCAGACCAATGCCGACAAGATAAATTTCGTGCGGCGTAACCGCATCGTGGCAGGGATGTCCGATGCCTGTGTACTGATAGAAAGTGCGGCCAAGGGTGGAGGGCTTATCACTGCCGAGATATCCCAGTCGTACCATCGCGACGTCTTTTCCTTCCCCGGAAGGGTTAATGATCCGTATAGTGAAGGGTGCAACAACCTTATACGCAGCAACGGTGCCGCGTTGATATTGAGTGCCGAGGATTTTGCCAAGGATATGGGGTGGACAACAGATGCCAAACTGATGACTGCCAAACGGGCAGGCATAGAGCGCAGCATGTTCCCAGACCTCTCTGCCGAGGAGCAGACCATAGTAGACGTGTTGGCAAAAAACAACGACCTACAAATCAACATACTCTCCGTCAAGGCCAATATCGGTATAGGCAAGTTGACAGCCCTCCTCTTTACCTTGGAGATGAAAGGTGTCATCAAGACCCTTGCCGGCGGCATGTATCATCTCATACAGTAATAAGATGAAAAAAGTGACGATAAAGGGTGTTTGTTCGTAATTTACTGCTGTTTAAGTGGTAAAACTTAGCTTATTGGGATGTAAA
>CAVKZC010000198.1:0-6115 GCA_963660455.1 Sphaerochaetaceae bacterium | reverse complement strand
CTTAATATAAGTTATTGATTTACAGACGATTAAATATTAATTTAACGCAGTGTTGAATAAACAAGTGTGGTATTAAATGTGAAATTTATGTTGAAGAAAATAATTGTGTATTGTTTACTTCTTATAGTAGTGAATAACTTTGCCGTTGCTCAGCGTAATGTGAAGTTTGTAGGTGCAGCATATGTCCTTAGAGACAGCGTGTTGGATGAAGTTGCACAGTGGAATGGTGAGGAAGAATTTGAGAGAATGCGTATGAAGTATAGGTTCAAAAAGTCAGATACTAATAGATTGAAGCTATTGTATATGGAGAGAGAACGGAAGAAAATATTGTCTAACAAAGTTGGACTCTCCGCTCAGCAGGCTGTTGTATATAAGAATGAGGTAGATAGTGTCTATAGTGATTCTATTTACAGATATTTGATTGCCGAAAATAAAATATCCGGAGAGAACTTGACTTTTGCTCTAAAATACTCAAAACGTTTTGAGTTAGATGAGGCACAGTATGAATACCTGATGTCTTGTGCTCTCAGTATGGCCCATCGCATAGAGAAGAATCCTCTGCAGAATCTATGGAATGAGGAAATGGATATTTTAGACAAAACGTTAACGCATAATCAATTGCGGAACATGTTGATATTTAAGCATAGAGAAGCTATACAAAAGGAGATCAACCAAGTGTGGGCTCAGTTGGAAGATGCAAATCTTCTACATGAGGTAGATAGTGCCACAGAGTATCCTAAGGCTCGTATGTATATAGCTTTAAAGTATTTTGTTAATGATATCTATCGACATAAGAGTGGAGAAAGGCGAAACAATCTGGAAGAATTAAAAAAGAAGCGCCCTCTATTGATAAAACTCTATGATGCATTAGTTCAAAGGAATACAGATAAAAATGATGAGGATGATTATCGAGATTTTATATGGTAGAAGTAATAAAATGTAGTGATATGAAAGAACTAAAACTATTTGTAGTATTGATGATGTTTTTGTTGTCAACTTATGGTAAGGCTCAAAATGCCACATCTCCAGAAATAATAAAGGCAACCAAGGTTTTGAAAGGACAAGATTCTACTATGTCCAAGAAAGTTGCGGCCCAATTGTTGATAACAGCAGCTAATGATAGTAATGCGTATGCTATGAATGTCCTAGGTATGGCTTATTTGCGAGGAATAGGAGTCGAAAAAGATGTTAACAAAGCGATAGATTGGTGGATGCTAGCTGCTCAAAAAGGATATGCGTATGCTTATTATAATTTAGGGATGCTTTATAAAAATGGAAAACATGGAATAAAGCAGGACTTCGAAAAAGCATGTTCTTTTTATAAAAAAGGAGTAGAGGCAAATTCTTTGCTTTGTCGCTATTGCTATGGCTTTATGCTTTATAAAGGCTTAGGATGTCAGCAAAGTTATAAGGAGGCGATTTCTTATTTTCAAAAAGCTGCAGCAAAAAAACATACACCAAGCTTGTACATGTTAGGATTGTGTTATAGAAATGGATATGGTGTAGAGCAAGATGAAGAAATGGGTATATACTATTTGTCGCAAGCTGCAAAATTAGGATATAAGGATGCACAGGCTGAATTGCGGCGTGTTAATCCAGAAAACTATATGGAAGAAATAAATGATGTAAAGCATTCTTTTTCGGAAGAGACATCATGGGTGATTACTGAGAATTTAATAGGGAAGTATGAAGGTGTTCTTGTGTTGTATGATTGGAGTGGTAAGTATATTTTGGGCGAAAAGCCTGTCCTCTTGGATTTGAAATTACAGAAAGGTAAGTTGGAAGGAACATTGAATATAGAAAAACAACTTGTCAGGCTTTGTGGCCTTGTTTCTGATGAGGGAAGAGTATCATTTGAAAATACTGATGTTGTGTTGAAAGAAAGGTACGTGGGGGAGAACGGTAGCAAATATAGAATTGATTATGCTGATCTAAATATATTTGGTGGAAAAATAAAAGGAAAATTAGGGTTGTATTCTTTAGAGCTGAATGAACCAGAACGGCCTGTCTATATAGAATTGGAAAAAGTAAATGGTACATTGACTTCTTCCAAACAAACAATGAATCGTGACATTGTGGTTTCTCCATCTCCTTTCGAGACGGATTTTGTGGTTTCGTTTTCTTTGCAGTCGGATACTCCTCAATTAGACATTCGTATCTTCAACCAAAGTGGTGCAATGTCTGAACACATTACCTATGGTGCAATGTCAAAAGGAAAGCAAGATGTGCGTCTTGCCACCTCTCTTGGTAGGGGTGTGTATGTACTTGATATACAGTCAAAAACGCAACAGTTTAGAACTCTTATAACGAGAAAATAAATGAAGAGAATAGTTCTAATATTTCTCAGCTTATTCAGTGTCATGTCTATGATTACTGACGAGTATTTCTTTTTTGATGGGCAGAAAGCTTTGGCTCAGCGTATGTGCTATGAATTGGAAACTGTTTATGTTGATGGAAACTTACCTGATGATCCAGACCGGGATTTTGATGATGCAGATGCTTTTTGGGCTGAAGGAGTTGTAGGAAATAATTCAGATTCAGCTTCAGATAGTAGTGAGGATTCCAGTAATAGTCAGGAAACAGAAGACACATCAAGTGATATGTCATCGAGCTCTTCTTCCGATAGTAGTACTGGCCCCTTTTGTAAAGGGATAAGTCAATCGGAAATTTTGCAGGCGTTATTTAAATCTTCTGAGAAGATTAGGCAAACAGGCAGTACCTGTTCTGCTGCAGTGTTGCAAAAATTATTGGCGGAAACAAATGATAAGTTATATAGGGAAATAGTAATGGCATTATACAAAACTGGGAAATATGAAGATTGGGATTTAGAGCTTTCTGACTGCTATAAATGGCTAAGAGTAACTGATGTGACAGATGTCAATAATCCAACAGCAAAGTTTGATCCAGTTGACTTGATTTTACAAGGTGCTTTTATCAATAGATTGAATGCTTTTGCGGAATATGACCCAACTCTTGACAACGGCAAAAATCTTCTTGGAAATTTTGTGGGAATGGAACCTTGGTGGCGGATGGAATGGATGATATGTAATGTTATGGAATATGATATGGTTAAAATAGATAATCCAACTTTCGAAATACTTTGTACACAAAATTATAAAGAAAATTTTATTGTTGGATTGGTTTATTATAATGATGAAAATTATAATTTCCAGGGAGATGTGTTTCATCAACATTATGCTCAAATTACGGGAACCGATACATCTACAATACAATATTGGTCTTGGGCAAGCAGGCATTCGGCTAGTAAAGAGTCTTCCGATGGAATTCAGAAATTATATGTAATAAAACGTAAGAAATAATGAAAAAGATTTTGTTTTGCTGCTTTGGAGTGTTAGCTCTAATGCTTTTTTTATGTGCATACCTTCGCCCTGTTAACTTTAGAGTCAATAGTATAAAAATGCAGAGGGTAAGTTTAAAAGATTCATCTCAAAATGAATTTTATCTGTTGGTTTTAGAGTTGAAACATTGTAATGAACAGTTATATTTTGGAAGTGTCCCATATCCAGGTGGAATTATTGCTCCTGTTACCCAAATTAAAGTTTTTGATGAAAGAAGAAATGTAATGTCTGGAGACTTTAAAGGATTCTCTGCTTGTCTCGGGGATTCTATAGAAACGATATGGATTAGTGATGGTCAAAAAGAGGTACCTTGCCATTATTGTAAGAGTCTGGAAGAACTTCGTGAAAATTTAAATGCAATGACGGAAAATATACGAGGTGAATATTTTGTTAATGAAGATGATGCCCACTATATGTACCGACTCTTCTGTATTCGTAAAGGACATAATCTTCCAAAGAAACTGTTTTTTTGTTTCGGTACTTATTCGTTGACGTGTAACGTGAATAATATGCCGGCAAAAATTATAGTGGTAAAGATTGACAAAATGCCTTCCGAAGAATCATACGAATAGTTACAAAACGCGGGATTGTGAGTCTTTATAATAAGTGGTAAATACATCTATTACGACAAACAACTATCAAGATATGAACTTCAGACAAACACTCTTTTCGGTAATCCTGGGAACGATGGCGTTGGGAGCCAGCGCGCAGGGCAGTGTGGACACGCAGCGCCAGTATCTCTCGGGTCATGGATGCGACGACATGGTGCAGTGGGACTTCTACTGCACCGGCGGACGCAACGCAGGCAAGTGGACCAAGATAGGCGTGCCCTCCTGCTGGGAACTGCAGGGCTTCGGCACCTACCAGTATGGCATGCGCTTCTACGGCAAGCCCAACCCCGAGGGCATCGCCGACGAGAAGGGACGCTACAAGTATGAGTTTACCCTGCCACAGGAGTGGGAGGGTAAGCAGATAGAACTCGTCTTCGAGGCCGTGATGACCGACGCCAAGGTTACCATCAACGGCAGGAAGGCAGGAAGCGGAAAGCACCAGGGCGGCTTCTACCGCTTCTCCTTCGACGTGAGCGACCGCATCTTCTTTGGCAAGCACAAGAACCGACTGGAGGTGGAGGTGAGCAAGGAGAGCGAGAACAGTCAGGTGAACATGGCCGAACGCCGTGCCGACTACTGGAACTTCGGTGGCATCTTCCGCCCCGTGTTCGTCGTGGCCAAACCGGCACAGAACATCGCCCGCGTAGCCATCGATGCCAAGGGCGACGGACACTTCATGGCCGACTGCTATCTCAACCGTGCCGTCAAGGGCGCTAAGATAAAGACTGAGATACTCGACGAAAAGGGTAAGGTGGTGGCTTCCGACGTGGCCGATGCCCACAACAGCGACGAGGCACGGATAGACTTCATGGCGAAAAGCCCGCGCCAGTGGACAGCCGAAACACCGCGGCTCTATACCGCCGTGTTTACTCTGCAGGATGCTGGCGGCAAGACCCTCCACCGCGAAAAGCAGAAGTTCGGCTTCCGCACCATCGAGTACCGCGCCAGCGACGGCGTGTACATCAACGGGCAGAAGGTCATCTTCAAGGGTGTCAACCGCCACAGCTTCCGCCCCGAGACGGGCAGGACGCTGAGCAAGGCGAAGAACATAGAGGACGTGAAGCTCATCAAGAGCATGAACATGAATGCCGTCCGCCTGAGCCATTATCCCGCCGACCCCGAGTTTCTGGAGGCCTGCGACTCGCTCGGTCTCTATGTCGAGTGCGAGTTGAGCGGATGGCACTGGGCTCACCCCACCATCGTGGGCAAGCAGCTCGTGAAGGAGATGATAACGCGAGACGAGAACCATCCCAGCATCATCTTCTGGAGCAACGGCAACGAGGGCGGATTCAACTATGAGCTGGAACCCGACTTCGCCCTCTGGGACAAGCAGAAGCGCGTGGTGCTCTACCCTTGGGCCAACCGCAACGGATTCGAGACCAAGCACTACCGCTCCTACGGCGAGACGCAGGAGTATATGCGGCAGAAGGAGATATTCATGCCCACCGAGTTCCTGCATGGTCTCTACGATGGCGGACACGGTGCAGGGCTGAAGGACTACTGGGACATGATGATGGCCAATCCGCGCTGTGCCGGAGGCTTCCTTTGGGATCTCTGCGACCAGGGCGTGATGCGTACCGACAAGGACAACATACTCGATTGTGTGGGCAATTTCGGAGCCGACGGCATTGTGGGGCCCCACTTCGAGAAGGAGGCGTCGTTCTATACCATCAAGGAGGTGTGGTGCCCCGTGCAGTTGGTGTGGAATGATGTGGAGAAGGGCGAGCTTACCCTCTCCAACAAGTATGACTTTACCAACCTGAAAGACTGCCGTTTCTCTTACCGCCTCCTGCAGATGCCGGAGATGGGGCAGGGCGCTGTGAAGGTGTTGAAGCAAGGCTCCATCGCCTCGCCCGATGTGGCTCCAGGCAAGGAGGCGCAGGTGAGTGTGCCGATGGCGGCTGGTGCCGATGCCGTGGAGGTGAAGGCCGTGAACGCCGATGGCGAGGAAATTATGACGTGGAGCAGGAGAGTGAAGCGTGAAGAGGGAGGAACGAAAAGTCCGCTTGCTTCTTCGGCACAATATAATGACCATGCCGATGCCGTAGAGGTGAAGGCCGGTGGGAAGACCTACCGCTTCTCCAAGGCCGACGGACGGCTTACGAGTGTGGAAGTGGGCGGCAAACACATCGCCCTGAGCAACGG
>CAVKZC010000197.1:0-6154 GCA_963660455.1 Sphaerochaetaceae bacterium | reverse complement strand
CCTTGAACCTCTTGATCCGTAGTCAAGTGCTCTATTCAGTTGAGCTACGGAACCGTCCTTCTAGCTTTTTATTTGTTTCAGCGATGTGAGGTTGGGAAGTGATTCCGCAAGGATTCAAACCTTGAACCTCTTGATCCGTAGTCAAGTGCTCTATTCAGTTGAGCTACGGAACCAATCTTTTGTTTCGCTTCCAGTTTTGTACACCCTTAGGGATTCGAACCCTAGACCCACTGATTAAGAGTCAGTTGCTCTACCAACTGAGCTAAGGGTGCAACATGTCATGTTTAGAAGTGATTCCGCAAGGATTCAAACCTTGAACCTCTTGATCCGTAGTCAAGTGCTCTATTCAGTTGAGCTACGGAACCATTCTTATTGCCTTAGTACACCCTTAGGGATTCGAACCCTAGACCCACTGATTAAGAGTCAGTTGCTCTACCAACTGAGCTAAGGGTGCATTCTGAAAAGCTTCATTTCTGAATTGCGAGTGCAAAGGTACTGCTTTTGTTTGATTCCACCAAATTTTTCTTGCACTTTTTTCTATTTTTTTTTGAGTCGCGCGTTTCTTGAAGTAGCCCAGTGTGTGCTCTATGCCTTTGCTGGTCACCGACTTAACTGTGTAGAAGCCGTCCTTGAACCTTTGTGTACCGATGCGGTCTTTTTTGTTGTCCGTGATGTAGATGGTCTGTCCTTGCTGGTTTTGGACGAGGAGATACTTGTAGTCGGTAAGGGTTGCCGCGGGTGGCAGGATGACGCTTTCGCCCTCGGTTTGCAGCAGTCGTGCGGCGCCTTCGGGCTGCCTGTTGTCTTTCAGACTGTGCCCGTCCTGCTGTAGGGGCTTGCTCTCGTTGCCGTAGCGGTCCATGGCGGTGACGGCAAAATAGAGCGTTCCGCCGTCGACTTTCCTCCACCGTATGCTGCGCCTGCTGGTGCGTGCCATGACGAGGTTGCGTGCATCTTCCGTGTCCACGGGGTAGGTGCGGCTCGCGTATACATTATTATATATAGAGGGGGCTGTGATGGGCGTTCCGTCTTCGTAGGTCTGGGCGTTGGTCCATTCGAGGGTCATGACGCTGTCGTTCTCCGTCGCCAGCAGACGGGTGGGGCAAGCCGGTCGCCTGTTGCTCAGCCATGTCATGGGCGGCACGAGGGCAGGGTAGCGGTCGAAGGAGCGGACGGTGAAGTCGAAGATGCCCTGGTGGTTGTCCAGCAGGAATTTGTTGCGGAAGAAGGCGTGACCCTGTCCGATGTTGCGCAGGTGGTACATCTCCTGCTCCACGTCGTTCGCCTTCCAGTTGCCCTCCTTCGGGTCGAGGAAGTAGATGCCTAGTCCGCCGGCGATGATCCTGCCGTGGCTGTTCTCCTGCCAGTCCAGTGCAAAGGGGAAGAACTGGTCGCCCCGGAAGTACATCATCGGGAACAGCTCGTCCATCAGTCCGTCCTTCAGCCACTCCTGGGCGGCCTGCGCCCCCTTGCCGTAGGCGTTCCAACCGTGGCTCCAGTAGCGGCTCAGGTCGTCGTACTTGCCTATGGGTGAGCAGCTCATCTTCACCCACGGTTTGACGGCCTTTACGGCATCGTGTATCTGGCGCACGATGCGTGTGATGTTCTGGCGTGCCGCATCGGGACTAACGGTGCGCTTCCATGTCTCGGGATAGCGTATATAGTCGAGGTGGATGCCGTCTACGTCGTATCGCTCGGTCACCTCGCGGCAGATGTCGGCGAGGTAATTAGCCGTCTGCGGCTTCTCCGGGTTCATGTATCCGTCGGCGTCTATCCTGCGCACCATGGCGGCGTGGCGCTTGCGCAGCTGACTGCACCCGAGGGCGTTCCATTTGCCCAGGGGCATCGTCACGATCCAGGCGTGCAGCTCCATGCCGCGCCTGTGACACTCGTCGATGGCAAACTGCAGGGCATCGTAGCCCGGCGACTTGCCGGGGAAGCCCGACAGGCACCCGTCCCAAGGCTCGTACTGCGAGGGATAGATGACGGTGCCGCGGACGCGCGTCTGCAGCAGTACGGTGTTGATGTTGGCTTCCTGCAGGCGGTCGAGGATGCGGGTGAGTTCTTGCTTCTGCTTCTCGGCAGAGCGTGCCGACTGGGCATAGGAGTGGGGCCAGTCTATGCCGCCGATGGTGGTGAGCCATACGGCGCGCACCTCGTGCTTGGGTGTGCCGTCACGGTAGACGGAAATCTGCGAATAGGCATGCAGGGCGAGGGCAAGGAGTATGGACAATAAGTATATTCTGCGCATAATTTTTGCTATTTGGCAACAAAGATACTCATATTTTTCCGTATTTCAAATAAAAATATTACTTTTGCCGCAAAGAATGCCCCGCCTTCTAAAGGCGAAAGGGACGATTAAAGGTAAAAAGGTAAAAAGTAAAAAGAGAGCATACGCCACAAAGGCTGATGTCTAACTCCTTAACCCGTTTACTCCTTTAATTCCTTTTCCCACACGCCCTGAAAGGGCAGAAGCGCCTTGCCCAGGGTACACCCTGGGTAAACAAAAGGGTTAACGTGCGCCCTGTAAGGGCAAAAGCGCTACAATTAAAAGTAAAAAAGTAAAAAGGTAAAAAATAAAAAAAGAATTAGTATTAACCTAAAGAATATACAATTATGGGTTTGAAGAAATTAGCAATCATGGCCGTGGCTTTGCTCGCAACCGCGACAGCCCATGCCCAGTTCGAACAAGGAAAGGTTTATTGTGGCGCCTCTCTCTCAAGTTTGGGATTGAGCTACAACGGCAGCTCCGAACTCAACTTCGGTGTACACGCCCAGGTGGGATACCTCTTCGCCGACAACCTGATGGGTGTAGGCACGCTGTCGTACAACCATTACGGCAGTTCGGAGACCGACGACTACTTCTCTGTCGGTGTGCAGGGGCGTTACTACATCATCCAGAACGGTCTGTACCTCGGTGCGGGAGCCAAGTTTACGCACGTGGGCAACTACAACGACGTGCTGCCGGGCGTAGAGGTGGGCTATGCCTTCTTCGTCAGCAAGACGGTGACCATAGAGCCGGCGCTCTATTACGACCAGAGTTTCAAGGACCACTCCAACTTCTCCACCATCGGTCTGAAGGTGGGTGTGGGCGTTTACCTGTAAGTGCTGAGCCAGCCGCTTGGCAACGACAATACATATGATGCAGCAATATCCTTCCCAACTGCTGGAGAAAGCAGTGGGCGAGTTTGCCAAACTACCCGGCATAGGGCGCAAGACTGCCTTGCGCCTGGTGCTGCACACCCTTCGCCAAAGCGATGAGGAGGTGGAGGCCTTTGTGGGTGCCGTCTCCCGTCTGAAGCATGAGGTGAAGTACTGCTCCGTGTGCCACAACATCAGCGATACCGACATCTGCCCCCTGTGCAGCGACCCCAGAAGGGATGCGTCCACGGTATGTGTGGTGGAGAACGTGCAGGACGTGATGGCGGTGGAGAATACACAGCAGTACCACGGCTTGTATCATGTGTTGGGTGGCATCATCTCGCCTATGGACGGCATCTCGCCTTCCGACCTGGAGATAGAGTCGCTGGTGGAGCGTGTGGCACGTGGTGGCATCAAGGAGGTCATCATGGCCCTGAGCAGTACGATGGAGGGTGACACCACCAATTTCTTCATCTCGCGCAAGTTGGCCTCTTATCCCGTCAAACTCTCAGTTATAGCGAGGGGCATCTCCGTGGGCGACGAACTGGAGTATACCGACGAAGTGACGCTCGGCCGCTCCATACTCAACAGGATTCCCTTTGCGCAATAACCCCGAAATTTTCCCTGTAAAAACAACACAAAAATGCTTGATATAAAGACGGCACAGCGTGTGCTGATGCTCAACTTCCTCGTCGTGGCGGGAGTGTGCCTGCTGATGGTGCTGCTCTACGAGACGGAGATGCTCCTGCCGGGCATGCTGCCCGTCGACAGTACGGCGGTGTTCCTGCTGCAGGTAGTGATGGAGGTCGTCTCCATCGTTGTCATACCCGTGGCGCTCAAGATGTTCGCCCTCAGCGCTGTGCGCCGCCGCCTCGTGGCGGGCAAGGGCACGGCACTCCTCAGGTGGGGCACGGCGCGCATCAATCTGCTGTGCCTCCCCATGCTCGTAGACACCTTCATGTATTACCAGACCATGTGGCCCGGCTTCGGCTATCTGGCCATCATCCTGCTGCTGTGCCTGTGTTTCGTCTATCCCTCCCTCTCGCGGTGTGAGCAAGAAACGAGGGAAAAGTAAAAAATAAAAAAGGAAAGGTGAAACTCTCTGTCGTCATAGTAAACTATAATGTGAAGCACTACCTCGAGCAGTGCCTGCTGTCCGTGCAGCGGGCGTTGCAGGGCATGGAAGCCGAGGTGTTTGTCGTGGACAACCACTCCGCCGACGGGTCGGTGGATTATCTGCAACCCCGTTTCCCGTGGGTACATTTCGTGGCGAGCATCCACAATCTGGGGTTTGCGCGTGCCAACAACCGCGCCATCGGCATGAGCCAGGGCGAATATGTGCTGCTGCTCAACCCCGACACCATTGTGGCCGAGCATACGCTGCACGAAGCCGTGGCGTGGATGGACAGCCATCCCGATGCAGGGTCGTTGGGCGTGCGCATGCTCGACGTGAGGGGCTTCTCCGCACGCGAGAGTCGCCGCGGCATACCTACGCCCATGGTGGCTTTCTACAAGATGGCGGGGCTCTGCAACCGCATGCCCACCCACCGCTGCTTCGGCCATTACTATATGGGCTATCTGCCCTGGGACAAGCCTGCCCGCATCGAGGTGGTGAGCGGAGCCTTCTGCATGCTGCGCCGCACGGTGCTCGACAAGGTGGGACTGCTCGACGAAGACTTCTTTATGTACGGCGAAGACATCGACCTGTCCTACCGTGTGCTCAAGGGCGGCTTCCACAACTACTACATCCCCCTCCCCATACTCCACTACAAGGGGGAGAGCACCCACAAGTCGAGCTTCCGCTATGTACACGTCTTCTACGAGGCGATGCTCATCTTTTTCCGCAAGCACAACAGCGGCATGTCGCTGCTCCTCGTGGTGCCCATCAATGCCGCCATCTACGCCAAGGCATCGCTCGCCCTCGTCCGCATGCTGGTGGGGCGCATGCGCAAGAGCCTGGGCTTTGTCACGCCGCGCAGCAAGGCGTCGCCCCTCTACCTCTTCATAGGTAGTGCCGCCAGTATGGCAGAGTGCCGCACCATCAGTTCGCGCACCGCCCTCGATGCCCTCTTCGTGGAGGGCGACGAACGGTCGCTCCCCCTCGGCCACCTTACGCCCTCCGTGCGGGAGCGGCTGCAGGGTAGGGCAGACGAGATATACGTGGTCTACGATGTCAGCGCATACGCCTATGCCCGCATCTTCTCCCTCTTCATGGAGCAGCCCGACACAAAATGGAAGTTGGCCACCTTCGACCCCTCTACCCACAAGGTCATCACCGACTGCGACGTGATGGCGTGACAACCTTACGCGCGTACATTATATATTATTCTTTATGACAGAAACACCGCATCACACCCCCTTTGTGCGCCTCAGAGCGTTGGAACCGGAAGACCTCTCCGTACTTTACGAGACAGAGAACGACATGTCCATCTGGGATGCCGGAGGCACCAACGTGCCCTATTCGCGCCACGTGCTGCTCGACTATATCGCCAATGCGCGTGCCGACATCTATGCCGACTGCCAGGTGAGACTGATGGCGGACAACGAACAGGGCGAGACGGTGGGCATGGTAGACCTCGTCAATTTCGACCCGCGTCACCGCCGTGCTGAGCTTGGTATCGTGACAAGGCAGGCGTTCCGTCACCAGGGTTACGGCACGTCCATGGTGCGGCAAATGATAAACTATGCGCGACACACGGTCCATCTCCACCAGGTTTATGCCGTTGTGGCTTGCGACAACGAGTGTTGCCTCTCTCTACTCAAAAACGTTGGTTTTAAGGAGGTTGCGTGCCTCGATGACTGGCTCTACGACGGCTCCACGTACAAGGCGGCATTGCAGTTGCAATTAATTTTATGAAAAAAGTTGAAGAAAAATTTGGTGGAATGAAACAAAAGCAGTACCTTTGCACTCGCAAATGAGAAATGAGCCTCTGAGCGATGAGGCGGAAAAGAAAATTTGGTGCGTTAGTTCAGTTGGTTAGAATGCCTGCCTGTCACGCAGGAGGTCACGAGT
>CAVKZC010000196.1:0-6220 GCA_963660455.1 Sphaerochaetaceae bacterium | reverse complement strand
TCGGTATAGAGGTAGAAATAGTGCTTGGGGTCGTGCACGTAGGAGGGGTGCAGGATGTCGCGCACCACATTCTCGAAGACGACGGTGTTAGGCTGATTACCAAGCGTATAGATACCTGCGCAATCATACATATGGGCTGCATAGCGCTCTATGAGGTTGGCATGTATGCGGTTGTCGTGCATCACGCCCAGGTCGCGGTTCCACCCCCACCCCATGCTGATGGCGGTATAGCTCACGTCGTGAATGTAGTTGTGCTCCACGTTGGTGCGGTTCACGTACCCCAGGGCTATGGCGCAGGTGCCCCACTCCTCGTGCGTCACGTCGGCAAATTCGCTGTTCTTCACCTGCAGTCCCGAGCACACCTCGCGCAGGTCTTGCGGGCGGTAGGGTCGGTGCGTCTCCAGTCCTTCGGGCGAGAAACTTCCAGCCACGAGCGCGTTCATGGCGATGTCGCCGAACTTCGAATTGAGCACGGCGCCGTCGCGGCATCCCTCCACATAGTCGAGTCCGTCGCCTCCGAGGTGTATGAAACGGCATGCGTCGAAGACAGCCCTGTCGGCATAGGTCAGCTCCACGGCGGCACGGGGTCGTCCGAGCCAGTCCTGGTTGTCGAGTCCGTGGTTGTTCACGCGCTTGATGCCGGGGCGCAGCTTATAGCCCTCGGTGATGTACATACCGGCCTGCAGGGGCACGTGTCCCTTGTAGGAAGGCCGCATCCAGGTAGTGAAGGCGAAGCCGACATTGCTGAAGCTGATGCCCTCTACGGGCGTTTCCTTCGTCCCCACGAAGCGCACGAGTGTCTCCAGTGCGGGAGCCTCCGCCACCGCCGTGGAGGGCGTCTCGCCCTGGCGCGGCATATAGTAGAGGCGGTGTGTGCGTATGTCGTGGTACCACTCGCCCGGGGTGTCGAGCAGGGGCAGGGCGTTGCAGAGGAAGAAGGGTGAGTTGTGCTCGCTGTTGTACATGGGCGACGGCCACGGGCGCTCAAACTGAATCTTCGCCTCGGGGTCGTGGAAGGAGACGGCGGCAGAGTCGCCCTGCAGGCGCACGCTCTTGATGCGCAGGAAGCTGACCTCCCACATCTGGTGGAGCGTCATCTCGGCATACCTTGCGTCATCGCGCAACACATGGTTGCCCTCCTTGTCCTTTGCCCCCGTGAGCAGGGGTCGCACGGCAGATGCAGGCACCCACAGGATGCGTTTCTTCTTGTCCACCCACCTTATGCGCGGCATCTTCTCATAGTCGGCCACCGACCGTGCCCTGTCGGCACGCCGTCCGTTCACCCAGAGGTGGCGGAAGTCGAGCGGGCGCCCGTTGAAGTCGGGCACATCGACCACCCACAGCTTGCCCTGCTTGCGCCATCCCTTTATCTCTATGCCACCGCTCACTACCGTGCCCTGCCTGCCACCACCGGAGGGTGCGCCCTCAAAGCACAGGTGACTGTCCTCGGGGCGCAGCACGAGGGGCTCGTAGAGGCTGTACTTTCCGCCCGCCATCCTGATGACCACGGAGTCGGCCTGCCCGAGGCGCCTCAGTTCGCGCGCCTTCCGTACGGCATCCTGCAGCGAGGAGTCGGGCGTCACCTCCACGCGTGCCGTGCGCCCGCCGTCGCCGAGGGGCGCAGAGGCAGCGCCCTGCGGAGCCATACAGCCCAGCAGGAGTGCCGCCAGCAATATCAACTTGTCCATCATTCTTGATTTCATTTTTTCACCGACAGCCACACCGACATTTCCACATCGCTACCGCGGTTGTCCCACGCATAGTAAGGTATCATGGTGATGCGCACCTTCTTCTGTGCAGGAGCCAGCGTGCGATAGAGCTGGTTCTTGTGCCAGGAGGCCGCCGTGCCCTTCTCGGCCAGCAGCGCCTCGCCCTGGAGTGCCGTAAACTCATGTCCGGCGATAGTCTTCTTCACCTCGGTCCACTGGATGTCGGCTGGTATGACGATGTCGTTGACGCTCACCCTCCCGTGCTTGTCCTTGGCAACAGCGTCGACGTCACCGGCCTCGATGTCCACATTCTCCAGACAGTAGACGATGGGGCCGCGCATCACCGCCACCTGGTTCTTGTTCTCCTCCACCAGGGGGTTGGCCTCCACCAGTCGGGGCTGCATGTCGAAAGTGCGCTCCACCTGGCGTGCCACGGGCACGGCCTCATACCTGCCCTCGCCCGGCACGCGCAGCATCAGCGTGCGTATGCCCTTGGCCTTGTTCACGCGCAGCGTCACCTTGCCGTCGTAGGGATAGCCCGAGGTCATCTCGATGTCGATGTTCTTCGTCTTCAAGTGGTTGCTGCCGTACATGTGTACCCACAGCGTGTCGCCCTTGGCGGCATAGGCATACTCCTGTGCCTCGCAGAGGGTGCGCAGCGTGTTGGGAGGGCAGCAGAAGCAACTGATGTAGCGCTCGCGGGTCTTGGGCCAGCGCATCACGTAGGGGAAGTCGCCCGTGCGGCGCAAGGCCTGGGTGTAGAAGTACTTGGTGCCGTCGAGCGAGATGCCGGGCAACACTCCGTTGTATAGTTCGTTCTCCACCATGTCCATGTAGCGTGCGTCGCCCGTGGTCTCGAGCAGTCGCCACGAGAGGAAGATGTTGCCTATCTGTGCGCACGTCTCGTTGTGCGATGTCTCGTTGGGCAACTGGTATGCCCTGCCGTATGCCTGGTGTATCTGCTGTATGCTGGGCTGGTCGTAGGTGGTGCCGTCGGGCGACACGCCGTCGTAGAGCGCACCGCATCCGCCCGTGATGTATATCTTGCGGTAGGTGATGTCATCCCAGATGCTGGAGAGGTTCTTCATGAGTTGTCCCTCGCCCGTCTCGGCATAGAGGTCGGCCACACCGGCATAGAGGTAGTTGGCGCGCACGGCATGCCCCATGGCCTCGTACTGCTGGCGCAGGGGGTGGCGGTCCTGGTTGTGGTCTTCGCCGTTCTTCACCTCGTCGCGGATGGCTATCAGCCCTTCGGCCAGGTCGAGGTAACGCTTGTCGCCCGTGGCGCGGTACATCTCTGCCGCCGCCATGTAGTGTGAGGGGCAGATGGCATTGCGTGCCAGTTCGTCACGCTGGTTTTTCAGAAAGTTGTAGAGGAAATCGGCGGCCTTCAGCGAGCAGTTGAAGAGGGTCTTCTTGCCCGTGGCTCGCCAGTGTACGATGCCTGCCGTCATGAGGTGACCGAGGTTGTAGGTCTCGAAGTTCAGTCGGCTGGCAAAGGCGCCCTTCTCGTCCTTTCCGCCCACCGTTATGCCTATCTCCGCCTCGTCGGTGCGGTCTTTCTTCACGGCATGGCTGTCTATGCCCTTGTGGCGCTCGTCTATCACCACGGGCGTATGGATGTATCCGTCGGGACGCTGGGCCTTCGCCACCTCGGCAATGAACTTGTCCATCAGCTGATCCAGCTTCTTGTCGTGCGTAACGGCATAGACAGAGGCGCACGCCTCCAGCCACTTGTACATGTCGCCGTCGTGGAAGGGTGGTCCCCAGTGCTCGCCCTCGGCATCGCCTGCCGCTATCTCGAAGTTGCGGAAGCCGTGCGATACCTCGGGTGTGTCCCATGTCTTCCACATGTCCCATACGGACGTCTGGGAGAACACCTTGAAGCGGTCGGCCCAGAACCCTCCTGTCCACTGGGTGCTGCCCAGGGGCATGTTTACCATCTTGGCCTGATGGCTGCGGCTCATGTCGGTGAGTCCGCCTCCTTGTGCCGTTGCCGTTAGCGAGAGGAGCGACAGGGCGCATCCCATGACAACGCTTCTGCCGGTTGTCTTCTTGTTCCTTGTCTTGCTTGTCATCTGAGTTATTGTGGTTTTAGTTATTTTCAAGTAGTTCTTTTTCGGGTAGGGGTAAGGAGTTTTCGAGGAGTTAAAGGAGTTAAGACAACAGCCTTTGCGGCGCATGCTTTTTTACCTTTTTACCCTTTTACCTTTTTACTTTTTTACCCTTTTACCTCTAAAAAGAGGACGCGCGAAGGCCGTTTATGTAATCAGAGACAAGGGAGCCGGGGTGACAAAAGGGTGACAGTGACAGTGACAGTCCAAAAAATCGCTACTTACCGGATGATGATTCCGCCCTTGGGCTGGATCACCACCTTCGCCTTGCCGTCCTTGCCCACCTTCAGGGTCTTCCGTACGGAGGTGACAAACAGCACCAAGCAGCAATACACTCGTAAGAATACTTGCATGTTTTGTTTTTAATTTTTAGGTTTCGGGGCAAAGATAACGCAATTATCCGGACAAAGCAAGCGAAGAAATGTTGTTTTTACATTTGTCCACAAAATATGAAACAAAAATACACAAGCCCCAGCATCAAGAGCCATGCATCATGAGCCATACGCATCATGAGCCATACGCACAACAAAAAATGCCCCGACATCTCGTCGGGGCAGTTTCTACGTTTTTGAATGTTTCAGCAGTTTGTGTTTTTATGTAGTTATGATCTTGTTTTGAAAATCAGTTTTCTTTTCATGTGCAAAATTAAGCAAATAATTGACATAAATCAAATTTCACCCTGCTTTTTACGTAAAAATGCACGTAAACGTTTTCGGCTTCTTATGCTTTTCTTTCGTTTGCCTTTCGGGGAAAAGGTAGGATGCAACCACGTGTCTATCGTTACAAAAACATAAATTATGCACTTTTTATGCCATTGCAGCAATATTTTTACTAACTTTGCACATTATATATATAATATACCGAAAAGAACTTAATGAAGGAATTTGTAATATCAGAGGTCAAGGCGGAAACCGCCGTGCTCGTGGGCCTCGTGACCAAGGAGCAGGACGAGGCCAAAACCAAGGAATACCTCGACGAACTGGAGTTTCTCGCCGACACCGCCGGTGCCGTCACCGTGAAGCGATTCACGCAGAAGGTGGTGGCGCCCAACCAGACCACCTACGTGGGCAAGGGAAAACTGGAGGAGATAAAGCAATACATCAAGGACGAGGAGGAAGACGACCGCGAGATAGGTATGGTGATCTTCGACGACGAACTCTCCGCCAAGCAGATACGCAACATTGAGCAGGAGCTGCAGGTGAAGATTCTCGACCGCACCTCGCTCATCCTCGACATCTTCGCCATGCGCGCACAGACCGCTGCTGCCAAGACGCAGGTGGAATTGGCCCAGTACCGATACATGCTGCCCCGCCTGCAGAGACTCTGGACTCACCTGGAGCGCCAGGGCGGTGGATCCGGCTCGGGAGGCGGTAAAGGTTCCGTGGGACTCCGTGGCCCTGGCGAGACGCAGCTGGAGATGGACCGACGCATCATCCTCGGCCGCATGAGCCTACTGAAGGAGCGCCTCGCCGAGATAGACAAGCAGAAGACTACACAGCGCAAGAACCGAGGCCGACTCATCCGCGTGGCGCTCGTGGGCTACACCAACGTGGGCAAGTCTACCATCATGAACCTGCTCTCCAAGAGCGAGGTGTTTGCCGAGAACAAACTCTTCGCCACACTCGACACCACCGTCAGGAAGGTGGTGGTGGAGAACCTCCCCTTCCTGCTGGCCGATACCGTAGGCTTCATACGCAAGTTGCCCACCGACCTGGTGGACTCCTTCAAGAGCACCCTCGACGAGACACGCGAGGCCGACCTGTTGCTGCACGTGGTGGACATCTCTCACCCCGACTTCGAGGAGCAGATACAGGTGGTGGAGAACACGCTGAAGGAGTTGGGATGTGCCGACAAGCCCTCGATGATTATCTTCAACAAGATAGACAACTACTCGTGGGTGGAGAAGGAGGAGGATGACCTCACCCCCATGCAGAAGGAGAATATCCCCCTCGACGACCTGAAGAAGACGTGGATGGCAAGGCTGGGCGACGACTGCCTCTTCATCTCAGCCAAAGACCGCGAGAACATCGACGAGTTCCGTGACGTGCTCTACAAGAGGGTGCGCGAGCTGCACGTGCAGAAGTATCCCTACAACGACTTCCTCTACCAAGACTATGAGTAAGATTGAAAGATTGAAATATTAAAAGATTGAAATATTAAAAGATTGAAATATTAAAAGATTGAAATATTAAAAGATTGAAATATTAAAAGATTGAAATATTAAAAGATTGAAATATTAAAAGATTGAAATATTGAAAGAGTGAAAGATTAAAAGAGTGAAATATTAAAAGATTGAAATATTGAAAGAGTGAAAGATTAAAAGAGTGAAAGATTAAAGAGTGAAGAGTGAAGAGTGAAGGATTCAACAGCCTTTCCCCACACGCCCTGAAAGGGCAG
>CAVKZC010000195.1:0-6236 GCA_963660455.1 Sphaerochaetaceae bacterium | reverse complement strand
AAACCGTTTATTTATGCTAAAAAACAGCAAACGGCATACATTATTCCCGATAAAGTGTTAACTTTGCATGAAGTTATGGATAAAAAGAAGATGGCCAACAGTACATGCAAGGTGGTTCTGTCGCTCTTTCTGGGCGGAGCCATACTCTACTGGATGTACCGTGGATTCAATTTCAAGCAGGTGGAAGACGTGTTGCTCCACAAGATGGACTGGACGTGGATGCTGCTGTCGTTCCCCTTCGGCATATCGGCACAGGTGTTCCGCGGATGGAGGTGGAGACAGTCTCTTGCCCCTGTAGACGAGCATCCGCGCACAGGTGTGTGCGTGGACTCCATATTCTTGAGCTATGCCCTGAGCCTGGTCATCCCGCGCATGGGCGAGTTTGCACGTTGCGGTGTGCTGAAGAGGTGGGACGGCGTTTCGTTCCCCAAGGCCTTGGGCACCGTGGTGACAGAGCGCGCCATCGATTCACTGCTGGTGCTGCTCATCGCCGGCATCGTGTTCCTGCTGCAGATTCCCGTGTTCGTCAATTTCTTCGACACTACGGGCACAAGCATCGACAGCATCCTCGCCCGATTTACCCCCACAGGTTACCTTGTCACAGCTATTTGTGCGGCAGCAGCTGTCATCCTGCTGTATATACTGCTGAGAAAGCTGGCTATATATAATAAGGTGAAAGCTACTATCAGCAGTCTGTGGCAGGGGGTGATATCCCTGCGCAACATAGAGGGCGTGACACGGTTTGTGCTGCTCACGCTGGGCATATGGGCAAGCTACTTCCTGCACTACTACCTCACCTTCCGGTGTTTCGAGGCCACCAGTCACCTCGATCTGATGTGCGGACTGGTGACGTTCATCGTGGGAAGCATTGCCGTCATCGTACCTACCCCCAACGGTGCCGGCCCCTGGCATTTCGCCGTCAAGACGATGCTCATCCTCTACGGCATAGGCCAGAGCGATGCCCTTTTCTTCGTACTCATCGTACACTCCATACAGACACTCCTCGTACTACTGCTCGGCATTTACGCATGGATAAAACTGGCATTCACAAAAAAGGTAAAAGGGTAAAAAAATAAAAAGGTAAAACACAAACCACATATTAAAAACATTATGGCAGAAATCAAGAATCTCAACCCCGTAGAAATCTGGCGCAACTTCGACAAGTTGACACAGGTGCCGCGCCCATCAGGCCACCTGGAGAAAGTACAGGCCTTCCTGCTCGCATGGGCCAAGGAAGCAGGCGTGGAAGCCTTCCAGGACCCCGCCGGCAACATCGTGATGCGCAAGCCCGCCACACCCGGCATGGAGAACAGAAAAGGTGTCATCATGCAGGCACACATGGACATGGTGCCGCAGAAGGCCCCCGAGAGCAACCACAACTTTGAGACCGACCCCATCGAGACCCACATAGAGGGCGACTGGGTACTGGCCAACCACACCACCCTGGGCAGTGACGACGGACTGGGCGTTGCCACCATCATGGCCGTCATGGAAAGCAAAGACCTGCAGCACGGTCCCATCGAAGGACTCATCACCCGCGATGAGGAGACAGGCATGTACGGTGCCAACGAACTGCCCGAAGGCGAGCTTCAGGGCGACATCCTGCTCAACCTCGACACTGAGGTATGGGGCGAATTTGTCATAGGAAGCGCCGGCGGCATTGACATCACTGCCACACTCGACTATAAGGAGGTGGAGACCGACAAGGACGACGCTGCCGTGAAAGTAACCCTCAAGGGACTCAAGGGCGGCCACTCCGGCATCGAGATAAACGAGGGACGCGCCAACGCCAACAAATGTATGGTCCGCTTCGTACGCGAGGCCATTGCCGAACTGGATGCCCGTCTCGCCTCATGGGAAGGCGGCAACATGCGCAACGCCATCCCCTTCCAGGCCGAGGTAGTGCTCACCCTGCCCAAGGAGAACATTGAGGCCCTCAACGACCTCGTGGCCGACTGGAAAGACGAGATATGCGACGAGTTTGGCAGCGTAGAGGACACAGAAAAGATAGAATGGTTTGCCGAAGAGGTGGACACTCCCAAGACGGAAGTGCCGGTAGAGATACAGGACAACCTCGTTGACGCCATCTTCGCATGCCACGACGGCGTGCTGCGCATGGCTCCCTCCATGCCCGGCGTAGTGGAGACATCGTCCAACCTTGCCATCATCGCCATCGGGGGCGGAAAGGCTTCTGTACAGATTCTCGCCCGCTCCAGCCATGAGGGATACAAGCAGTACCTCACCACCATGATGGAGAGCTGCTTCTCCATGGCAGGCATGAAGGTGGAGACAGGCGGTGCCTACGGCGGATGGAACCCCAACCCGCAGAGCGACATCCTGGAGCACGTTCTCAAGGTATACAAGGAGCAGAACGGAACGGAAGGAAAGGTACAGGCCGTCCACGCCGGACTGGAGTGCTCCATCATCCTGGGCAAGTACCCGCACCTCGACGTGCTCTCCATGGGTCCCACGCTGCTCAGTCCCCACACAGCCAACGAGCGATGCCAGATCAGTTGCGTAGCTCCCTTCTGGAACCTCATCAAGCAGGTACTGGAAGAGATTCCCGTAAAGGCATAGGAAGGGAAGAGTAAAGAGTATGGTTGAAACATCAACTATCACTCCATGAAAATACTCCCCTGCACGCCCTGAAAGGGCAGAAGCTACCATACAGGTCGAAGGAGAGTGAAGAACGAATCCCCCTCCACATGTGACAATTCTGATAAAATTAAAAGCCGAGAAAGAAATTTCCCGGCTTTTTCTTTCTACCTTCCAATAAAATTGACTACCTTTGCATGCGATTTTGCCGAAAGGGCGACAATACATACGCCCCAACAGAAGGCACAAGTATCACCAAACTACAAGA
This sequence comes from Sphaerochaetaceae bacterium, assembly GCA_963660455.1. Lineage (GTDB taxonomy): Bacteria > Bacteroidota > Bacteroidia > Bacteroidales > Bacteroidaceae > Prevotella. Next base: position 3,373 of record CAVKZC010000195.1, on the reverse strand, counting down.
AAATGGACGATTATCACGCGGAAAGCAACAACACTCAAGGCGTGGAGAATTGACATACTACCCCGGCACAAGCACGGGACACAGGCCAGTCTCCACACCCTTGCCTAACTGTGGAGATTAGCAACAATGAAGACATTCTGGAACATCGAAAAGAACCTGACTGCCATCAGCGAATGGCAGCCCAACTGCTGGATACAGGTAACATGCCCCACCGACGAAGACCAGCGCCTACTGGAGGAAAAATTCAACATCCCCGACTATTTCCTTTCTGACATCAGCGATACCGACGAGCGTGCACGCTACGAATACGACGACGGATGGATGCTCATCATCCTGCGTATACCATACGTCAAGGAGATACGCTCGCGCACGCCATACACCACCGTGCCCCTCGGCATCATCCACAAGCGCGATGTCACCATCACCGTGTGCTATTACGAAACCAACATGATGATCGACTTCGTGAGCTACCAGCAGAAACGAGGAGAGGGATTCACCGACTATGTCGACATGATATTCAGGCTCTTCCTCTCTTCAGCCGTATGGTACCTCAAACGGCTCAAGCAGATAAACACGCTCATAGAGAAGGCCAAGCGCAACCTCGACCACGGCGTGAACAACGAAAGCCTCATCGGACTGAGCCGACTGCAAGACTCGCTCACCTACTTCATCACGTCCATACGCGGCAACGAGAACCTGCTCTCCAAACTGAAGTTCAAGCTGCAGGTGGACGAGCTGGATGCCGACCTCATCGAGGACGTAAACATCGAGATGACGCAGGCACGCGAAACCACCAGTATCTACTCCGACATCCTGGAGTCGACCATGGACACTTACTCCAGCATCATCAACAACAACATGAACACCACGATGCGTACGCTCACCTCCGTCAGCATCGTCATGATGTTGCCCACGCTCATATCGTCGCTCTTCGGCATGAACCTCATCAACGGCATGGAGAACAGCCCCTACGGATTTATCTTCGCGCTCGTCATGTCGTTCATCGTGTCGGGACTCACATGGGGTCTGCTCAAGTACAAGCGCCTGCTCTGACACGGGCCATACAGCCCGCAAAACACGCTGCAAGACAAAAAATATATTAAAAAACAACTGATAATTAGGAATTACCGATTATTTTAACTAAGTTTGCAACTTACTAAACAAACTTTTTTGTATGCGCCGCCCATCTGCATCCGCATACCGGGTGCATGCGGTCAAGAAAATCGAATCATAAACTAAACCAAGTGAAATGATGGACTCTCAAGAAAACACCCTGAACCAGGGTACCACTGAAGAACCCCAAGTAACGGCTACTGCAGCCCAGGAAACAACAACGGCAGAAACACCTGCGGCCAACGAAGCAGAAGCTCCCCAAGCAACAACCGCCGAAGAGCAGCCCAAGGTATACAAGACCAAACAGGAAGTGCTCGACAGAGTGAAGGAAATGGCACAGTCGGACGATGTTCCGCAGAAAGAGGAAATAGACCTTCTGAAGACCGTGTTCTACAAGCTGCACTCGGCAGAAAGAGACGCACAGATAAAGGCTTACCTGGCTGAGGGTGGAGACCCGGAGAAGTACGTTCTCACACCCGACGGCACCGAGGATGAGTTCAAGGCCGGAATGCAGGTCATCAAGGAAAAGAGAGCCAAGATTTTCCTGGAACAGGAGGCCGAGAAACAGGCCAACCTCGCACACAAGCTCGACATCATAGAGAAGATAAAGACACTCGCCACATCACCCGAAGAGGCCAACCAGTCGTACCAGGAGTTCAAAGCCCTGCAGCAGGAGTGGAAGGAAATAAAGGCCGTGCCTGCCGACAAGGCCAACGAACTGTGGCGCAACTACCAGTTGTACGTGGAGCAGTTCTACGACATGATCAAGCTCAACAGCGAGGCACGCGAATACGATTTCCGCAAAAACCTTGAAGCCAAAACCAAGCTGTGCGAGGCCGCCGAGAAACTGGACGAGGAGAAGGATGTCATCTCTGCCTTCCACCAGTTGCAGGAACTGCACCAGGAATACAGGGAGATAGGTCCCGTGGCCAAGGAACTGCGCGAAAGCATCTGGACACGCTTCAAGGCCGCAAGCACCGTCATCAACAAGAAACACCAGCAGCACTTCGAGCTGTTGCGCGCCAAGGAGGAGGAGAACCTCAGCCTCAAGACTGCCCTCTGCGAGAAGGTGGAGGCCATCAACCAGCAGGAGCGCAAGCTCGCTACCGAATGGGAAAACGCCAGCAAGGAGGTCATCGAACTGCAGAACGAATGGAAGAAGATAGGATTCGCCCCGCAGAAGATGAACGTCAAGATATTCGAACGCTTCCGCATCGCCAACGACAAGTTCTTCAGCAGCAAAGCCGAATACTTCAAGGAGCTGAAGGGCGAATATGCCGCCAACGCCGAGAAGAAACGCGCCCTCATCGAAAAGGCCAAGACACTGGCCGACAGCACTGAATGGCGCAAGACTGGCGAGCAGCTCGCCAACCTGCAGAAGGAATGGAAGCAGATAGGCGTCGTGCCGCGCAAGGTGGGCGACCAACTGTGGCAGGAGTTTATCGGTGCATGCAACAAGTTCTTCGAGGCACGCAACAAGGCCAATGCCGGCACACGCAATGCCGAGCACGCCAACCTACAGAAGAAGCGCGAAGTGGTGGAGAAAATCAAGGCGCTGGCAGAAAGCAAGGCCGAGAACATGCAGCAGCAGGTACAGTCGCTCATAGAGGAATACAAGGCCGTAGGTCATGTGCCCTTCAAGGAGAAGGACGCACTCTACAACTCATTCCGCGAAGCCGTAGATACCATCTACAAGAACCTGCACACCAGCAACGCCAAGAAGCACCTCGACAACTTCAGGTCCAACCTGAAGAATGTGGCAGAGAAGGGCGGCGAGGCCCTCGACAACGAGCGCGGAAGACTCATGAGACGCTTCGACCAGTTGCGCTCCGAGATAAACACGTACGAGAACAACCTCGGCTTCCTCAACGCAGCCAGCAAGAAGGGCAACAGCCTCGTGGAAGAACTGAACCGCAAGGTACAGAAACTCAAGGACGACCTGGAGCTCGTAAAGCAGAAGATCAAGGCCGTTGACGCTGAGAACAAGGGCAAATAAACTGCCGACAAAAAAACAAGGCCCCTGTCACCGTGAGTTTGTGGTGACAGGGGCTTCGTCATTTTCGTGATGATCAAAAAAAACAACTTAGTTATCGTTAAAAAATAACTTGGTACAGTTTGCGCCCCTTTTACTCTGAGCGCCCTGAATGGCGCGTGGGGACAACTTTCACACTAATGACACTTGATGTTCCAACCGTACAGGTCAAAAATCGAGTAGGAGGTAAACACTAATCATAGGTGTTTATCTCCTACTTTCATGTTT
>CAVKZC010000194.1:0-6239 GCA_963660455.1 Sphaerochaetaceae bacterium | reverse complement strand
GTGGACGGTATCGCCATCATCTCGGGTGATGACGGTGACTTCACCAATGGTTCCAATGCTCTTGCCAACATCAACCCTGACGACATCGAGAGCATCACCGTACTGAAGGATGCTGCTGCAGCCTCTGTTTACGGTTCGCGTGCAGCCAACGGTGTCATCCTCATTACTACCAAGAGCGGTAAGGAAGGCAAAAGCCATATCTCTGCCCGTGTAAAGTACGGCATCTCTCAGCTTGCCAACGACAACAACTATGGTGTGATGAGTGCTTCTGAACTCTTGAGCTATCAGCGTCAGGCCATCGTCAATGCAGGCATGAATCCCGACAACCCTTCTAACGGTACCAACTACTACCGTCCTATGTCTATCCTGTCACAGCCTTTGAATAACTGGATGGATGCAGTGACACGTACTGGTAAGACACAGGAATATGAACTGACCCTTACTGGCGGTTCTGCCAAGACGAAATACTACAACTCTGTTTCTTACAACAAGACAGAGGGTATCTACTACGGCATCGACTATGAGCGTATCAACGCCCGTGTCAATGTGGATCATGAAATCAACAAGTACTTGAAGACTGGCGTGCGCCTCAACCTGGGTTACAGCAAGACCAACGATACTCCTATGCAGAGCCTCTACTACAGCAACCCTGCATTCGCCGGCCTTACCCTGATGCCTTGGATTCCCATCTACAACGAGGATGGTTCATACAATGTAGCTATCCCCTCTAACTCCAACACCAACCCGCTCGCCACAGCAGCCAACGATGACCAGTGGCAGAAGAAATATGCTTTCAACGGTAGCTTCTATCTGGAGTGGAAGCCTATCAAACAGTTGACATTCAAGACAACTGATGCAGCCGAGCTTAACTTTATCCAGGGTCGCCGTTACTGGTCTCCAGTTTCCAACCCCGACCAGAGCGGTACAGGTACACTGCAGACTACACAGACTTACTACCGCAACTTCACGACCTCTAACACCGCTACCTATCAGGACATGTTTGGCAAGCACAGCGTACGTGTACTGGCAGGTCAGGAGGCCAATATCTATGATGTGGAACAGCATTATCAGTCTTCCCAGAAGCTGAATCCGCTGATTCCATACCATGTAGCCGGTAACAGCACCAACGACATCGATTACGGTGTCGGTAAGGAGACAATGATGTCATGGTTCGGTATCGCCGATTACAACTACGATGGACGCTACTACTTGCAGGCTTCTGTTCGTGCTGACGGTAGCTCACTCTTCGGTGCCAACAAGCGCTGGGGTACATTCTGGTCGCTTGGTGCTTCATGGAACATCCACAACGAGAAGTTCATGGAAGGAACCAAGGAGTGGTTGCAGGTTTTGAAGCTGCGTGCCAGCTACGGTGTGAACGGTAACAACAGCATCAGCCGTTACTTGGCTTACGGTACCTATACACAGACTTCATACAACGGTATCTCTACAGCCCTCCGTCCCTCTACACCAGCCAATCCCGACCTCTCATGGGAGCGCAACTACTCTTGGAACATCGGTATCGACTTCCACTTCCTGAAGCGTTTCTCTGGTAGCTTCGACGTTTATAGCCGCAAGACTACAGATATGCTTCTGGCCAAGGCTCAGTCTTATACATCCGGTTTCTCTTCAGCTACAACCAACGTCGGTTCACTTCGCAACACGGGTGTCGAGTTCCAGTTTGATGCCAACATCATCGACGGCCAGGACTGGAAGTGGGATATGGGCTTCAACATTTCTCACAACAAGTCGAAAGTGCTCGAACTTGCCGGCGACGAGATGATGAGCTACTCTGGTGACTCACGTTTGCGCCACATCGTAGGTGAAAGCCTCTATACATTCTACTTGAAGGAGTACTACGGTGTCAACCCTGTCAACGGTGAGGCTCTGTGGGTAACAGAAGACGGTTCGTTGAGCTCAGACTACAACAAGGCACGCTGGATCAAGGCCGGCAGCCCCGAACCAACCTATACAGGCGGTATCAACAGTACTTTGAGTTGGAAGAACCTTTCGCTCAGCGTCGTTACCGAGTTTAAGGGCGGCAACAAGGTGCTCATCGTAGAAAACCGTTACCTGCAGTCTGACGGTAGCCAGATGACCATGAACCAGGCCAAGAGCGCCCTCAACTACTGGAAGAACCCCGGTGACACAGGATGCAACCCCAAACCCGTAGCCGGCAACTCATCCAACTCATACAGCTACAGTTCTACACGCTATCTGGAGAAGGGTGACTACTTCCGTATCAAGGACATAACCTTGTCATACAACTTCGACAACAGTCTGCTCAGAAAGATTGGTCTCAACGCAGCACGTGTATACGTAAGCGGTCTGAATGTCTACACCTTCCACGATGTAAACTTCTGGGATCCCGAGCGTGGTGTTGACGGTTTGGGATATGGTATCTATCCTGTTACCAAGAGCTTCATGATCGGTCTGGATGTAACCCTGTAATTAGTCAAAACGTAAAAAGGAAAAAGTATATGAAAAAGATAATATTAGGTCTCGCCCTGGCTTCCACTGGCGTCTTTACATCTTGTCACGACTTCCTGACAGAGGAGCCCAAGCTGAAGCAGAGCAACGAGTTGACCTTTGCCACATTCGACAACCTGGACAATGCTGCTGCCGGTGTATATGCTATCTTCCAGAGTGCAAGCTGGTATGATGGTGCTTTCATCTTGCAGTCGGAGCTTCGTGCCGGTAATGCCAAGAACCCCAAGAACGCAGCTGGTTCCGGACGTTACCTTACCGATACACAGTGGAACTACAACGAGAGCAACACTTCTGCCGTGTGGTCTTGCGCATACTACACCATCTCGCGTGCCAACAACGTCATCAACAACCTGGAAGGCAAGACAAGCAGCGAGGTAAGCCAGCAGCAGGTGGACAACGTAAAGGCAGAATGTCTCTTCCTTCGCGCCCTCTCTTATTTTGACCTGGTCATCACCTATTGCCAGCCATACAACTACAATGTTACGGACGATGACAAGATGGGTGTGCCCATCTGTCTTACCACAGAAAATGGCAAACCTGCACGTGACAGCAAGCAGGCTGTGTACGACCAGATTGTAAGCGACCTGCTGACCGCCGAGAGTCTGATGTCTGACGATTACTCACGCTCTGGCGCAACAGACGCTGCAGCCGTAGTGTCAAAGTCAGCCATCCAGGCATTGCTCTCACGCGTATACCTTTACATGGAAGAGTGGCAGAAGTCTGCCGACTATGCTACAAAGGTTATCAACAGCGGCAAGTACAGCCTTGCCAGCGGTGCAGCCTACACAAGCATGTTCCATGCAGAGACTGCTCCCAAGGGCGGTGAGATCATCTTCGAGGTGTATGGCTCCAACAAGAACGAGTACTGGGATGGTTCAGGCTGGACTCACCTGCCTTACATCACCACCAAGGGATGCAGCGGTGACGTATGCGGTACCAAGGACCTCTATGACCTCTATGATGCCAATGATATCCGCAAGACCATGTTCGATGAGGATAGCGGTGACTATTATCCCACTAAGTTCACTGGCAAGTCGACAGGTCAATCCCCCAACTACACCAACATCCCCTTGCTCCGCCTCTCAGAAATGTACCTGAACCGTGCTGAGGCTCTTGTACATGGTGCCACAATCTCTGGTACAACCGCAGAAGCAGACTTGAAGACCTTGGCATCTAAGCGCGGTGCTACACCAGAAGCGGCTACCAAGACAGGTGTCTTTACCGAGCGCCGCAAGGAGTTGGCTTTCGAGGGTCAGATAGCGTATGACTATGCACGTACCAACACCAGCATCACACGTACCGACTTTGACGAGACAAAGAACAAGGATGTCGCTTTCCCCAGCTACATGTGGGCTATGCCTATACCCAAGAGCGAGCGCGACGCCAACCCCAACGTAGCTCAGAACCCCGGTTATTAACAGAAAAAGAAAAGCAATTATGAAAATATTGAAGAACATTAGTTTAGGCTTGGTTGCACTGGCAGCCTTTGCGCTTGCCTCTTGCAGCAACGAACTGCCTAAGTTCAACGACGCAGATGCTTTCGTGGCCTTCACCTCTACATCGGCAGTCTCTGTCAACGAGGATGCCGAGACACTGGAGATACCTGTCCTCCTCACTTCTCTTAGCGGGAAAGAAGGTACGGTTGACTTCGAATTTGTGCCTGATGCTACATCGCCTGCAGTAGAGGGTACCAACTTCACGATAGCCAACGCTTCCAAGACGCTTACCTTTACAAGCGATGCCAACACACAGTATATCAAACTGAACATCATCGAACTCAAGGACAAGTTTACCGGTGACTTGAGATTTACTGTAAAACTTACCAATCCTCAAGGTGTGAACCTTGGTGCTGACAACACGTTGACAGTGACCATCGCCGACCTTGACCACCCGTTGGCATTCATGCTCGGTACTTATTCGGCAACTGCTGTTTCATACTTCTATGACGACACGCAGTGGAACGTGAGGATCAGCAAGGACGACAGCGATGTATCCAAGGTATGGATTACCAACTTGGTTCCTGGCGGTTCTTCTGCTTCAAGTCCTGTTTACGGAACGGTAAATGATGACAAGACAGAGATTCATATCCCTGTTGGTCAGGAGACTGCTGTATCTTCTTCTTATCCCCACATTTGTCTGGAAGGATTCCGTGGCGAGGATGGTGATGAGGATGTCGATGACTACTTGGTAGGTATCATCACGACAGACGCTAACGGCAACGCTATCATTACATTTGCCGACTACTGGTTTGGTGCACATGTTTACAGCGATGACTCCAAGTCAACAGCTGCAGGTTGGTACAACCTCATCCAGTCTGGTACGGTAATGACGTTGAGTAAATAACAATTAAAAGGGTATTATATATATGAAAAAGCTAATATATAGTTTGGCTATTGCCTTGATAGGTATGACCAGTTGTACCTCTTTCGACGAAGAAAAGTCAGAGACCTACGCAGCCGGTCCTACCGTAGACCTGAGTCTGACCACAACGACAGACTCCACCTTCACCTTTACCGTGAAGCCTGCCGAGGGTTCCAACTTCTACTCTTACACCGTAGTGCCTGGCAAGGCCAACACGAGTGTAAGTGCTGAGGCTGTGTTGAAGAACACGCTCAGCGGCAGTATTGAGCAGGGTATCATTGAGTATGCCAAGACGTCCTCAGTGACTGTCAATATGCGCGACACCAAGAATCAGCCCCTCTGCGAACCCAACACTACTTATACAGTATATGCTGTGGCTACAAGTGCTCAGGGCGTGATAGGTGCGGTGAAGTCACTTGAGGTTACAACAACTGACGGTGAAGCTCCTGTACTGATGCCGTACACGGCTACTGATCCCACAAGCGAGACAGATACAGTTACTACTGTTACTTTCTCTGAGGAGGTAATGATTGGCGAGGGTATCATTTCCGCTTCCTATTACCAAGTGTATGGCGACGGCAGTCTTATCCCCATCCCCGAGGATGACATCACCGTTGTATCCAGTGGCAATAAAGTATACTTTGCAGTGAACAATGTTCCTGCTGGTGCATACGTCCTCTACTCATGGGCAGAGGGTGCCTTCGTGGACAACTTCGGCAATAAGTGTCCCGCTACCAATACAGAGTTTACTGATGAAGGTGTTTCTGGAGTGTACAGACGTCTGCCGTTAAAGAGCTGGGATATTACAACCAAGAACTTTACTCAAGAGCCTGGTATGTTGATAGCTGACTACAAAACGTTCAAGGGTACTATGACTTTCGCCTACAATGTGTATAGGAATGAATTTGATGGTTCTGATGAGCATGTGAAATCTGGAGACATATCTCTTACTTATAAGAACAGCAAGAAGACGGTCAATATCTCTTTGGACCCAGATGAGTGGAGCATTTCAGGCAATACCCTTACGTTTACTTTGCCCGAGGCTCCTGCTGCAGGTGACGAAATATTTGTCAATGTGAAGGCTGGAGTAATTCAGGATATTAATGGAAACGGTAACAAAGTATTTGCTTCATCTGAAAAGACGATGTGGTGGAAATACTTCGCTATGACCAAGGAAATGGCAATAGGTGACTTCACTCTTTCTTTGGATGGTGAAGAGTACGGTACAGCTACATTTGCCGAATATCCGAATGTAGAAAACGGTCTGGTGATTAGTAATCTTTATCTTGAAGGTAGCAAAGTCCTCGGAACTTATGACTTGAATAGTGGTAAGGTATATGTAAAACCATATTATGAACTCGGAACAGTGACAGATACTGACGGTTCTATCT
>CAVKZC010000193.1:0-6252 GCA_963660455.1 Sphaerochaetaceae bacterium | reverse complement strand
CGAAGACCAAGCAGGAAATCGACTATATCGAGGACATGGACGGAAAACTGTCCGCAGTTGAGATGAAATGGAATCCGAACAGGAAGGCGGCACTGCCCCTGTCCTTTGCCAAGTCATACGGTGATGTTGACTTCAAGGTGGTGACACGTGAGAACTATGAAAGTTTCTTGCTGTGAGCGAGTTTACCCTTCAAACAAATCATCCAGCACCACCTCGTTCTGCACACATCCGGTATATATCCCCATCTTCATCCCATAAGTCGTCACAAAGGTGAGTTGGACGGATTTCCGGGTTTTCGTCTCCTCGATGAAGCGCTGTACCTTGTTGCGCAAAACGAGGTCATAGTCTTTGGTGATGGCATATTCCCCCTCGGAAAATTTTATCTCACAAATATTTTCAATTATTGGCAGAATCTTATGCAAGATTCTGCCAATAATGCTGTAAAGGAAGCGTGTTAAGCCGCCAACGGCAAGATATTGGCTTTCTACAGCTTGTATTTGCTTGGCAGCTCGGGCATGGCGCCAGCCTGTGTACACACGTATGCGCTTACTTCCACGGCGCGTTTGTGTGCCTCGGTGATGCTCTCGCCTTTCAGAATGCTGGCACAAAGTGTGCCTGTAAAGCTGTCGCCAGCACCTACCGTGTCGGCCACTTCCACCTTGGGCGTCTCCTGGTACGACATGCTGCCTGGGGCAAATACATAGCTTCCGTTTACGCCACATGTGAGCACAAGCATGTCGAGATTGTATTTGCCCAAGATGAGCCAGCACTTGTTCTCGATGTCCAGTCCCGGATAACCGAAGAGGCGGCCTATGGTGACCAGTTCCTCATCGTTTATCTTTAGAATGTTGCAGCGTTTCAAGCTTTCGCATATAATGTCTTTGTTGTAGAAGTTCTGACGGAGGTTGATGTCGAAAATCTTCAGGCAGTTTTCCGGCGTGTGGTCGAGGAACTTGTATATGGTCTGCCGGCTTGCCTCGCTGCGCTGTGCCAGTGAGCCCCAGCATACAGCCCCGCAGTTGACGGCTATTTCCTTAATGTCGTCCGTGAAGGGAATATTGTCCCATGCCACGCCTTGTTTTATCTCGTAAGTAGGCACGCCCTCGTCGTCGAGCGTTACCTGTACGGTGCCCGTAGGGTAGTCTACTCTCGGCAAGACGTACTTCAGTTTTTTCTCGTCCAAAATGCGGAGTGCCTCCTCGCCCAGGTCGTCCTTGCCGATGGCGCTCACTGCCACGGAGAGCAGTCCGTGCTGGCCGGCATGATAGGCAAAGTTGGCGGGTGCGCCGCCCAGTTGGGAACCCGTAGGGAGAACGTCGAAGAGAATCTCGCCCAATCCTACGCAATATTTCTTGTCTAAGTTATTTGTACTCATAGTCTATATGAAATTTAATCGTCAGTTATTCATAATCTCCGTTCCGTGACGCGGAACGGCTATTCCAAGACACGGAACCGCCGTTCCGTGACACGGAACGCACATTCTGTGTCACGGAATGAAAAACTCATAGTGGTCTTTACAGCTTTCGAATATAGGTGAAAAGATAAACAACGCCTACTGCCATCACTGCCACGGCGCCCATCTGTCCGATGGCATCGCTGGCGAATCCCATGATGAGGGGAAAGACAGTGCCGCCGAAGAGTCCCATGATCATCAGTCCGCTTACTTCGTTCTTCTTCTCGGGCAGGGCAAGCAGCGCCTGCGAGAAAATCATAGAGAAGACGTTGGAGTTGCCGTAGCCCACGAGGGCGATGGCAGCATAGAGCACCATCTTGCTCTCGCCCACGAACATACCCACCATGCTCAGCGCCATCATCACCACACTGATGACGAAGAAGGTGCGCGTCTTCATCATGCGGAGGAAGGCCGTGCCGGTGAAGCATCCGATGGTACGGAAAATGAAGTAGAGTGAAGTGGCGAAGGCAGCCTCGTTGAGGCTCCAGCCCAGACGTTCCATCAGGAGTTTGGGAGCCGTGGTGTTGGTTCCTACATCGATGCCCACATGGCACATGATGCCGATGAAGGAGAGCAACACGATGGGCTTGCCCAAGAGCTTGAGGCAGTCCATGAATCCCGAAGCCTTGCCTTCCAGCCTTTCCTCCTCCAGAGGAGTGGCTGCCAGGAGTAGGCTTGCCGCGATGCCTATCACCATATAGATAGGGAAGAGTACCCGCCAGCCCAGTCCGAAGGAAGGGATGCTGGCCATGGCTCCCCACATGGCGATGTAGGGTGCGAGGAAGGAGGCGATGGCCTTGACAAACTGTCCGAAGGTGAGGGTAGAGGCCAGGTTCTTGCCCGACGTTACTGCCGACACGAGCGGGTTGAGCGAAGTCTGCATCAGTGCGTTGCCAATGCCGAGGAGCGAGAAGGAGGCAAGCATCACTCCGAAACTCTCACCGAAGATGGGCAGGAGGAGCGACACCACCGTCACGATGAGCGAGAGCAGCACGGTCTTCTTCCGTCCTATTTTGTTCATCAGCATGCCCGTGGGCACAGAGAAGATAAGAAACCAGAAGAACACCAGCGACGGGAAGAGGTTGGCAGTCGCATCGTTCAGGTTGAGGTCTTCCTTCACGTAGTTGGAGGCGATGCCTACCAGGTCTACGAATCCCATACTGAAGAAGCAGAGCATCAGCGGGACGAGTGTCAGTTTGGATGATTTATTCATAATTGTCAGTTGTTTGTTTTGTTTCGTTGGTTTCGGTGGCAAAGTTACAAAGAATCAGTGCTAAGAGCCAAAAATATTCGTTCATCAGTTGTCACGCATGTTAAGATGTAACATCTTTGCCACCGAAAGAAACAAAAGTGCTATCTTATGGTATAGATTCTGTACTTGGCCTTTCCCTTTACCGTCACCTTGTCATAAGGTTTTGTCGGGAACACGATGTTGCTCATGGCCATCTTTCCCTCAGCATCGATGGCCTCGATGCTGCTCTTGTCGATGAAGATGCGGAGCTGGGTCAGCTTGCCGTACGTGGGGGCCTTGGTCACTGCGGGGAACTCGTTGCTGAAGTCCACCGCTCCGCTCTGGGTTCTGTCCATCGTGAAGGTCTCCGCCTTGGCATCATAAGCCATCACTACCTTCTCGCCCTTGGCATTGCTCAGCGTGACGGTGGCATCGCCCTTCAGGTCTACTACCATCTCGCAAGTAGCGGAGAGAGCCTTGCCCGTATTCTTGCCTCTTGCTGCCGTCATCTCCTTAGAAGGCGTTACGCTGCAATAGGTTTCGCCCTTGTACTCGAAGAGTCCCAAGTCTCGCGGTATGGAGTTGGCCGAGCGGTATTGCCGTGTAGGCACCTGTCCGGCATACTGCCAGTTGCTCATCCATGCCATTGCCACATGCCTGCCCTCGGGTGCATTGTCGAAGGTGACGGTGGCGTAGTGGTCCTTGCCGTAGTCCATCCACTTGGTCACTTGCGGTTCGCTCTCGCAAGTGAACTTGTGGCCGTCGAAGTCGCCCACGAAGTATTGGGTGGCAGAACCGCCAGCAGGTCCGCCTGGATTGATGTTGCAGATGAGCATCCACTTCTCCTTGTCCGTGCCGCGCACCTTCAGTTTCATCAGGTCTGGACATTCCCACACTCCGTCGTGATTGCCGTAGCCTGTACCAAACGAACTTTCATATTTCCACTCCTTCAGGTCGTCGGACGAATAGATGTTCATCTGCTGGCCGGCGGCCAGTATGAGGTTCCACTTATGGATGTCCTCGTTCCAGAAAGCCTTGGGGTCGCGGAAGTCGGGCACGTTGCCGGTAATAATCGGGTTGCCGTCATACTTGGTAAAAGTCTTCCCCCCGTCCACACTGTAGGCGAGGCTCTGGGTCTGGTTCTCGCCCGCCGACGTGTAAATGGCAACGATGGCATCCTTGCCGAAGCCCGCAGTGTTGTTCTTGTCCACTACAGCCGAACCGCTGAATACGGTTCCCAAGGCGTCCGCCTCTATGGCATCGCCCTCAAAGGTCCAGTGCACCAGGTTCTTGGATGTGGAGTGCCCCCATGTCATGTTCTCCCACTGCGACCCGTAGGGGTTGTGCTGGAAATAGAGGTTCCACACACCGTCGCGGTAGAACATTCCGTTGGGGTCGTTCATCCATCCGTAGGCTGGGGTGTGGTGGTAGACAGGACGGTACTGCTCGCGATTAGTCAGGTCGAACGTATCGGCAAACTGCATGCTTTTCCAACAGGCAAAGTCTTTCAGTTCGCCGTCGTTGCGATAGTTTCCGTTCACATGGATGTCGAGCATCAAGCCCTTCTGTGAGGCGAACTCTTCAAGCATGAGCGGCACATAGTAGGCTATGTGGCTGGAGGCGAGGCGCACGTTGAGCGCCTTCACCTGGTTGTGGTTGTTGCCCAGCACCTTGATGTTTGCCACCTCCGCGCTCTCCTGCACAGGCAGCAAGAGACACTTTCTGCCTTGGTTGTCCGCACTGATGCGGTAGAGGCAATGGTTGCTGCTCAGGAAAGATGTCTCTTGTGCATGAGTCATCGCCAGGCAGCAGAGGGCAACGAATGCTGAAAGGAATATCTTTTTATTCATGTTGACGTTGATTTAGGATTTTTGTATTTGGTTAATATTGACTGATTGTCAGGTTGCTCACGGTGATGTTGCCGCCATAGCTGTTGATGCTCCATCCGTTCTTCTGGATGCCATAGATGCGGTTGGTGTAGCAGACGTTGTCGTTGATGTACATCACGCAGATGCTGTTGTCGGTGTAGACGGTGATGTGGTAGACATTGTCTTCGGGACGGGCGAAGCTGTAGCCGTCAATGCCCTCGATGAAGCCTTTGCCGCCTTTGCCCTCCTCCTCAAAGTTGACCTTGCGGCGAGTGTCACTCTCAGGGTTGATGACCATCGTGTAGTACTTCTCGAAGGTGGCGGCGTCGTTATCGCTTGCCTTCGTGCCGCGTACCAGCGAGATGCCAAACTTATCCCATGCACCGGATGTGGTGACGGTGAAGGAGAGCTTGTTGTGGTAGCCTAAGCGGTCCATAAGCATGTAGCCATTGTCGCCCGTCAAGGTGTAGGTGCCGTTGGAAGCCGTCATGCCGTTCTGCAGTTTTACAGTTGCCTCGCACACCTTATTGTATTTATTGCAGATGGCTTCGACCTCGCCGAGACTAAGTGTGCCGTCCTCATGCTGCACCACCTTGTGTGCCACCAGATTGCCCGCCCATTCAGGTTCGGCAGGAGAAGCACCCACCTCGGTGTTGTCCTTGCCTTTGCGCGTGGGGCACCATCCCCAGATGTAGCGGTTGGTGCCGTCGCTTGCCGTCTTGCCTGCATAGAAACCGCGGCTGTCGAGGAATCCTTCGTGGTCGTCGGGCCAGATGCCGGCATCGCCTGCTGTGCAGGCCTTCAGTTCGTCGAGCGTCTTGCCCTTGAAGTACTGCACCTTGCGCATGAACGATGTCTTGTCGCTATAGACCAGATACCACCAGTCGCCCATCTTGAACACGTCAGGGCACTCGTAGAAACGGTCCCACATCATGGTCATGAACGTGCCGTTGTCTTCCCAACTCTTCAGGTCGGTTGAGGTGAAGTCGGCTATGGTGCCCTTGCCGTTCTTGGTAGTGGCAACCAGCATGTGGTATTTGCCGTCATCGCCCTTGAAGAGGAACGGGTCGCGGAAGTCGTCCTTGCTGTATCCGTAGTCGTCACCCTTGAGCATGAACGACTTGCACTTGGTCCATGTCTTGAAGTCGGGCGACGTGGCATACATCACCGCCTGTCCGTTGTCGGCAGATGTGGGATTGTATTTGTTGCCGGTATAGAATGTGTAGTAAAGCTTGCTGTTCTCGTCGTAGATGGTGGAACCTGTACCGATGGCGGCATCCTGCTCGTTGATGTTGCCGCAAGAAACCAACTCGCCCAGCGACTCGTAGTGGGCTGCGTCCTTGGTGCTTACTGCCCAGATGGGGTGGTAGGTGCCGGCGGGATTGGGACGGAAGTCCTGCAGGTACATGACCTTGAAATCGGCTGCCACGGGGTCGTAGAACGGCATCGGGTCGCCCACATACCCAACGGCAGGCTTGTAATAGGTGTCTTGCATGTTCTCGTCGGTAGAACTGAAGTAGGCAGTGCCCGACCAGTCTTTCTGCTCCATGGCGGTGTCGTCATTGCTGCACGACACCAAGGGTAGAGCGAGGCATGAAGCCAAGAATAAGGAACTTATCATTGTTTTCATATTTATTGCTTTTTTATAAGATAATCGAATGCATTCTGAGTCATGATGGCGATGTTCTTGTGGAACTTCT
>CAVKZC010000192.1:0-6271 GCA_963660455.1 Sphaerochaetaceae bacterium | reverse complement strand
GAAAATAATCATCAGACAATAGAAAAAGACAACATATTATGAGAAAGATATTTAACGGCATATTTTCGTTGTTGTTCTTCTTGGTTGCCTTCAGCGCATCGGCTGACAACCAGTATGGACTCAAGGACAAGATACAGGACGGTGTGATACTCCATTGTTTCGACTGGAGCCTGAGCGACATCAAGGCAGCCATTCCCGATATTGCTGCGGCTGGATTCACTGCCGTGCAGACATCGCCACTCCACCAGAAAGAACCGTCAGGCGCTGCCTGGTATATGCTCTACCAGCCATACGACTACGTGATAGGTAACGGCCTGGGTTCGGAGACCGACCTCAAGGCTCTCTGCGAAGAGGCTCACCAGTATGGCGTGAAGGTCATTGTCGACGTGGTGGCAAACCATACCAATGGCAACCTTACGTATGTGGCCGACCGTCTGAAGGACACGGGCTTGTATCATAGTCCTTTTGATGTGAGCAACTGGAACGACCGCTATCAGGTTACGCATGGCAAGATAGGCATGTGGGATCTTGACACCAATAATACTACCGTGCAGGGCATCATCCGCTCCTATATCCAGTCGCTGAAGAGCTGCGGAGTGGACGGTATCCGCTGGGATGCCATCAAGCACATCGGATTGCCCTCGGAAGGAGACTCCTTTATGACCAACGTGGTGGACCAAACAATGTACAACTATGGGGAGATACTCGATGGTACAGGGGGTAATGATGCGTCGCTCTTCCCCGAGTACCAGAAATATATGAGCATTACCGACAACAGTTACGGCAACGGTTTCGCCGCTTCTTTCAGCAGCGGACAGGTCAATGCGTCTATCGGTGCTTTCAACCAGCGTGGCGCAAGTACAGACAAGTTGGTGTACTGGGGTGAGAGTCATGATACCTATTCCAATGACGGCGGTTCGTCTAAGAACATCTCGCAGAACAACATAGACCGTGCCTACGCCATCGTGGCAGGCAACAACGGGGCTACGTCACTCTACTTTTCCCGTCCTTCTGCTACGGCCAACAACTCCATCAAGGTGGGGCAGAAGGGCAGTACGCATTTTACATCCAAGGAGGTGGCCGAGGTCAACCACATGCACAATGTGTGTGCAGGTGAGCCCAACTACTATGTACATGCTGATGGTGTGGGGGCGCAGGTGCGCAACAGTGGTGCCGTCATCGTGCTGGGCAGTGGCAGTAACCGCAGTGTCTCGGTAGCCAATGGTGCAGGTGCTGGCAAGTGGCTTACGCCTGGTACGTATACCGACAAGGTGGCTGGCGGTACTTTTACCGTGACGGCTTCCACCATCTCCGGACAGGTAGGATCTACTGGCATTGCCGTCATCTACAATGCTGTTCCCGTAGAGACGCAGTACGTATATTATAATGACGCACAGAACTGGACTTCGGTCTACTGCTATTTCTACGACGGCACGACGGCATACGCCACCTGGCCCGGAGTGAAAATGGAATACGATGCCACAGCAGAGCACAACGGCAAGACAGGATGGTACAAAGTAGCGGTGCCTGCACGCTATGCCAATGCCAAGTTTTGCGTCAATGACGGTACGCCTGGTAAGGCGATTGTTCCTTAACTTCCCTCTAACTTCCCTCTAACATCTGGGGGGGATAAACGCCTAAAATACCATGCCGTCCAGCAGTTGCGTATACTGCTCGACGGCATTTCTTATCTCGCTGATGCGGATAAACTCGTCGGCAGAGTGGGAGCGGGACGATTCGCCCGGTCCCAGCTTGAAGCTCGGGAACGGCATCAGAGCTTGGTCGCTCAGGGTGGGACTGCCAAAGGGCTTCATGCCCATGGCCACGCACTTCTTTATAAGAGGATGGTTGGGGTCTATGTGCGAAGACTTCAGACGGAAGCTGTGCGCCTTGCACTCACTCTTCAGTTGGCTGCAGATGAAGTGGTACACCTCCTCGTTGTCATAGTGCTCGTTGGTACGTATGTCCACCAGCATGGTGCAGGTGTCTGGAATCACGTTGTGCTGCGTGCCCGCATTCACTACGGTGAGCGTCATCTTGGTAGGTCCCAGGAAGTCGCTCACCTTCTCAAACCGGTAGTCCCTTATCCACCGCATGTCGTCCAGTGCCTCATAGATAGCGTTCACCCCCTCGTTGCGTGCGGCGTGTCCACTCTTGCCGTGCGCTATGACGTCGAGCACCATCAGTCCCTTCTCTGCCACGGCAGGTTGCATGCCCGTAGGCTCACCCACCAGTGCCACGTCGATGTGCGGCAACAGGGGTAAGGCACGGCTGATGCCGTCTTTGCCCGACACCTCTTCCTCGGCAGAAGCCAGATAGATGACGTTGTATGCCTGAGACTTGGCGGTCAGGATTCTGAATATCTGCAGCAGCGAGCACAAACCGCCACCACAGTCGTTGCTACCCAGTCCGTAGAGCGTCTCTCCCTCAATGGTCGGTGTGAAGGGGTCACGCTGCCATGAGTCTACGGGCTTTACCGTGTCTATGTGGGCGTTGAGCAGTAGGGTAGGTTTTGCGGCGTCGTAATGCGGGTCTACTATCCATAGGTTGTTGGCCTCGCGACGGGTCTGGTATCCATACTGCCGCATGGCTTCTTCCATGATGTCGGCGGCATCCTTCTCGTTGCGGCTTACCGAGGGGGTGGCGATGAGCCGCTTCAGCAGTTCCACTGCCTCGTTTACATATTCTTCTTGTGTCATGTCCTTTGTGTTGTTATGCTCTTGGGGCGGCTGCAAAGTTACGGTAAATAGGCAGACGTGCAAAATAAAAACAAGATTTATTTTGTTTTCTTAATGATTTCTATTATCTTTGCAAGCAATAAAAACAAGATGCTTATGCAAATCAACAGTCATCTCTCGGTGCTGATTCACGACCTTGCGAAGAAATACGGCGACAAGCCTGCCCTCTCATTCAAGAAGTTTGGTGCAGACCAGTGGCAGTCTGTGTCGTGGAACCGTTTCTCGCTTAGGGTGAAACAGGTGAGCAATGCCCTGCTCAATCTCGGTGCCAAGCCGATGGACAGGATAGGTGTATTCTCCCAGAACTGTGTACATTATCTATATACCGACTTTGGAGCTTATGGTATCCGGGTGTGCTCCATTCCTTTCTACGCCACCAGCAGCGAACAGCAGATACAATATATGGTGAACGACGGTCAGGTACGCTTCCTCTTCGTGGGCGAACAGGAGCAGTACGACAAGGCGCGCCGCATCTTTGCCCTCTGCCCCTCGCTGGAGCGCATCATCGTTTTCGACAACAGCGTACACATCGGCCAGCACGACAGGGCAGCCCTCTACTTCAAGGACTTCATCGCCTTGGGCGAGAATCTGCCACGCCAGAGCGAGGTGGAGGAACTCTACAAGCAGGCATCGATGGACGACTTGGCCAATATCCTCTATACCAGTGGTACGACGGGCGACAGCAAGGGCGTGATGCTTACCTACGGACAGTATCATGCGGCTCTGAAGGCCAACGACGAGTGCGTGCCTGTTACCCCTAAAGACCGTGTCATCAACTTCCTGCCCTTTACCCATATCTTTGAGCGCGGATGGGCATACCTCTGTCTGAGTGAGGGCGCACAGCTCTTCATCAATACCGACCCGCACGAGATACAGGACAGCATGCGCGAGGTACACCCCACGTGTATGTGTAGTGTGCCGCGTTTCTGGGAGAAGGTGTACATCGCCGTAAAGGCCAAGATGGACGAGGCCGGGGCTTTGCAGCAGAAGCTTTTCTATCATGCCCTTGCTGTCGGCCGCAAGCGCAACATCGAGTATCTGAGCCGCGGCAGGCGTGTGCCGTTGTCGCTCGAACTGGAGTACAAGGTCATCAACAAGACCCTTCTCGGCATCGTGCGCAAGCAACTGGGACTGGAGAATCCTAACATCTTCCCTACAGCCGGTGCCTATGTCAGTCCGGAGGTAGAGGAGTTCGTACACTCCGTAGGCATCGGTATGGTGGTGGGCTATGGCTTGACGGAGAGCCTTGCCACGGTGTCGTGCGACCATCTCGACAAGCGTTACACCATCGGATCGGTAGGCCGTCCCATCTCCAGCATACAGATCAAGATAGGTGAAGACTCCGAGGTGCTGCTCAAGGGTCCCACCATTACCCCAGGCTATTACCACCGCGACAGTGTCAATGCGAAAGCCTTCGATGAGGACGGCTTCTTCCATACGGGCGATGCCGGGTATCTGAAGGACGGCGAATTGTTCCTTACCGAGCGCATCAAGGACTTGTTCAAGACCTCCAACGGCAAGTATATTGCACCGCAACAGGTCGAGTCGCTGCTCCTGGTAGACAAGTTTATAGACCAGGCCGTGGTCATCGCCGACCAGCGCAAGTTTGTCTCCGCACTGATAGTGCCTGAGTTCAGAGTGGTGGAAGACTGGGCTTGCGAGCACCATATCTCCTTTGCCAACCGTGAGGAGCTTTGCGCCAACGAAAAGGTGAGGAAGATGCTCAAGGAACGCATCGATACCCTGCAGCAACAACTGGCCTACTATGAGCAGATCAAGCGCATCACGCTCTTGCCGCGCCACTTCTCTATGGAGACAGGCGAGCTGACCAACACACTGAAGATCCGCCGCCCTGTCATCAACAAGAACTACAAGGAACTGATTGATGCCATGTACCAGGAGTAAGGCCACTATACATTATTATATAATATACTAAGTTAGATATAGACACTATTATTCATTCATGATAACATCCGACCAGTTGAAGGACGTGATGGAGCGCGCCGATGCCCTCCACCGTTATCTCAATATAGATCAGAAAAAAGTGGAGTTTGAGGAAGAACAGCTCCGCACACAAGCCCCAGATTTCTGGGACGACCCCAAGTATGCCCAGGAACAGATGAAGAAGGTGAAGGGCATTCAGAAATGGCTCGACGGCTACAAGACCGTTCGCCAATGTGCCGACGAACTGCAGTTGGCTTTCGACTTCTACAAGGACGAAATGGTGACCGAAGAGGAGGTGGATGCCGACTATGCCAAGTCTATCAAGGCCATAGAAGACCTGGAGCTGAAGAATATGCTGCGCCAGGAGGAAGACCCCATGGACTGTGTGCTGAAGATCAACTCCGGTGCCGGAGGCACGGAGAGCCAGGACTGGGCTTCCATGCTCATGCGTATGTACATGCGCTGGGCTGAGGCTCACGGTTACAAGACTACCATTACCGACCTGCAGGACGGTGACGAGGCAGGTATCAAGAGCGTCACCATGACCATAGAGGGCAACGAGTTTGCCTATGGCTACCTCAAGAGCGAGAACGGTGTGCACCGCCTGGTGCGCGTGTCGCCCTTCAATGCGCAGGGCAAGCGCATGACCAGCTTCGCCAGTGTCTTCGTCACTCCGCTCGTAGACGATACCATCGAGGTGTATGTCGACCCAGCCAAGTTGTCGTGGGATACCTTCCGCTCCAGTGGTGCCGGTGGCCAGAACGTCAACAAGGTGGAGTCGGGTGTGCGCCTGCGCTATTGGTACACAGACCCTGATACGGGCGAGGAGGAGGAAATCCTCATCGAGAATACCGAGACGCGCGACCAGCCCAAGAACCGTGCCAAGGCATTGCTGCTCTTGAAGAGCCAACTCTACGACCGTGCCATGAAGAAGCGCCTGGAAGAGAAGGCCAAGATAGAGGCTGGCAAGAAGAAGATAGAGTGGGGCAGTCAGATACGCAGTTATGTCTTTGACGACCGCCGCGTGAAGGACCACCGTACCAACTACCAGACATCGGATGTCGACGGAGTGATGGACGGCAAGATAGACGACTTCATCAAGGCATACCTCATGGAATTCCCTACGGAGGGTGAAGAATAGAGGGGGTAAAGTTCCCCTGTACGCCCTGAAAGGGCAAAAGCGCTACCATGCGCAAGATGTTTTATATCACTAACCTAATAACGATACGACTATGAGTAGAAACAAAGATTTGAGAAAAGCCAAGCATGAGGCTTACGAGAAGAAACAGGCCGAGAAAGGCGAGAAGGTTATCAAGTATGTCATTGGCGTGCTTTTGGTTTTGGCAATAGCGTTCATGGTGTATACCTGTCTGAACGCATGACACATTAACGATGAGTGGATTAGAGATAGAACGAAAGTTCCTCGTAAGGAAAGGCGACGCTTACAAGAGTGCCGCCTTTTCCAGCAGTCATATCCGGCAGGGGTACATTCCTGCCGAAGGCGCCACGGTGCGGGTACGTACGCGCGATGACATGGCTTACCTTACCATCAAGGGCAAGTCGGTAAACGGTGGCATGACGCGCTATGA
>CAVKZC010000191.1:0-6306 GCA_963660455.1 Sphaerochaetaceae bacterium | reverse complement strand
CTGTCTTGGAACGAATAGATTACCTTCCCTATTCCTTGCTCTGGATATTGATGATAAAACATCACTTGAGCCATTGCCGTTGCCACACAGCCAGTAGGATATTTTATATTGGCATTGTCTCGCTCTGTTGGACACATGTCATTGTATGGCGCATCCTGCCCCCAGGTTGTTGTCATGAGGGGCTCAATGGGTGTTATGCTGCCGATGGACTCTTGAGCGGTGTTTTCTTTCAAGGCAACATTAGCCATTTCGAGAAACCACTTAAATGCAGGTGAGTCCAAATCTATCAAGTTGTCAGAATAGCCTACGTAAGGCGTATTTCTGTCATCGTTACTCACAATGACGAAACCACCCTTCGTATACCCCATCACGGTTAAATCTGACAAGCATTTCAGTTCATTTATATCAGCCCTTGCTCTCGTATTGTATAATACGGTGCGTTTACCTAACAGACTTGCTGCTATTGCTTTCTTTTGCTCGAAGGTTCTTTCCTTGGCGTATACAGAGAATATGCATAGGAAGGTTAACAAATAAAGGAGAGTTCTTTTCATCTGATGAAGCGGAATTTAAAAAGGAGTGTAAAATAAAAGGCCGACCGATAGAGACGGTCGGCCATTTCGTATGTTGTGTAATATGTTGATATACTACTTGGAAGGCTCAAAGTCATCTGGGAAATAGAAGTCTTCTTCAAAGCTTCCAAATGATCCTGCTGAGCAATAATGTGTCAGTGTCATCTTGGCAACCTTTTCTTCCGAGTCATAAGTGCCGCTACCTTGAACAGCCACTTTTCCATATGTAGAACTTATCCAAGCGACCTGAGCCGCTACAGTTATCTTGTTGGTTTTCCAATCGATTACGAATGTGATAGGAGCTCCTTCTAAGTATAAGTCGGGCAACATGTACTTGCCACTTCCTAATTCATAAACGGTTTGTTCCCAGGCGTCTTCAAATGCCTCAGAGTTGAAAGTCCCAATGAATTTCTTTGGTGTAGTTACATTGAAAGTTATTGTGTTTGCACCATAACTGTAACCCTCGCCCTTTGCTATGCCAATGTTAATGGTTTCGTCCGAACCGCTATCAAGATTAGAGGTTACAGTGAATGTCTTGGTTTTCTCATTAGCAGCGAAGCTAACCTGTGAAGGCACATTAAACTTATCGTTGTCAGATGTTAAGTTTACAACGCCTGCCTCTACTGTATCACGACGCTGTATAGTAACATTAAATTCTTGTGCCTCACCTGGTGTGAACATATAGCTGGTTGTGCTAGCAATCAAGATGGCCCCTTTGTCTTCTGGTGCTGCAGGATCATAGTCGTAACTATCAGTGCAAGATGTCATTCCTATTGACATGATAGTGCACAGCAATATAAGGCTATATTTGAAAATCTTTTTCATGTTTCTTTCTTTTTAAAAGTTTTACTTACCCGTCCAACGAGGATATGTGTCTGACGGGTCAGGGTTATTGTATTCCTTGACCATAGCGTTGCCATTCTCCTCATTAGCAGAAATTACCCAATTCATCCAAGCAGGACGACCATTTGAGTTAAATCTCTCTTCTGGGAGATGGTTGGTATCGTCATATCCACGTGTACAGCTATAGTTCAAACGCTTGATGTCGAAGAATGATTGTCCTTCGCCCCATAATTCGATACGTTTCTGAAATACGATTTCTTCAACGACAGCGTCTTTGTCGGATACATTGCAAGTGTAATTGGCATCACGATAAGTCTTCATAAAGGATTCTAGAAGTTCTTTGCCATGCGCAACATCTTGATGTGCGGCAGCTTCTGCTTCGATGAAATACATCTCTTCGACACGCATCATGGGGAATGCTGTGGCACTTGCCTCAGAATAAGGAGATAAGACACCGCCATTTGGACGGAACTTTAAGCCGGAGTATTCAGCCAATCCTTTTCCAAAGGCATCGTTTACATATAAGTTTTGGCCATCGAGGGGAGAACCTGCGGGTGCTTTCCACTCTAACTTACGCCAGTCGGTATTGCTCAAGCGCTCGTACAATTTACGGTCAATCATATTGTTGCAGGCCCCACCACCTGCATAACCGTAACTTGTCTCATTGACCACCATGGAAGCCCAATTGGCAAGGTTACTCCACAAAGACTCCTTAGTGTCCTGTGCACCCCACATCCACTTAGAAAGGTCGTTGAAACCAGTTGTCGTGTTCAAACTCTCCTCTTGGTTCATTGGACGCCCGCCATATTCATTGATTGCCATACGCGCATACTTCTCAGCATTTGCATAGTCCTCAACCCACATGTACAGACGAGCGTAGAGGCCATATACACAGTCAAGATGCGGTAAAGTCTTGGAGTCCTTGTCCAACATTGGGATATATTCTGCAGCCTTGTCAAGATCGCTCTTAATAAACTCCTTCATCTCCTCGCGGGTAGCACGTTTGTTGCTACGAGCATCAGTCTCTGACGTCGACTCTGTTACAATGGGCACGGTGAGACCTAATACGTCATTGCCGTATGGACTCTTAGCCTCCGTAGCATCTGTAGGAAGATACTCATATTCGCGAGCCATGTCAAGATAAAGCATGGCACGATACGCATAGGCAGCTCCCAGATAACCCTTTTGGACGTCTGTTGCTGACTCTGCGTTTACTGCGGCTATCACGTTGTTCGTTGTATTCACAAATTTTGTCTGATAGTTGTACTTGTACTGTGCAAAGACATAGTCACGTCCCTGGTATTGGTTCCGTGCGAAATAAGCAAATTGGTAATAACCGGCGTCATCGGTAGCGCAGACATCGCTCGACTCAATATCACGAATATACATGAGTGCACCATAACCAAATGCCCAGTCATAACGACCACTGAAATAGCGTGAAGTAGAATATGCGGGAATAGCCATCAAAAGTGCTTCTGTGGCAGACGAAGATTTCTGTACCTGCTCTGTTGTTGCTGCACTTGTTGGCTCTGTCTCTTCTATACAACTTGTCAATGACATAGTTGAAGTTGCTAGAGCCAAAGCAGAAATGCCATATATTAAACTCTTTTTCATATATAATTCTGTTGTGTAAAGTTAGAATGTTACTGTAATACCACCAGATACGGTGCGTATTGGTGAATAGTATGCATTTGAAGTAGCACCTGTGATGCTCTGGCGAGGGTCTAGTCCCTGACGCTTTGACCAAAGCCACAAGTTGGTTGCTGTAACATAGACGCGAATCTTGTTGATGCCAATTTTAGAGCACAATGTGCGCGGGATGGTATAACCGAGGTTTACATTCTGCAAGCTCAAGTAAGAAGCTGACACAAGGAATCGGTCTGATTGATATGCTGCATATGAGTCACCATACTGGATGCGTGGAATGTCAGATGACGTGTTGTCAGGTGTCCACGCGTTAAGCAAATCTGCATGGAAAGCACTACCTCTGGATATACCCATCAGCGAAGCATAAGATGAGTCATAGACTTTACCCCCCAACTGATAAGTGAAGTCCATGGAAAAATCAATTCCCTTATATGCTACACTTGTGCCAAATCCACCATATGCGCTAGGCAATGCGGACCCGCAAAGATGCATGGTTGCTTCGCTGGCATTGGTCGTTGTGGTGGTCTCGCCATCCTTGTCTTGATAATAGAGGGCTTCACCAGTTTCCTTGTCTACACCTGCATATTTAGCCATATACCAAGTGTATATTGGTTGACCTTCGCCATAGAAATAGTTGCCAGAAGAGTAACCGTCTACGCCATCTACAGTTTGTGTCTTCTTTTCTGCAGGCATAGAAGTAATCTTATTTTTATAGGCCGTAATATTCAGGTTTGCACTCCATGTAAGATCCTTGGTGCGGATAATGTCTCCGTTCAATTCTACCTCGACACCAGAGTTGCGCATGTTACCGATGTTGTCGTAGTAACCAGAATAGCCATATGATACAGGCAAAGAGAAGAATGCCAACATATCGGTAGTCTTACGATAGAAATATTCTACGCTACCCGATAAACGTCCCTTCCAGAAAGAGAACTCTGTTCCAATGTTTAAGTTGCCACCCTTTTCCCAACTAATATTACGGTTACCCTTTGTTGAGGATGGTTTCAAAGATATGCTACCATTAGAGTTTCCGATAGTGTAACGGTCTGTATACAAATAATTACTGATGTTATCGTTACCTTGCTCGCCGTAGGAGGCCTTTAACTTCAGTTCGTCAATCCAGGAAGCATTAAACCACTTCTCCTTAGATATAATCCAAGCTGCGCCAAAAGACCAGAAGTTACCCCAACGATTTTCTGGAGCAAAACGCGAAGAAGCATCTCGACGATAAGAGAATGATGCAAAGTACTTTTGCGCATAGTTGTATTGTGCACGGCCGAAGAAACCTTCTGTGTTATAGTCTGTTGTATAGGAGTCCATACTACCGTCAACGATAGCTCCACTCAATTCTGTATTGTAGATGGAGAATACATTGCTTTTGCTAGCCTCCAACAGATAATAGCGTGTACGGTAATACTCATGGCCTAACATCACCTCCAAATCGTGTTCGTCGAACTGGTGATGCCAGTTGAGCAATTGCTGGAAGTTGTAAGACCATCTACGGACATGGTATTTGGAAACATAACCATTAGATTTGGCGGGTTGGCCGAAGAATGGCTGGGAAGTGTTAGTTTGACGACTCTCGTCTACCATAGTACTATTGGTTGTGGTAAACTTGAAATCCTTCAAGAAGCGAATCTCTGCAGCACCAACAGCATTGAATGCGTTGCCTTCCACGTTGTTCGTTTCCAACTGAACATCACAAAGGGGGTTCGATTGCTGGAAATAAGGACGCGTCAATCCAATAACTGCCCCATCACCATAGTCGTATGACTTCAAACCTGTATTTTGGTTGATAATAATGTTGCCCTTGCCGTCACGGATATACAAAGGATAGATAGGAGCGATGCTATTTACGGCAAACATGTTGCCAGAGTCGCTAGAGCTACCATCACTACCTAAATAGTTAGAATTGCTATGACTATAGTTCATGTTCCCGGAAATTTTCAGCCAAGGTTTAATCTGATAGTCTGCCTTCATGCGTCCTGTGAATCGTGTATAGTCAGAGCCCATGGTAATACCTTCATTCTTCAAATAGTTGGCAGAACCGTAGAATGATCCTTGAGAACTGTTGGAAGTAGCTGTTACTGTATACTCTTGGCGCAAACCGTTCTGGTAGGTGGCATCTCTCCAGTCGTCTGGTAGCAAGGTGTACTCATTACCATTATAATTGATGACTCTACCCAAAGTGGCATTTGGATTGAGTTTCCCGTTAATTCCGATGAGGTTTTCGCCTGTTGGTACTGTGTAAACGTTATAGTTCAAGCCGTAATCGCTAGAGTTAATCATGTTTTTGTTTGCCCAAAGATATGCCTCGTTGGCATTATATCCCAACTTGTTTTGTGCATAATTTCTCAGAGCGCTATACCATGCTTCGTAATACTTGGCAGGACTCTTTACGATGTTGTAATCAGGAATAGCCTTAGAGTTAGATCCCCATTTGGCATCGACGGTAAAGGATGTCGATCCTTCACGGCCGCTTTTAGTTGTAATGATGATGACGCCATTAGCGCCACGAGCACCATAAAGAGCAGCAGAAGCTGCATCCTTCAAAACGGTCATAGAGGCGATATCATTAGGGTTGATAGAGTTTATGTCTCCATCATAAGGCGAGCCGTCGACAACAATCAGTGGGTCATTACCAGCATTGATTGAGCTAATACCACGGATGCGGATATTGAAGGATTCCTGACCAGGCTGGCCGGTAGCAGCATTGATCTGTACACCGGCTACCTTGCCAGTCAATGCCGAAACCGCATTCGAATTAGAGATTTTTGCAATGTCGTCACTTTTGAGCACTGCTGCAGAACCCGTAAAAGAGCTTTTCTTAGCAGTACCGTAAGCCACAACCATAACTTCATCGAGTGAATGGTTGTCAGAGTCCAAGGCAACGTTCATCTTGCCAGAGGCCTTGACGGTCTTGGGTTGCATACCTATGTAGGTAATCTCCAACTTTGTACCAGCTGGAGCATTCAGTGAGAAGTTACCGTCAGTGTCGGTAACAGTACCGGTATTGGTACCTACCACTTTGATGGATGCACCAATGATTGGTGCACCATCCTCCGAAGAGGTGACCTTACCGGAGATTTGACTTTGTGCAAACACCATGCCCGTAGATAGGGCAAGGGCTGCGACTGCTGTCATAAGTCTTTTTTCCATAAATCTCTCTCTTTTAATAATAAATAATGTATAAAGTGTTTTGTTTCTTTCAGCCAATGGGACGCTCTGCCTCGCGCGCCGAGGTAGA
>CAVKZC010000190.1:3312-6327 GCA_963660455.1 Sphaerochaetaceae bacterium | reverse complement strand
CGGTTGTTGTCGTCAACGATGAACTTGCGCCTTTGCGGAGCAAGCACAATGTTGTTGGCAATGTGAATGAGAAACGTGCTGTGCGCTGAATAAACATCGGGGTCGGCAAGGTTGTAGGCTTGCTTGCGCACTTTCTCCGTCTCCTCACGAAACCGCAGGGCAACATCGTGGAGCGAGAGCCATGTGGGAGCACCCTTGCGCTTGTTTCGGCACGCCTGTAAGACACAAGCGTCCCAATCGGCATCGCCAGTAGGATGTTTGCCGAACTTGGCAAGTTCGTTGGCAAGCGTCTGTGGATATGGTTTATTGTTCATAACTCATACATATTAAATGTCCTGACCGCCAAAGCCACCGTTGAACTCATACGAGGGAGGCGGCAGCTCCGCATCGCTGTCATGCTCGACAGGCGTGAAAGCCTTGCGCATCCATGAGCAGAAATGCCGCTTGGCATCGTTGAAGTTGGAGTGTGGCTTGCCATCATTCTCGCACTTGCAATGGTTGAGGAACGTGTCAAGACGCTTGGCCAGTTCATCGGCACTGATGTGGAACTGCATGCAAACAGGCTCATTCCACGTGCGGTCGGCTTTCATCTGGTCAATCTCCTGCTGTAAGGTGAGCGAGTAGTCAGACGGAGGCGCAGGGACTTCGCCCTTGGACTTGGCAGACGAGGCAGCTTTGCCTTTCTTCGGGCGACCGCCAAGTTTGCCGAACTGCGCACACTTCTTTCCGTTTTCGTAGCGTGTGATGCTTGCGTCAATGTTAGGCTTGACAAGAATGAACACACCCTTGGCAATGTCGGAAAGTTCCTTTGGCTCTTTGCCGTTAAGCGCGTATTCAACGATAGCAGGGTAAACCTCAGCCTGTACCTCGGTCGGCATAAGGCTGATAGCCTCAAAGAAACTGCGATAGAAAACAAAACTGTCTCGTGCCATAATCAAACCTCTTTTATGCGGATGCCATGAACGTGGAGCATGAGTTTCCGCTTGATGATATACTCTTTTGTGCGAACGCCCTTAGTGTCCTCGACAACGGTCTGCCCGGTAGCGCGGTCGGTATAGACAAAATCGGCAATGTAGCGGCAGGAGCGTTCGAGGAGGACGCGAGTGGCGCGACCCTTGAAATCCTTGCCACACTCGCCATACTGAGCAGGTATCAACTCGTAGGACACCTGCTCCCGTAGGTCGGAGATAAGTCCGGCACGCTGCATGAGGCGGAGCTGGGCAGCGCGGTAGTGCTCTTTCTTGGAAGCATGACCGCCCACACGCTCGTTGCCGTACTTATTCCGACCTTTGAAAGCAAATGAAGAAAACTTAGCCATTGTCGCTTGTATTAACCTTGTAGCGGAACAAATCCATAATCTTGGTCTCGTCAAGCGTGGCAATCTCGTAGTCCATGGCAGAACCTACCATGTGCTCGACAACACAGATGTGGGCATTGTTGATGTCGGAGGCATGGACGATGAAGTAAACCGCCTGTTTCTTTTCCTTGCCCGACTTCTCGTCAATGGTGATGTACATGAGTTTAGCCTTGAACCACTTGTCGGCAGTGGACAATCCCTCGACAATCTCGGAGATGTTGGTGCGCTTGATTGTTACCACATCAAAATCGCCAGATATGTACGGCTCCATTTCCTTTGTGATGCGTCCCTCTGCCTCGGCAAACGAGAGTGCATCGACAAGGTACAACTCGGTTACTTTTTTGTTCATGCCGTTCTCCATAGTCCGCTCGTAGCGGACACCACATTCATAGAGTGTCATACGGTAGCCTCCTTTCCTGCTTCAGTGTTGAGCGACTTGACCAAGTCCTTGCTGATGCGGAACTTTGCCGACTTGTGGGCAGGGATAACAACAGGCTTGCCAGTCTTGAAGTTGCGTGCCGTGCGTTCTGCCACTTCGGTGGGGACGAAAGAGCCGAAGCCACGGATGAAGATAGTTTCGCCCTTGGCGAGTGTGTCCTTGATGACACGGAGAATGCCGTCAACGGCTTGGAACGTAGTGGAGAGGTGGAGTTTCTCGGAAACCGCAACCTCTTTTGCCAATTCATTTTTTGTCATGATTGAGTTTTGATTTTAATTTGTTTGTCAATTGGGTTATCATGTGAGCGCGGCACTTGCATTTCTGCATGGGCAGCGCATCGTAAATCTTCGCAGCCTCATCGAGGTAGGAAATGACCTTTTGCAGGTCTGTTTTGCAGAGGTCAGCCATCTTGCACAGGATTGAGGAACAGACTTGCAAGTTCATCGAAGTACATCTCATCTTGCGGAATGTCGTCATCGGTAGCCATTATCTGGTTGGCGATTGACTTCTTCTTGTGAATGATGGCGTAGAGAGTGCTGTCGATGGTGGAACGGCCAAGCAGGTAGTAGCACGTTACGTTGTCCTTTTGTCCGATACGGTGGGCGCGGTCTTCGCACTGGCAGCAGTCGGCATAAGTCCAAGGAAACTCCACGAAAGCCACATTGGAAGATGCCGTGAGCGTGAGGCCCACGCCAGCCGCCTTGATGGAGCAGATGATGAGTTGCGCCTTGCCCGACTGGAAAGCATCGACAGCCGCCTGTTTCATCATCATGGAGTCGCGCCCGGTAACGGATACAGCCTTGGGAAACGCCTTTTTGATTTCGTCCACAATCTCATGCAGTGAGCAGAAGAGAATGAGCGGTTTGCCGTTGGCGAGGAACGTGCGTGTGAAGTCGATAGCCTGTTTCACCTTGCCTTTGGCAGAGAGCGAGCGCAGCGTCATGAACTTAACCAGAGCCTCCATGCGCATCTTACGGCGAATGTCGAGGTCGTCGCACTCGGTGTACTGGCGCAGATACTCGGCAAGGTCGTGTTCGGCAAGCATGTACTCGTCACGGTTGGAAATATCCACGATGAGGTCGGTGCGTGTCTTGTCGGGCAGTTGGGTAAGCACCTTTGCCTTTTCCCTGCGTATCATGCAGCGCGAGTAGAGTTCGGCAGAGAGCCGTTCGAGGTTGCGCGGAGCGTCCTCTTCCTCCTTATTGCGCCTCTCCTTGGT
>CAVKZC010000190.1:0-3081 GCA_963660455.1 Sphaerochaetaceae bacterium | reverse complement strand
CTTGATGTCGGGCGTGAAAACCACGTCTTTGAGTCGGAAACCGCCACGCGAGCCGCCCTTGATGTCCCACACGAAATACTTGCGCAGACTTTCGTAATTGACTATCGCCACCTGCTGCATACCCATCTTGAGGAGATACGGCCATGTGGTAAGCACGGAGTTGTCGAGCACAAGGGCGTGCTTGTCGGTGAACTTCTCGAACTCACGCTGCCAGTTGATTTTGAGCGAGGACGGACAAATGACCAAGCAGGGGTAAGCGTTGGCGCAATCCACGACACCGATGCTTTGGAGCGTCTTGCCAAGTCCCGGCTCATCACCGATGAGGAAACGATGCCACCGAAGCCCGGCAAGAATGCCCTCCTTTTGGTAGTCGTAGGGTTCGACACGGAGGTGATGTTTCAGTGTCTCAGCCATACGCATTGAGTTTGTGGGTTGATAGCGTGATGTCGTAGCCGTTGCGAAACGCAGCCTTGCGCAGGTCGATGCAATTCAAATGGCAGTGGCGAGCCTCCTTTGTTTGCGCCCCCATGCCAGAGGATGAGCGCACACCGTTCTTCATGCCGCCACAAGTGTAGCCATATTGTCCCGACCATACGGCAAAGGGACACATGCGTCTGAGTCGTTTAAGCAGACTGACCTGTGCGGTTTGTGATAATATCTTGCTCATAACTTTGTTCTTTTATGTGATTATACGAGAGCGAAAGCCCAATACTGAAATGCGAGTTCGTTGTACTTCTCAAAGCCACGGTTGTAGGTGTCATCGCCACGCTCTATGAACTTCTTGAAGATGCGGCAGTTCTTCTTGCTGATGGCATAGATGAAGTCGCGGTCGGAATGGGCAATGTCCATGTACCATGCGCGAGACCTGTCCCAGTCGAAGAAATCAACAGCGTTGTCGAACTCCGCTTGCGTAGAGGCGAATGTGGTCTTTAGGTCGCCACCGAAATGGCAGGTAGGCAACCACCAGTCCCACTTGCAGCGCGTGTCGAGCGTGAAACGGAAACCGCCATTGTCGAACTCCTGCTGCTTGTTGACCATAAAGCACTGCGTCTCGGACAACTCCAGCACCTTTGCAAGGAAAGGGTCTCTGCGAGCCTCGGCACGGAGCGCACGCTGCATTTCGCGAGCGTGAAGAAACTCCTCCTCGGAGCATTGCTCACCGTCAATCGTCATGTGGAGGAAGTCCACGCGCGAGGGTTCGGTGATGATGGCATCCACGATAGAGCCAAAGCGGAAAGCCGCCTCACGGTCGCCATACTGCATGTGAGGGTGGAGCTGGTTCTTCAGTTCAGTAAGGTCAGAGTTGCTGACCTCACTGCGCTGATAGTATTCGTCCGTATTTACGATAGGCTTAGTCTTCGTCATAGTCATCATAATCGGGTTCATATTCCACTTCGCCCTCACCATCGCACACCTCACAGGCTTCCTTTTCGCCCTTGATGAAGTGCATACGCTTGGCAATGGCCTCCTCTTCCGTTTCGGGGAGCAGCTCCCATGTTTCCTCCGTGCATTCCGTCTCGCGGTCGGCCTCGAAGTCGTAGGCGTGCCAGTGGTAGCCTTTGCCGCCACAAGCCGTACACTCAATCATCGTAGGTTCACGCTCATTCCAAGGGGCGCGAGGGTCGTACTCCGCGCCAGCCGGGTAATATCCACTTTCGTACATAATCGTTTACTTTGCTTTTACTTCGTCCTCGTAGGACACTGATGTTGAACTGATAAATTCGGGGTGGTCTTTGTCGTTGGCGACTTTCTCGCAGTAGGCAATCTGTTTCTTGAACACCTTGGCGAGTTCCTCGACAGACTGGTATTGCCCCTCCTTAGACCACCACAGGGACACGGCAGCGAGAACACCCTGTACGTCATGGAACACAAGACGCTTCTTGACGGAAGTCTTGGGCTGATACCCGGCAGGGGTAACGATGGCCTGTTGTCCGAAGAGGTTGCCCACCTCGGCCGCTTCCTGCTGCATCTTCTTCTTTGCGGCCTCTTCTTCCTCCTTGCGCTTGCGCTCGGCTTCAATGCGCTTTGCCTCGGCAGCCTCACGCGCTTTGAGTTCAGCGGCAAGGCGAGCCTGTTCTTCGGCATTGGCTTTCGCCATGCGTTCGAGTTCGGTTTTCTTTGATGGCAGCGTGTCGAGGATGTTGTCGCGGTAGTCGCCCACCTCAAACTCGTACTGCTTGGCGAACTGCTCCATGAGTTTGAGGGCGATGGACGTGCGCACCTCGCGGAGTTTGTCCTGCATGTCGGCAAGTTCGGCAGGAATGCGGACATTGGAGGGTGTCTTGGTAGCCCAGTCCTGCGGCAGCGTTACGGAGAACTGCTTGATAGCCTTGCACTGCTCCTCGTAGTTGTCGAGCGTGATGGCAGCGTTAAGTTCGGTGAGGGAGTTGATGGAGTTGGTGGTGTAGGTGTTGAACGACCGCTTGTAGTCGTCCTCCACGTCAGCCTTGTAGCGAGTGAGGGCTTGCTCGCGCTGTTGGCGGAGCAGTTCTGCCCTGCGCTTGCGCTCCTCTTCCTCACGTTTCTTGGCGGCATAGGCGTTGCGAGCCTGTTGTATCTGATAGGGAATGGATGCCGTCTTGGTGGGGTCGATGGCGTTCTCCATGCCTGTAAACTCGCTGCGTATCTGGTCGAAGAGTTTTGTGATGGCCGAGCGGTTGGTGTTCATCTTCTTCACCGTGTTGCGAGCCTTTGCAATGTAGGTGGCGCACTGCATATCCAGTTCGTCAGTCATGCCCTGCTCTTTGATTTGGGCGAGGAGCCGCTTGCCGAAGTCGTTGCACTTCTGGCATGAAAGGGTGTTGCTCTTGTACACCTCGGGCGCGGACTGCGCTATAAGCTGCACGTTCTCCTTGCGCACGATGGTCAATTCTGTATTTGTTGTCTGTTCACTCATAGTTGCTGATTGTTAGGGATTAGAAAGTGTCGTCATCATCATTGGCCGCAGGGTCAACGGTTACGCCAGCCGCTGTGTCGTCGGCAGGGGCAAAGGATTGTTCGGGCTGACGGTCGGTGATAATCTCGCCTGTGGCAGGGTCAACCTGTTCGCCATCGGCAGTAACTCCGTAGATGTCGTCAGAG
>CAVKZC010000189.1:0-6435 GCA_963660455.1 Sphaerochaetaceae bacterium | reverse complement strand
CTTACCGCTTTATCTTTATCGCAACTGATTGAAAACAATAAATAAGGTTAATGTGTCATCTAGTTCTCAATTATTTTTTATACCTTTGCATGTGTTATGAAGAAAGACAAGAATGTAAACATAAGCACCAACCAAGCCCAACAAGCATCCATGCCTGTCGCATCCACCCCCAAGGTAGTGACGGATGCAGCCGTTGTGGAGCAAACCATATTGGAGCGCTTGGCAAATTTGGAGGGAAAGGTCAAAGTTCTTTCTTCTGATAATTCACGCAAGACTCGCCATATTCAGCGGTTGCAAAAACAGCTTTGCGATGTAAAGTTAGAAAACAAGAAACTCAAAAAGGAGAACAAGAAGTTACGAGAGCAACTTTCTAATACCACAAACGGCAAACCGCCTAGTCTGAACAGCCAAAACAGCAGCGTTCCGCCTTCCAAAGACCCAATAAGTGGTAGCTTGGACAGGACAAAGCGTACTCAATCCTTACGTACAAAATCGAACCGTCCCGTGGGTGGTCAACCTGGACACAAGGGAACGACTCTCCACCAATCCGAGCACATAGACAAAGTGGAGGCCATGGAGCAGGTTACCTGTCCTGATTGTGACGAAGCCCTTTCAAGCGTACAAGGAAAGCTCGTCGAACGCCGGCAAGTCATAGACATATACTTCCCACGAGCTTTTGTTACAGAGTTTATTTCCTTTGAGAAAGTCTGTCCCAACTGTGGCAAGAAGGTTAGGACCCCATTCCCGGAAGGTGTCAATGCCCCTGTTTGCTATGGTGGCAACCTAAAGTCGTTGGTCGTATATTTAGTAGAAGCCATGAATGCGCCGAACAACAAGGTCAAGACTTTTATAAAAGAGATATTTGGCATTGCCATCAGCGAGGGCACCATCTGTAATATGGTGCAGGGCACCAAGGAGAAAGGACTCCCTGCCTATGAGAAGATACACGACATGATGCTGAACGAGCCTGTTGTTGGCGGAGACGAGACCACGGAAAACATCAACGGCAAGCAAAAGTGGCTATGGGCTTGGCAAAGCGAGAGGCTTACGTATCTGTCAGGTGGCAAGGGAAGAGGTACCAAGGATTTCGATTCTGAGTATCCCGATGGATTTCCAAACTCAATCTTTGTATCCGACCGCCTTCCATTGTACTATAATGTCATAGCAAAAGGACACCAGATATGTGTGGCGCATTTGCTGAGAAACCTCGAATACTTAGGACAGCTAGACACCAAACAAGACTGGTCGAAGAGAATGCAAGGGTTGTTGCGAGAAGCCATTAAGCAACGAAAACATATTGACTGGTTGCATATTGACAGAAACGACATAACAAAACGTTTTGAGGAATTACTGGAAGAGTCGCTGGAAAATATGCACGTAGAGTTTAAACGTTTGCAAAACTCACTCAGAAAGTGGAAAGATGCCGTCTTTGCCTTCTTGTACAATGAGGATGTTCCAGCAGACAACAATAGTAGTGAACGGGCTATCAGAAAGGCTAAGACAAAGATGAAAGTCAGCCAATGCTTTCGTTCCTTCAAGGGAGCGGAGGCCTTTGCGGTCCTGCACTCTCTTATGGACACTGCCAAAAAGAATGGACAGTCAGCCTTCAATGTTATCAGAACCATTGCTTATCCACAAGTAATGGGAGCTACCCCATGCTATAAACTTTAGCATCTATGGGGCAGCTGAATAGTTACGAATAAATCATTATTTTGCTAAATTACCATAAATATTAGGCCCATTCTGAACACTTACGGAATATTTTGAGTACTTTTGCCAATAAACGTAATTGCATATGGCAAACAAAGACCTTAACAGGATTAAAGTAGTCCTGGCTGACAAGAAGAAGACGAACAAATGGTTAGCAGAGCAACTTGGCAAAGACCAAACCACCATATCTAAATGGTGCACAAATACTTCCCAACCAGATTTGGGGAGTTTTGATGAAGACTGCAAAGTTACTTGGAGTTGAAGTTGCAGACCTTCTTAGAGAAGAAAGTGTAGATTAACGATATGAAATACAATGATGATTCAACAATAGCGACAGTTGATGATGTGAAAGAATTCTTTCATCATCTTGTCAATGACCGTAAGGTGAATTTCCATCCCGATGAGAGATTTGAGGACTATGCCTCTTGTGAGGATGGAAGTAAAACATTCACACAGAAAGAGTGTGCCGTCTATAACCACCTTATGGACGAATGCTTTGAAGTGTGTGAAAAGAATGGTGTGGACATTTATGCCATAGGACTTGAACTGATGCAAGATGCCTTGGTGTAACAACAAAACAAACAATGTTTACAATCCAAAACTAAGAAACAATGGAAGATAATAAATATGATTTGCTGCACGAGCAGGCAAACAAGATAAATGATGTTATCAAGGTACTAACCGAAAAGTTTGGTGACGACTTTGAGGACGAGTTGAATTACTTGGCTATCGTCAAGGCTAATATAGAAGAAGCAGCGAAGAAGTAATGGCAAAGAAACAATATAAGTTCGTTGATTTATTTGCTGGCTGTGGCGGTCTGAGCTTGGGTTTGCAACAGGCAGGATTCACACCATGGTTCGTTAATGAAATCGTGGAGCAGTTCTGTAATACTTATAAATTCAATCATGATTTGAGTAATGACCACTATTTTGTCGGGGACATCGCCGAACTCAATATGCGCCTTGAAGAATACAAGGATATACTCTCTGATATAACATTAGTGTGCGGTGGTCCTCCTTGCCAGGGGTTCTCTATGGCAAATCGTCAACGCATATTGGATGACCCTCGTAATGCCTTGTATAAGCAATACTTGATATTTTTGAAAAACATTCGTCCTAAGTTCTTTATTATGGAGAACGTAAAAGGGATGATGAATAAAATTGATGAAATAAAGCAGAATTTCAAGGAATACCTTGGAGATGATTACCAATATGATTACGCTCTGTTGAAAGCACAAGAGTATGGTGTGCCACAAAACAGAGAACGTTTCATCATGATTGGCAACAGGGTTGGGATTGAGCCTCAATTGATTTTCGAAGAGATATTCAAGCATAAGCGTAAACCTTTTGTGTTGAAAGATGCCCTTGAAGGACTTCCCCATCTAGTAGCCAAGAAAGAAAAGGGTTCTAAAGGTGTGGAATGTGCGGAGTCTGGCTTTACAGAGTGTGATTTTTTCTATGTCAAGAATGATTTCTATAAGTTCATCAACGGAAATCGGGAGATAACGAAACTTTACAATCACAAGAATCGTTATAACAACGAGCGAGATATCGAAATTTATAGAAGATTGCCACAGGGAGCAAACTCCTTGCATGAGTCTATCGCAGACATTATGCCGTACAAAAGGAGAAACGACATCTTCAAGGATAAATATTTCAAGTTGGATGAAAGTCAAATTTGTAAGACGATTACTTCACACATGAAGTTTGACTGCAACATGTATATCCATCCTTGGGATGCAAGAGGATTAAGTCCACGTGAAGCAGCACGTATCCAGACATTCCCTGATGATTACGTGATAACGGGTTCTCAAAACATGTGGTATGCACAAGTGGGAAATGCCGTTCCTGTAAAACTTGCCAAAGCCATAGGTGATGGCATCATGAGATTTATAAAATGAGACATTTAGAATTATTTGCTGGCATTGGTGGTTTTAGAAGGGCGATGGACTTGCTTACACAAGACCACATTATGGATTTTCATTGCGTTGGCTATTCCGAAATAGATGCCAAGGCAGTGAATACTTATTGTGCCAATTATCATCCAGAGGCAAATGACGAGTTGGCCATGGGTGACATTGTGGAGTTTACTAGTAATAAAGAAAATATTGACAATTTGCCGCCCTTCGATTTGGTGACTGGTGGTTTCCCATGCCAAACTTTTAGTATGATGGGGAAACAAGCTGGTTTCAACGAGAATCGAGGGCAGATGTTTTTTCATATCATTGACATTCTTGCAGCAAAGATGCCACGGTATGTGCTTCTTGAAAATGTAAAGAATCTTAAGTCGCATGATAAGGGTAGAACATTCGCACGAATCAAACAGGAGTTGGAAGCGTTGGGGTATCAAGTTTTCACCGACATATTCAATACCGCACAGTTCCATTTGCCGCAAACTCGCAATAGACTTCTGATTTTTGCTACGACAGAACCTGTCCCAGCGGATTTTAACACAATGTTTACTAGCGACAACATAGCGGCTTTGTTTGAGCAAGTATATCAAGACTTGGGCACATATCATTATCAAAATGTTAACGAAGTGTTGAGCTTAGAAGTTGACAAGAAGTATTTCCTTTCTGAGAAAATAAAGCCAACCTTGCTAGCTGATGGCTCTGCCAACTTTAAGTCGAAGTCAGACATCAACATGAGCATAGCCCGTCCCTTGACTGCAACGATGCACAAGATGCACCGTGCATGCCAAGACAACTATTACAGCCAAGACTTCATAGAGTCGCATGGGAAAATCAACCCTGTCAAGACTATGACCAAGGAACAATTGGCATTGTTGCCTATCCGTAAATTGACACCCGAGGAGGCTTTCATGCTCCAAGGCTTCCCAGCAAACTTTGCTATCAATGGTAGAAATGCTGGGGTTGCAGATGGTTCTCTGTACAAACAAGCTGGTAATGCTGTCAGTGTAAATA
Source organism: Sphaerochaetaceae bacterium (assembly GCA_963660455.1). Lineage (GTDB taxonomy): Bacteria > Bacteroidota > Bacteroidia > Bacteroidales > Bacteroidaceae > Prevotella. Next base: position 1,802 of record CAVKZC010000189.1, on the reverse strand, counting down.
CAATATATGCTGTTTTGTATTACCTTATTACAAACCATATAATTCACGAATAGTATGTTTTTCGAAGTTCATTCAGAAAAGAAAATAGGGTTCAAGAAGTTAAGTCCCAACGACCTTGGCTTGAAAGAATCAGGGCATCAAACCCATATTGGACTTTATCAGCACATCTTGGATTTCTTGCCAGACCATCATGTGGAGAAAGCTGCCATGCTTATTTATGGCGACTATTGTGAAATTTTAAATTGCGATTACGGCAAGATTAACCGTAACACAGGTAAGATAGATGCACCCAATATCAAATCTGGAGCAAGGAATGAGAAAACGATAGTCAACCAGATTCGTGTGTTTGCATCCCAAAAAGCAGCGTGCGAATGGTATTTGGTGTGGTTTGGCTTACAGAGTGAGGAATTAGTATTTTGGCTCATATCAAGCGATACAGAAGACTATCAGTATGTTGCCAAGATATTTCCGAAGCCCAACAAGGTCTATGACGAGAATAGTACATCTTTTTCTCTTGCCATTGATTTTTTGGAAAAGAAAGTAAACGGTGTTTCTGTAAAGCTGCAGGAAGAAATCGAAGTCGCCTCGCAAACAGGTAAGCAAATCAAAAAGTACAAGAAGCAAGATATTGAAAAAGCGAACAAACTATTCAAGCAAGTAGGTTATAACGGAGAACAAATTATTGCGCAATATTTGGAAAAGCAAAAGATAGCTCGCAAAATAAGTAACTATAGATGGATGAATGCAAGCACGGAATCTGGTGCGCCATTCGATTTTGTCATCAATGAAGGATTAGAGCTGGAAAAATTTGTTGATGTTAAGTCAACACGATTTGACTTCAACCAGTATCTCTATTATAGTGATGAAGAAATCGGCTTTGTCCATAACTTGAAAGAAGACAATAAATACTCTGTTTATAGAGTGTTTGATATGGAAGAAACTCAGAAGAAGTTCCGCATATGTACAAACTGTATGGGGTATGTTTCTTCTGTCGAGGCAAATATTGCCGACCTTTCTCGTAAGATGGAAAAGGTACAGACAATTCTCCAATCCATAAAGGTAGGAGTTAGACCGAATGATTGTTTTTCAAACATACAACCACAAATCTTATTATAGGTATGGAAGAAATCGTTAAACATATCAATGATACGAATGCAAGTTATCGTCCATTAGGAGCAGGCGATGCAAAGAATACAGATTTATTCTTAGACAATGAGCATTATCAACTCTTTGAAGGAGCTGGTGATCATATTGTCGTAAGGTTTCATAAGGAAAACCTCGCAAAGGCAATCTTGTTTATTGCCTCTATTTTGCCAAGAAAATTTGACCAATCATCCGTACATTGCGTCATTGGATATTCTAAGGATTTTGTTATAAATCAATTAGCTTTGCTTGACGCCTTATTTGTAGAAGATGGAAAGCAAGTAGAGACAATAACTCAAGTGTGGAACGCTCGCAAGGATGTGCCTCAAAAGAATGGAAAGATAGATACTCGTTTCTATTTTAACGGATTGTTGAAAGAGGTTCTATATCTGGATAATACAGGCAAGGAGCAAAAAGGCAAGTTTACCATTCGAAATTATTTTGCAGGTGGATATTCCGAGTTACACATACGAAAGGGGAAAGATGGCATCTTTGATATTGAAATCACAAACGTAAACACACCATTCAATGATGGCAAAGAAGATGATTTGAAAGAAAATGTTGATGCCAAAGACGATTCCACCTATCGCCCCTACATCACCGCCATCAAGTCTAAGCCGTTTCTTCTCCTTGCTGGCATCTCCGGCACAGGCAAGAGC
>CAVKZC010000188.1:0-6444 GCA_963660455.1 Sphaerochaetaceae bacterium | reverse complement strand
ACAAGATGTTGAGTAACATAAAAAAACAAAAAATGCATCGTTTCTGAGTTTTTTATGTTACTTTTGCAAGCTGAAATGCGAATTAAGAAATTAGACATATTCATAGCCAAGCAGTTTGGACTGCTCTTCATAGGCACTTTTTTCATCTGCCAGTTTGTGCTGATGATGCAATTCCTATGGAGATACATCGACGACCTCATCGGAAAGGGATTGTCGGTGGAGGTCCTGGCACAGTTCTTCTGGTACATGGGACTTACCCTTGTACCACAGGCCCTGCCGCTGGCCATACTCCTGTCCTCGCTTATCACATTCGGCAATCTCGGCGAGAGTTCTGAGTTGACAGCCATCAAGGCTGCAGGCATCTCGCTGATACAGGCTTTCCGCTCGCTCATCGTCATCACGGTCATCGTAATGTGCAGTTCGTTCTACTTCCAGAACAACGTCGGCCCGAAGTCCACCATGAAACTGGCGCAACTGCTTATCTCCATGAAGCAGAAAAGTCCGGAACTGGAAATTCCGGAAGGCATCTTCTATGACGGCATACCCAACTGCAACCTCTACGTGCAGAAGAAGGATATCAAGACGGGAAAGCTATACGGCATCATGATCTACCGCATGACCAACAGCTACGAGGATGCCGCCATTATCCTTGCCGACTCGGGCATGCTGCAAAGCACCGCAGAGAAAAAACACCTGTTGCTGACGCTACACAGCGGAGAATGGTTTGAGAACATGCAGAGCAGTCAGTTGGCAGGAAGTGCCGCCGTGCCCTACAGGAGAGAATCATTCATCACAAAAAGAATCGTACTTGACTTTGACGCCGACTTCAACCTCACCGATGCCGGTTCGCTGTCGAACAACGCCAAGGCAAAAGGACTGGAGAGGATAAGCCACGACATCGACTCGCTCAACCAAAGCTACGACTCTGTAGGGCGCACCTTCCTGCAAGAGGCAAAGATGCGCTATCTGCAACGTGCCTTCATCCCGCAAAAGGACTCGCTGGAGACAATCAAGAAAGCGGCACAAATGAAGGTTGACTTCGACACGCTGTTCAACAAGCTACAGCCCGAGCAGAAACTTGCCGCCGTAAACAACGCCATGATGACCGTACAGCAAGCCACAGGCGACCTGGACTTCAAAGGCATGATAACGGGCGATGCCGACAAACTGATAAGGGAACACAAGATAGAGGCCATCAACAAGTTTACACTGGCCTTGTCTTGCCTCATCTTCTTCTTCATAGGCGCACCTTTGGGAGCCATCATCAGAAAGGGAGGACTGGGATTCCCTGTCATCATCTCGGTACTGGTGTTTATCGTGTTCTTCATCCTCGACAACACGGGTTACCGCATGTGCCGCAACGGACTGTGGGCCATCTGGTTCGGCAAGGGACTCGCCACCGCTGTACTGGCACCGCTCGCCGTATTCGTGACGTACAAGGCCACCAACGACTCCGTGGTATTCAACATGGATGCCTACCGTGAGTTCTTCATCAAACTGCTGGGCATCAAGTCGAAGCGACACATCTTCAGCAAGGAGGTTATCATCCATGACCCCGACTACAATGCAGACGCAGAAAAGTTGGCGAAGATGAACGAAGACATCACCTTATATAATAAGGAGCACAACCTGAAGAAACTGCCCAACATTATCAACGTATTCTTCAAGTACCAGCCCGACCACGAGATAGAGCGTATGAACAAAGAGCTGGAGACCGTCATCGAAGACCTTTCCAACACACGCAACAAGTTCATCCTGCACGACCTCAACCTCTACCCCGTCCTGTCTCCCAAGGCACACACACGCCCATTCGAGCGAAGATGGCTTAACATTGTAGCTGCCGTCATCGTACCTTTGGGAGCTGTGCTCTACCTCAGGATGTGGAGGTTCAGACTGCGACTGTACAAAGACCTCAAGGTTGTGAAGGCAGCTAACAGCGACATCATCACAAGAACAAAAGAAATGTAACTATAAAAGTATCAAGAAAGAAAATGGCAGAATCAAAACTCAACAGCATAGAAGAAGCTGTAAAAGACTTCAAGGAAGGGAAATTCGTTATCGTAGTGGATGACGAAGACCGCGAAAACGAAGGCGACCTGATTATCGCCGCAGAGAAAATCGATGCCGAAAAGGTCAACTTCATGCTGAAGCACGCACGTGGCGTGCTCTGCGCCCCCATCACCATAAGCCGCTGCGACGAACTGGACTTGCCAAGACAGGTGTCTGAGAACACGTCGGTACTGGGAACCCCCTTCACCGTTACCATCGACAAACTGGACGGATGCTCCACTGGTGTCTCTGCACACGACCGCGCCGAAACCATTAAGGCACTGGCCGACCCCAACGCTACACCACAGACATTCGGAAGACCGGGGCATGTCAATCCTCTTTACGCCCAGGACAACGGTGTACTGCGCCGCAGCGGACATACCGAAGCAGCCATTGACCTGTGCCGCATGGCAGGACTCTACCCTGCAGGAGCACTGATGGAAATCATGAACGAGGACGGCACGATGGCCAGACTTCCGCAACTTCTGGAGTTCGCACACGAGTGGGACCTGAAGGTTATCTCCATCAAAGACATGATAGAATACCGTCTGAAGAAGGAGTCGCTTATAGAAGTAGGCGAAGAAGTGGACCTGCCCACCGAGTACGGCCACTTCCATCTCATCCCCTTCCGCCAGGCAAGCAACGGACTGGAACACATGGCACTCATCAAGGGAGAGTGGAGCGAAGACGAACCCATTCTCGTTCGCGTACATTCTTCATGTGCCACAGGCGACATCCTGGGCAGCAAGCGTTGCGACTGCGGACAGCAACTGCACCAGGCCATGCAGATGATCGAGAAAGAGGGAAAGGGCGTACTCATCTACATGCAGCAGGAAGGAAGAGGCATCGGACTGATGAACAAGATAGCCGCATACAAGTTGCAGGAAGAAGGCTACGACACGGTAGACGCCAACACACACCTTGGTTTCAAGCCCGACGAGCGCGACTATGGTTGCGGTGCCCAGATGCTGCGCCACCTGGGCGTACACAAGATGCGCCTGATGACCAACAACCCAGTGAAGCGTGTCGGTCTGGAAGCCTACGGACTCGAAATCGTGGAGAACGTCGATATAGAGACCATCCCCAACGAATACAACGAGCGTTACCTCAAGACCAAGCGCGACCGCATGGGGCACACACTGCACCTCGGGTAACCCCTACCTCATAGCAGTGTGACAGCAATGCACGCACCGTCTCTGAAAGGGGACTTTGAAAAGGATAGGGCAAGAATTATTACTTTTCAGATACAAACAATCAAATTATGACATCTTTTTTTTCCGAAAAAGAAATAAAATGTCTAAATTTGCACACGACAATCAAAACAACAAGTAAAACTATGGCACAATTATCTGACCGTCTCAACAGACTGGCACCGTCGGCAACACTGGCGATGTCACAGAAAAGCAGCGAAATGAAAGCTCAAGGTATTGACGTTATCAACATGAGCGTGGGTGAGCCCGACTTCAACACACCCGACAACATCAAGCAGGCTGCAAAACAGGCAATAGATGAAAACTACTCACGTTATTCACCCGTTCCTGGCTACCCCGAACTGAGGAAAGCGATTGTTGCCAAACTCAAGAACGAAAACGGACTGGACTACACCACCAATGAGGTTATCGTAGGAACAGGAGGCAAGCAGGGCATCTGCAATGTCATCCTCGCACTTGTAAACCCAGGCGACGAGGTCATAATCCCTGCCCCATACTGGGTAAGCTACCCGCAGATGGTGAAACTGGCAGGAGGTGAGCCCATCATCGTAAGCGCAGGATTCGAACAGGACTTCAAGATGACTGCCGCCCAACTGGAGGCCGCCATCACACCCAAGACAAAGATGCTCATCCTCTGTTCACCCAGCAATCCTACAGGAAGTGTCTACTCCAAGGAAGAACTGGCATCACTCGCCGAAGTGCTGAAGAAGCACAAGGACGTGTTCGTGCTTGCCGACGAGATATACGAACACATCAACTATGTAGGACAGCACCACAGCATTGCCGCCGAACCGGGAATGAAGGAGCAGACCATCATTGCCAACGGTGTATCAAAGGCTTATGCCATGACAGGATGGAGAATAGGCTTCATCGCCGCTCCTGAATGGATTGTGAAAGGCTGCAACAAACTGCAGGGGCAGTACACCAGCGGCACATGTTCCGTGAGCCAGAAAGCAGCAGAAGCAGCATACACACTTGACCAAAGTGCAGTGGAAGAGATGCGCAAGGCTTTCGAACGCCGTCGTGACCTGATCGTTAAACTTGCAAAGGACGTTCCAGGACTTGAGGTAAACGTACCACAAGGAGCATTCTACCTTTTCCCCAAGTGCAGCAGCTTCTACGGCAAGAGCGTGGACGGTCGCACCATCAATAACTCTACAGACCTGGCCATGTACCTGCTGGAAGAGGCACATGTGGCTACTGTGGGCGGTGATGCCTTCGGAGACCCTGATTGCTTCCGCATGAGTTATGCCACAAGCGACGAAAATATCATCGAGGCACTGCGCCGCATCAAGGAAGCACTCGGCAAATTGAAGTAAACACAACACGGGAAATAGACTTTACAGAAGATGGACACGCGAAAAAGCGATTAAAATGATAACGAAAGGCAAAATAATGGCTAAAATAACACGTTTAGGTCGTTAAAACTTCTTAAATATGTTTTTAGTAATCTTTTAATTGCTATCTTTGCGTGAGAAATCTTAACCAAAGTGCTACCTTTGCACAACAAAGAGTCTACAAAAACAGCAAAAGAATCAATACAATAATTTATTAACTAAAAATTAAAAGTAAAATTATGGCAACTACAAAACAAGCAGCCCCAGCTAAGAAGTCTGAGGGCTTTCAGGGAGTAAGAGGCGCATTCTGGATCATCGTGGTATGTGCAATCATCGCTTTCACATTGTTCTTCACATGGTTCGGTAACGACATGCACTTCCAGGATCCCGGAACAAACGAGCACCCTGCAGACATCTGGGGTACTATCTTCAAGGGTGGTGTCATCGTGCCTGTTATCCACACACTGTTGCTCACCGTATTGGCAATGACCATCGAGCGCTGGTTGGCCCTCAAGACCGCTACCGGTACAGGTGCTCTGCCTAAGTTCGTAGCCAACATCAAGGCTGCTTTGAACGCTAACGACTTCGCTAAGGCAAACCAGCTCTGCGACAAGCAGAAGGGTTCTGTAGCCAACGTGGTTCGCGCTTCTTTGGACGCTTACGCTTCTATGGAGAGCGGTGCCAACGCTTCTTTGAAGAAGTCACAGAAGGTAGCCAAGATCCAGCAGGCTCACGAAGAGGCTACACAGTTGGAGATGCCTACACTGACCATGAACTTGCCTATCGTTGCTACTATCGTAACACTGGGTACTCTTACCGGTCTTCTCGGTACTGTGGTCGGTATGATCAAGTCATTCTCCGCTCTGTCTTCAGGTGGTGGTGCTGACTCTGCTGCACTTTCTGCAGGTATTTCTGAGGCCTTGATCAACACCGCATTCGGTATCGGTACTTCTTGGTGCGCCGTTGTATCTTACAACACATTCACCAACAAGGTTGACAAGCTGACATACGCACTCGACGAGGTAGGTTACTCAATTGCTCAGACATACGAATCTAACCACACAGAAGAGGCTTAATTTTTGCTAACCCTTTAAAATTTTATCGCTATGGGTAAAGTAAAAATTAAGAAGAGTGACGTCTGGATCGACATGACACCTATGTCGGACGTGATGACCTTGCTGCTTACCTTCTTCATGCTGACTTCTACGTTCGTCAAGAACGAGCCGGTAAAGGTAAACACGCCAGGTTCTGTGTCCGAGATCAAGGTGCCTGAGAACGGCGTATTGACCATCTTGGTAAGTCCTGAAAAGGACAGAGCCGGTAAACCAACCGGTGAAGGCCAAGTGTTTATGAGTATTGACAATACCGACCAGCTGGGTAACACTTTGAGTACAATGACAGGCAATTTTGGCGTAGATTTGACTCCAAAGATGATTGAGACCTTCAAGAGCGAGGGTATGTTCGGTGTCCCCATGGACGACCTGAAGACATACCTCTCAATGAGCTCTACAAAGCGTCCTCAGTATATCCAGACCAAAGGTATTCCTCTCGACAGCATCAAGGGTGGCATGAGCGAATTCCAGCAATGGGTAGACGCAGCCCGCAATGCCAACGAGGACATCAAGATAGCCCTCAAGGCAGATGCCAGCACACCTTATAAGACAGTGAAGAGAGTGATGAACGAACTCCAGGACATGGACGAGAGTCATTACTATATGATTACACAGCTTAAACAACAGGGGGACGAATAAATGGCAAAGAAAGAAAGCAAACAAAAGAAAATGAATGTCCGCGTAGACTTTACGCCTATGGTGGATATGCTCATGCTTCTTATCACGTTCTTCATG
>CAVKZC010000187.1:1409-6448 GCA_963660455.1 Sphaerochaetaceae bacterium | reverse complement strand
GTAAGAACTTGTGCCGAGAGTATATGTCGACTAACACATTACGACCCAAGATGCGTGGGGTCTTGTGTGATAGTTACAGAACTAATTCATGCTTTGGTGTATGGAAAAGAACCTCTGTCACGGTATCAAATGGAAAACATTTCCCGACAATATGACTTGAGCATCTGTAAACACATAACCAAAGCATGGATGGAACAGGATGTCAAGAAACTTGTGGATTATGACCACATGGGTTATACGTTGGTGACACTCTCCGTTGCACTTTGGACTTATTGGCATACCTCTTCGTTTAAGGAAGGATTGCTTTCCGTTGTGAATGCTGGAGGTGATGCCGATACAAATGCAGCAGTAGCGTGCGCTATACTTGGTGCCCAATATGGGTTCAGCAGTATTCCTGCCGAATATGTAGACGGCTTGTTGTACAAAGAAAACTTGGACAGAGCTGTTAACGATTTGGTCTCAATTTGCATAAAGAGTAGTATCAACAAAAAGTCAATATAAATATGCAAAGAACAATAACAGAACACCTCACATACCGAGAAGAACTTGAAATGGCGGTTCTTTACCTCAACTTAGAAAAGTTGAAGTATCTTGTTGATATGGATGTATTTGACGAAGATTGCCTCTTGTCCAGTGACACTAACGAGACAAAACAAAGATGTCCTTTGTACGTTATCAACCTGTGTTATAGTTACATATTTACGAGGAAGCCATATGGTTGCTTCGCCGAAAAGAATAATGCCATGTTGGCTTTTTGGAACGAGCATTTCGGCCTCCCTCTGAAAAACGATGAGTTGTTGGAAAATCTATGTGTGCACAAAGAGAGACTGAATCTCGATTACTATAAAAACGAATCCAAATTCTCTTGGTTGTGCAGTCGTCTTTCTGATTTTAACAGTTACCTGTTCCTCTTCAAAAAGGAAACATCTGACCACAACCATCACTATATGTATAGTTGGATGATAAGTGATGCCTTATTGATAAAATCAGCTAAGGCATTGGAGGATAAAGGTGCCTACTTGCATTATGACCGTAATGCAAAGTACCGAGAAGAAGTAAAGAGCATAGACGAGAACGATATGAATGAACAAATCATATCCTTTATTGCAAAACATGATAATGAAGGAGAGGAACTTGCCCTATACGACGAGGATAAATTCACGCACTACATTTATCATGAGAGTAAACAATATGCAGCCATATTAAAGCGGCTCCTATTGACAAAACATTTGAAGATACGAATTGGAGGTAATTCCTTCCGAGTAGGCGGATATATTAAGGATATGGCTATAGCATTGGGCGTAGAAGACAAAGTCTTGGATTTTGACGTCTATTTCAAAGAGGAACAATTCGTATGGGGAAGTCCGCTAATAGACTATGCCGATAAATTTGACTTCAGATCGCAGCAAGCAAACTCGGCTGGTAAGCGTTCCAAGGTCTGGTTTTATGTGAATAATGTTGATTGCGGATGGTATAATAAAGACGGCAGTTTCTCCCGGTTTGATACTAAAGTCAAAGGATACTGGCAGATTGTCGAGGTTATAAAGGCTAAAGGGTATAAATCCATAAAGCCTGCTACCTGTGCTTTAATATGTGGGAAAGATTCTCGTATTTCCGGTAAGCAACAGACAATGCTGGAGGAAGAAGGGATAGACTTTGTAAATGTTTTCTCTTTATTATTACGATGAATTCTTCAGAGACTATCAATCTGAATTTGAATAATATTCCTTAATTCTGCAAATTAAGACTAACATGAAACGAAGAATTTATACAGTAAAAATATTCACCACTATGATATGCCTTTGCCTCATCTGGTGTTTAGGTGGATGCTCTCAAAGAGATGCCAAGTTGAAACAGAAGGCAAATGATGCTTTTGTGTTTCAGCATGCCCCCACTAATGCTGTGTACCATTGGAAAACGGTGCTGAATCCCACTGGCTACGAGATGGACTTCATGCGTAAGCATCATGTGAAAAGGATGTATTTGAAATTCTTTGACGTAGGTACAGACAACTTGTATAACGGCCAAGGAGTGCAACCAGTACCCGTCGCAACAACAATATTCAACGGCAATGGCAAGAATATTGAGAACAAAGGCATCGAGATAGTGCCCATCGTGTATATTACGGTAGAAGCATTGCGCCTGAACAAACCGCTGGTTGACAAGATTCTGGAGAGAGTCGATGCAATGTGCAAAGCCAATGGCATAAAGTACAATGAGTTGCAGCTTGACTGCGACTGGACAAAGGACACACGGGCTACTTTCTATGCTATATGCAAGGATGCCAAACAAAAATTGCATAAGAAACGAAAGGGACTGAGTGCTACTATCAGATTGCACCAACTGCGTCACAATCTTCCAGACATCGATTACGGAGTGCTCATGCTTTACAATACCGAGAGTCTGTACAATCCGAAAGTGACCAACTCCATTCTCAGTAGTAAGGCTGTCAGCCAGTATATGCCACATGCCAAAAGCAAGGTGCACCTTGACTTTGCCTACCCTACTTATGAATGGAACCTGTGGTTCAAGAATGGCATATTCATGGGCATAGTAAAGGACGATGACGTGCGCAAAGGAGAGATACGTCACGAACAAAGTGACTTCAAAGAAATCATGAACACGAAGCGTATCATCAAATCCAGTCTGAAAGACATAGAATACCCTTCTTCTGTCATCATTTATCATCTTGACTCTACAAATCTTTCAAAATACACAGACAATGAAATCGATAAGATATATAGCCGTTAGTTTGTTTCTGCTTATGACTGTCAGCGCCTACGCCTGTGGCCCGGATTTGGCAGAAGCAGGAAAGGTGTTGCTCTACCGCATCATGCCCATCGACGAAACGACATATTCCAACTACGAAGATACATGGAGTAGTGACTTTTATCTCCAGCGGGGACTTCCCGTAAACTACGAGGAAGAAATGACTGCGCTATGGAAACTGCAAACTTCAAAGGACATTAGTTCTGAAGATATCAAGTATGTCGTATACAAGGCCAACGTTAACTATCTTCAAAACATCAAGAAGAAAGAGTACGGAAAGAATGGTTTTGCGAAATGGCTGGTTGCAAACGGCCGTTACGACATTGCCGACTACCTCATCCTTGCGAAGCAATGCGAAGAAGTGGTGTTCTCGATGGCTGATCCTTGGTATTATGGTGTCGACGGCGACAAACAATCACAAATGCTTGAAGACATTATAGCCAGATGCAAGTCCTACAAGAAAGGTCCCCTCATGGGTCGATATACCCTGCAGTTGCTGAGAGCCCTTTTTGCCCAAAGGAAATACAAGGAGTGCGTAGACGTTTGGAACGAGCGCAAGAATCTACTGGCGGATGACGCTGTCAGAAAGATTGCCGAACTAAAAGCGGCCAGTGCGATGAACAAGAGCGGAAACAAGCAGGACGCTCTGAAGATATACGCAAAGTATGGCGACATAAGTTCGATAAGGACTGTCAACGGCGGCAGTATTGAGAACGAGTTGGAATATGTCTACAATCTTCAGCCCAATTCACCGTATCTTGTAGGCGAATTGCAAAAGTGGCTGATATACTTCGGTGATGACTGGTATAAGAACGGAGGTTGGCTAAACTATGTGCCCAACAAACGAATTTCTGATATCATCAAGGTTGCCCAAAAAGCCGTCAAGAGCCGGAAGACGAAAAACAAGGCTATGTGGTACTACACATTGTCAGCACTCTATGACGTGAAAGGACAACAGGACAAAGCCATCACCTATCTAAGCCTAGGAGAGAAATGCAGAAAGAGCCCGTTCCTGAATGATTCATATAGGGTACTCCGAATGTGGCTTGAAGCGCAGACGGCAGTATATAACGATTCCTATGAAAAGAAACTCTTTGCAGACCTCAAATGGCTGGTGGCGAAGATAGAAAACAATGTGCCACAAGGATTCCGTCAAGAGATGGATTGCCCTTACAGAAAAACAGGGAACCCTTATTCTGACGATTTCTTAGACTTAGACTTAGACTATTCGCCAAACTATGGTTATCAAGACTATCCGAACTCGTTCTATTGGAATGATGCTATGAGGCGCATACTTCTAAGGGAGGTGTGTCCACGTATGCACAAGGCTGGCAAATATGTAAGAGAAGTACAACTGGCAAACTTGGCAGAAAATCTGCTTATACAGATCAATGACTATTCGAACGAGATGTTTCAGATAATGGATCGCCAATCGTACCTGCAAACCAAAGAATATTTCAACCGCATCTATCATCCCAAGGATGATTTCGACGTTTTCCTCAACCATAAAGGAAAAGTGACGAAATACTACTGGTATGACATCCTTGCCACCAAGTGCATGCGTGAGCAACGATATGCAAAGGCTACGGTGTATCTGAAACAGATTCCATTGCAATTTCAAAAGAAGATGAATGTCTTTGACGAAATGAACAAAGATCCTTTCAGTTATGACATGGTAACATTCAAGTCGATGCCATCATTAGCCGCAAACTACAAACTGCATTTTGCAGAAAAGATGGCTCGATACCAACAAATGATGCGCCACCATCGCAACCCGAACAAACGGGCGGATGCCAAACTCATGTACGCCCTCGGGCTGCGCAATTCCGTAAACCGTTGTTGGTTTCTCACACGTCATAGCAGCAATTGGGATAATAGTTACACAATGGATTGTATGCCGGATATTGCATATGCCAGTGACAGTGCGGTATATCGCCATGAGAGGTATATGAAGTTGAGCGACAAACTCATCAACCAAGCCATTGCCACCTATACAGACAAGGAAAAAGCAGCCCGACAATTACAAAAACTTCTGTATTTCCGACGTATCTTGGATCATTATGGAGACACGGAAGTCGCACGTAATATCCGACTACATTGTGATAGATGGAAAGACTATAGGCGTGTTCTATAAATTTCACGCACTGTTAAATTTATATTTTAGGCTATTGCTGTCCGCTAAAACTCAAAATGGCATAAAAATCCTGCCCGAAGTTCCATTTTAAAGGGGCTTCGGGCAGGATTTTTATGCCATTTTGAGTTTTAGCGGA
>CAVKZC010000187.1:0-1399 GCA_963660455.1 Sphaerochaetaceae bacterium | reverse complement strand
TTGCAAAAACTTCTGTATTTCCGACGTGTCTTGGATCATTATGGAGATACGGAAACTGCACGTGATATCCGACTGCACTGTGACAGATGGAAAGATTATAAAAGTTTATGATAGTCAACTGACATTTCATACATACCAGATAACAACATGATAAAGACAAAACGAACAACAAAAGTCATAATCATTGCCGCTCTCGCTATTGTGTTAGCCGTGTTGACCATAATAGGAGGATGCAATTACTTCATTAGCAGCAATGCTGATGGTAAGCTGTATAATGATGCCATTTCTGCGCCACAAGCAGAAGTGGGATTGCTCATGGGAACAACACCTCAAACACGAATAGACAGACGTGCTAACCAGTTCTTTGAGTATAGAATAGATGCCGCAGAATCCCTGTAAAAAGCCGGCAAGATAAGAACCATCCTCATAAGCGGTGACGAAAATAGCCTTGACGGAATCAACGAGGTGGAGTGCATGCGCGACAGTTTGATAGCAAGAGGAATCCCTAAGACAGCTTTTATCCTGGATGGCAAAGGATACCGTACTCTTGGTGCCATTGTGCGTGCCACAAAAGTCTATGGTCGGCACAGTTACATTGTCATTTCCCAAAAGTTCCATAACGAACGGGCTTTGTATTTGGCTGAACATCTTGGATTGGACGTTCACAACCTATCTGGTTTCAACGCTGCAGATGCAACATCCAATATGGCAATTATGACATATCTAAGGGAATATCTGGCAAGAGTGAAAGTCTACATTGACATAATATCAGGCAAGCAACCACGTTCTATGGATAAGTCCGATGCTCAGAAGTATAATCAAGATAAGTATACCTCTACAATTTGAGGGGCATCCGCTAACTTTTTTGAAACTAGGCTAATAAATACAATAACGCAATGAACATAATAGACAAGATATTTTTGGTATGTGTCAAGTTCTTGATGATTCTTGGCAGATGCACGCACTTGACGTATAAGCAGATCTCTGTTGTTTTCAATCTATGGGTGCAGGGCATCGTTCTTTTGCTTGCAAGCATTACGCCTTTAGTCGTAAGTATAGTACAAAATTGCAATGTCGTCGTAATAGGTCTACTTGCGCTTTATGCTTTAGTCTGTGCCTATGGCATTCTAAGAATATTGCATCACTACATGTTGCCGATGGAGAAAGCTTTTGATTTATGCGTTGCAGACTTATTACGTATTGCCACACAATGGAAACAGTCTTACAACTATGTCAATATAGCACTCTTTATTGTGTTATATCTCGTATTAATATGTTTTGATATGGTGCTGGTATATCTTCTTTTGTAACATCAACCGCCCGACTTCAAGGATCAAGCCTAAAGTCGGGCGGTTTGCTTTACTTACCGGAAGCCATTGCAATGAAGAAGGCTATTGTT
>CAVKZC010000186.1:0-6468 GCA_963660455.1 Sphaerochaetaceae bacterium | reverse complement strand
TACATCTGCTGGCTGGCTGCCTGCATCACGGTGTTGAGGTTGTTGATGGCACTGTCGATGGCGGCTACGTCGCCACTCTTGTGGGCATCCTTCAACTGCTGGAGTGCCTGCTCGATGCCTGGCTTCTTGTCGGCAGGAATCTTGTCACCGTTGTCCTTCAGGAAGTTCTCGGTGGTGAAGATCATGGAGTCAGCCTGGTTCAGCTTGTCAATCTTCTCGCGCTCAGCCTTGTCGGCGGCAGCGTTCTGCTCAGCCTCTGCCTTCATGCGGTTGATCTCGTCCTCGCTCAAGCCAGAAGAAGCCTCGATGCGGATGCTCTGCTCCTTGCCTGTTGCCTTGTCCTTGGCAGATACGTTCAAGATACCGTTGGCATCGATGTCGAAGGTCACCTCAATCTGAGGAACACCACGGCGAGCTGGGGCGATGCCTGTCAGGTTGAACTGACCGATGCTCTTGTTCTGGGCTGCCATTGGGCGCTCACCCTGCAGTACGTGGATGGTCACCTCTGTCTGGTTGTCGGCTGCGGTAGAGAACACCTCGCTCTTCTTGCAAGGGATGGTGGTGTTGGCGTCGATCAACTTAGTCATCACACCGCCCATGGTCTCGATACCGAGGGTCAATGGAGTAACGTCGAGCAACACGATGTCGCCTACGCCCTCTTCCTTGTTCAGGATGGCACCCTGGATGGCTGCACCTACGGCTACCACCTCATCGGGGTTCACACCCTTGGAAGGCTCCTTGCCGAAGTAGTTCTTCACGAGTGTCTGAACGGCAGGGATACGGCTTGAACCACCTACCAAGATGACCTCGTCGATATCTGATGTGTTCAACTTAGCGTCGCGCATTGCGTTCTGGCAAGGTACCAAACAAGCCTGGATGAGATTGTGGGCCAGCTGCTCGAACTGGGCACGGGTCAAAGTCTTCACCAAGTGCTTGGGCATACCGTCAACGGCTGTGATGTAAGGCAAGTTGATCTCTGTAGATGTAGAGCTTGACAACTCAATCTTAGCCTTCTCGGCAGCCTCTTTCAAGCGCTGCATGGCCATTGGGTCCTTGCGCAGGTCTACACCTTCCTCGCTCTTGAAGCCATCAGCCAACCAGTTGATGATTACCTGGTCGAAGTCATCACCACCGAGGTGGGTATCACCATTGGTAGAAAGTACCTCGAATACACCGCCACCGAACTCCAGGATAGAGATATCGAATGTACCACCACCGAGGTCGAACACAGCGATCTTCATATCCTTGTTGGCCTTGTCAACACCGTAAGCCAAAGCTGCGGCTGTAGGCTCGTTCACGATACGCTGAACGTTCAAGCCGGCAATCTGACCAGCCTCCTTGGTAGCCTGACGCTGAGAGTCTGAGAAATAGGCAGGAACAGTGATGACTGCGTCTGTCACCTCCTGGCCGAGGTAGTCCTCAGCGGTCTTCTTCATCTTCTGCAGCACCATGGCAGAAATCTCCTGAGGTGTATATTTGCGACCCTCGATCTCCACACGTGGATAACCACCCTCGTTCACTACGGTGTAAGGCATGCTCTCAGCCTCCTTCTGGCTCTGAGCGTAAGTCTCACCCATGAAACGCTTGATGGAGTACACGGTGTTCTTTGGGTTTGTGATGGCCTGGCGCTTGGCAGGATCACCCACCTTGCGGTCACCGTCCTTTACAAAACCTACTACTGAAGGAGTAGTACGCTTACCTTCGCTGTTAGCAATTACAACTGGTTCGCTGCCCTCGAATACGGCAACACAACTGTTTGTTGTACCTAAGTCAATTCCAATTACTTTTCCCATAATTATATCTTTTTTTATTTTTATCGTTAATAATGTTATTGTTCTCGGAACGTTTTTCTTGGGCAACCCGACGGAACAGGTGTCCTGCATTTTTGTACGTTCGCCGATATAAAAACAAAGCGTGTGCCAAGGAATATGCTCTGCCAAGAAACATGACAGAATGGGCGAAAAGTTACTGACAAACAACTTGTCTGCGCCAAAATGGCAGACAAAAGCCTTGAGATGAACAAAAAAGAAAGGAACCCGTCGGCCGACGGATTCCCTCTCTTGGATTGTTGTCCTGTGCAATCTTTTCTTTGCCTGTGCGAAAACTGAACCTATCTCATCTTCTTACTTTTCGCAACAAATCATATTTTGTGTAGTTATCTTGCTTTGTTGTGTATTTATCTTACGATGTATTTCTTGCCCTTCGTCACGTAGACACCCTTCGGCAGGTTCTGCTGGTTGGCTTTGCCCACTTCCTGTCCGTTGATGTTATAGAGCGTGTCCGAGTCGATGCCCTGTGTGTCTGCACCTACGTATGTGATGCTAGTAGCCTCACCATCCACGTACATGGCGGAAACCTTGGCTTCGGTAGTGGCGTTTACGGGGCGGAAGTAGGCGCGGTAGCCCTTTATCTTGCTCTTGCCTATCGAGCGGTAGAACTTTCCACCGGAGATGAAGTACAAGCCTGCGTCCAGATACATGCTCTCGCCGTAGTAGCCTATGAAGTCGTAGTACAGACCCGGCACTACGGTCTCACCCTCTACCACTTCCACGCTGTCGATGTTGAAGGTGGTGTCTGTTGTCTTCGTCACCATCAGGAACGGTCTGTTGGCCTCGATGCTGTTGGTTCTGTAGAATGTCAGTTGTTCGCATGAGTTGGTGTCGAATGTGTACACCTTTGTCTCACTGCCGAAAGTGGCGGCAATCCGGTCTGCATCCATGTTGAAGGGGAGTACCACCGTGTTGTAGTTCGTAGTGGTGAAGGTGCGCTTCAGTACCACGTGCTTGATGCCGCTGCATCCTGAAGGCAAAGCTTCGTTCTCGTCGAGTACGAGCGTGTCGATGGCAGCCTCTTCCATTTCGCTCAGGATATACTGCAGTCCGGTGAGAGCGTTGACCTTTCCTGCTCCTGCCTGCTTGCCCTGGTCGTAGAAGTGGTTCCCTTCGCCGCAGTATTCGTCCACGTCGGCGGTCTGCTGTGCGATGGCCTTGATCTGTTCGTGTGTCAACTTGGGGTTGGCCTCCAGCCAGAGGGCAGCCACGCCAGCCATGTAGGGAGAGGCCATCGATGTGCCGCTCATGGCGCAGAACTTATAGGTATTGTTGTTGTATGTGTCGGAGTTTGTTTGCTTCTTCTTGTCGGTGTATTGTGTGTCGTATCTGTTGTATGCCGATACAGTGTAGGCACCCGGTGCTACAACGCATGGCCACTCCGTTCCGTCGTAACGTGTACCATAGCTGGAGTAGCAGGCCACTTCGCCTTCCTGTGTGCCCCATGTTCCCTTGCCGTTAGACAGCTTGGTGGTTGCGTTGTTGTAGCTGCTGGTGTAACTTGGAGTGGTGACGTATGCGCCTACCACCAGCATCTCGCTGGCACTGCTACTGCTGTTTGTTGTGCCGTTGCTTGTCAGTTCCTTGGTGTAGTCGCTGAAGCTGGTGTTGAACGGATGTCCTGTGTTGTTGTATACCACTACCTTCTGTCCTTCTTCACTGGTGATGACGTAGGCCAGGCGGTAGTAGCCATCCTTAAAGCTTACGCTGCCGCTTATGGCATAACCGGCAAGTCCGTCGTGTATGGTCTCCTTGGCGATGTTGATTTTTGTGTTGTTGAAGAGGGTGTCGTTGAGGCTCAGACTCTGTGCTTCACCGTTTGTGATGATGGGGTATCTGCCGAGAACAGTGGTGCATTTGTCGCGGATGGTGAGTACAATCAAGTCCATGTTGATGGGCGAGGCATTGTCGGTGGTGACGTAGCTGTCGATGGTGTTACCGCTTGTATAGAGGTCGAAGATGGCCTTCATTTCATCGGTTGATGAGGCGAAGGTGTGCTTCTGCACCAGCAGTTCGTTGCCGCTGTTGCCTGCCGAGTTGCATGCCACAATGTCATACTCCTTTATCAGACTGTTGAGAGCCTGTGAGTAGAGGTCGCTGCCGTCATGTGGACCTACGATCGTACCATACGACATGTTGGTAACCAGTCTTTGTCCCCTTGCCTTGCAGTATTCTGCCAGAGTCTTGAGGGCAACGAGGGAAGAAGCGCTCTGCATGATGGGACCCATGGCAAGGTCAGCCTCGGGTGCCACACCCTCTATCTGGAAGTTGTCGCCTTTATAATATCCTGCGGCGATACCGCTCACGTGTGTGGCGTGTGTACTATAGCTGTAGTCGGTTGTGTATGCTGCGATGGCGGCAGAGTCGGTAATGGCCGAACCGTTGCTCTTGATGATCATCTTGAAGCGGCTCTTGCCATTCTTGTCGAGGAACATGGCATGGTTGGGGTCGAATCCGTTGTCGAAGATGCCTATCATGACACCTTTACCAGTATATGCGCGTGAGAGGCCGTTGGCAGAGCGTGAGCTGTTTGTAGAGTAGTTACCCGCATGTACGAGGTCTACGCCCGTCAAGGTATTGGCCTTGTTGAGGTCAAGGTTCATGGTTTGCTCATTGAACGAGATGCGCTCCACGTCCTTGTCTTCTGCCAGAATCCGAAGACTGTCTAAAGTGGTAGTGACGATGCCGAAGTTGCTTACCAATGTAGAGATGTGGAAGCCCTTCGTGGCAAGTTTGTCCATGTCGGCTCCGTCAGTCAATTGTACGGTAGCCGTAATGCGGTTGTCTGACTTGCTGGCGGCTGCGCTTTTGCCTTTGGCTGCTGCTGTGCCGTCTGCGTTCTGTTCTATTTTTTGCATGGCAATCATGCTGAAGGCATCAAACTTCCCAGTCTTTGCTGCCTGTCTGTAGTCGGTAGCGTAACCGTTTGCGCATAGCAACACGGCTACCATTGTTGCGTAAATGTTTTTCATAAATTGTTGTATAAGTAAAAGATGATATTTCTGACGGTAAAGTTAGTGAAAAAAGCATTACCTCCAAATTCTTTAACAGTCGTTTACAAATGCGTTTTCGATAGTTTTTTTAAGGACTTTTTGCATAAAAAGTGCATATTCCCGGTTGCCTCTTGTTTGTCTTGTCTTTGGAAACACTACATACATAATGGGCGTAAAAAATGTCTTTTGGCGGTTGCAGATGGGGTAGGGGGAATTATTGGTTTTTCCTCCTGTCGGGTGGAATATTCTCGTGTTTCAGGGTGTTTTTATTGGTATGAAAGTCGCAAAAGAGTTAAAATGCGAGTATTCGTTCCTTTTGCCTTGATTTTTTCATTGGTTTTTCTTGCCAGTTTAATAAATAGTTTGTAATTTTGCCGAGAATTTAAGACAAGGGGGTGGAATTGAAGAAATAGTACACCTCGGAAGATACATTGTAGCAAGTTAGCAATATAATCCATAAGAGTGTATTGTATAAGTTAAAGATGATATGTTTCTAATGAAATTCCCTTGTGATGTGTTTAATATTTTTTAAGGATTGGTGCTTGTTAAGAGCGCATGATTTGTGCGTTTTTGTGTAAAATAGGCATCCGGTTTATTGTGCGATTTTGTTTGGTGGATGTTTCCTTTGGGCAATGTCCATATTCCTTGTGTGTCCTTTTGCTTGATGCGTCTTCACGCTTTCGACTTGTGAATGACACGAAAATGTAACCGTCTGTAAAGCGTGTTACAAAATAAATGTTGTAACTTTGCATCGTTGAAATCCGGTTCGCCTATATATACCTATATATATAATAAGGTGTAAGGATTCAGGCAGCCACCCTGTAGGTACAGCGTACTATATAATATAATAAGGTGTAGGCGAAGGACAGAAAAGAACAAAACAACAATACGATGGAAGAAAAGAATTGTAGAATATTGGTTGTAGACGACGAGCAGGACCTCTGCGAGATCTTGAAGTTCAATCTCGAGACGGAAGGCTATCAGGTAGAGACGGCCAATTCAGCCGAGGAGGCGTTGGAGAAGGACATTGCTTCCTTCCGTTTACTGCTGCTCGACGTGATGATGGGGGGCATGAGTGGTTTCCAGATGGCCAAGCGGCTGAAGGAAAACGACAGTACAGCCCATGTGCCTATCATCTTCCTCACGGCACGCGACACCGAGAACGACACCGTGACGGGCTTCAACCTCGGGGCAGACGACTATATTTCCAAGCCTTTCTCCATCCGTGAAGTGCTGGTGAGGGTACGCGCCGTGCTGCGCCGTACGTCCGGCAAGAAGGAGAAGGACAGCCAGCCCAGTATGATAAGCTATCAGGGGCTGGTGCTCAACCTCGACAAGAAGACAGTCTCCGTCGACGGCAATGACGTGCCATTCACCAAGACCGAGTTTGAGTTGCTGCGCCTCCTGCTGGAAGAGCGGGGTAGGGTGTTCTCCCGTCAGGAACTCATAGACCGAGTGTGGCCCAAGGACGTGCTGGTGCTCGACCGCACCGTGGATGTCAACATTACGCGTATGCGCAAGAAGATTGGACCCTTCGCCAAGTGCATTGTTACCCGCCTCGGGTTCGGTTATTATTTTGACGCTTAAGTAATAGGGTGTCCAATTTGTTGTACCCACTTTTTGCTGTTTTTTTGCGCTAAGTGATT
>CAVKZC010000185.1:0-6729 GCA_963660455.1 Sphaerochaetaceae bacterium | reverse complement strand
ATTGGTATTTGGCCTGGCTTACGCTTGGCGGAAAGGAGCATTGGAATGGAAGTAAACAAAAGAGCCTCTATCAAGAGTATTCCTTACGACGAGTTTAAGGACAATGATACCCTCGAGAAGATTGCGCAAGAGCTCAACGAGGGTGGTGCCAACGTGGTAGTCGGTTCGCTCGATGCCGCCATCAACTGGGGACGCAGCAACTCCCTTTGGTCGCTTACCTTCGGTACCTCATGCTGCGGTATCGAGTTCATGGCCGTGGGTTGTGCACGTTACGACTTCTCACGTTTCGGTTTCGAGGTGACACGTAACTCTCCACGACAGGCCGACTTGATCATGTGCGCCGGTACTATCACCAACAAGATGGCGCCTGTGTTCAAGCGTTTGTATGATGAAATGGCTGAGCCTAAGTATGTGGTGGCCGTGGGTGGATGCACCATCTCCGGCGGTCCGTTCAAGAAGAGCTACAATGTGGTTCGCGGCATCAGCGAGTTGGTTCCTGTAGATGTCTACATCCCCGGCTGCCCCCCACGCCCAGAGGCCATCCTCTACGGCATGATGCAGTTGCAGCGCAAGGTGAAGGTAGAGAAATTCTTCGGTGGTGCCAACCACAAGATGACCAAGGAGGAGAAGGAACTCTCTCTCTCCAAGGGCGGATTGCACGGCCTGAGCAACGAGAACCTCTCCGACGCTGCCAAGCTCGGACACAAGGAGCCTATCATCGTAACGGAAGTACCTGAGGACTTCGATCCCCAGAAAGGTCTAACTGATTAATATAATAAGGTATAAGAACATGAAACTGAATAACATTGAATTGAGTTTTGACAATTTCTCCAAGGAGATGGAGAAATTGAAGAACGAGAAGCATTTCGACTACCTTGTTACCATCATCGGTGAGGACTTCGGCGAGGAGGGTCTCGGATGTATCTACATCCTGGAGAACACGCAGAACAATGAGCGCACTTCGGTGAAGACCATCGCCAAGAAGGTGGATGGTTCCGACGTGATTCCTTCTGTCATCGATCTCTGGAAGGTAGCCGACTTGTTGGAGCGTGAAGTATTCGATTTCGTCGGCATCAAGTTCTTGGGGCACCCCGACTTGCGCCGTCTCTTCCTCCGTACCGACTTCCAGGGCTATCCCCTGCGCAAGGACTTCGACATGAGCCCCGAGGCCAACAAGTTCCCTTGCACCGACGAGCCTGAGGATGACTTTACGGTAGAATACACCCTGAGCGAGGATGGCCATTTGGTAGCCAACCAGAAGCGTCGCTTCGACGATGACGACTATGTGGTGAACATCGGTCCTAACCACCCGTCTACCCACGGTGTGCTGCGCCTGCAGACACTTATCGACGGTGAGACCGTGAAGCGCATCTATCCTCACCTCGGTTATATCCACCGCGGTATCGAGAAGATGTGGGAGGGCATGACCTATCCGCAGACCTTGGCGCTGACCGACCGTCTGAACTACCTCTCAGCCATGATGCACCGCCACGCTCTCGTGGGCGTGATCGAGGAGGGTATGGGTATCGAACTTTCCGATCGTATCCACTACGTGCGCACCATCATGGACGAGTTGCAGCGTATCAACTCCCACCTGCTCTACCTCGGTTGTACCGCACAGGACTTGGGCGCCCTCACAGCGTTCCTCTACTGCATGCGCGACCGTGAGCACGTGCTCAACGTGATGGAGGAGACAACGGGTGGCCGTCTGATCCAGAACTACTACCGCATCGGTGGTCTCCAGGCAGACATCGACCCCAACTTCGTGCAGAACGTGAAGACCCTGTGCAAGTATCTCCGTCCGATGGTACAGGAATATCTCGACGTGTTCGGTGACAACGTGATTACCCACAACCGTCTGGAGGGCGTAGGTCCGATGGGTCTCGAAGACTGTATCAACTACGGTGTGACAGGTCCCGCAGGCCGTGCCGCAGGTTGGAAGAACGATACCCGCAAGCGTCACCCATACGACATGTATGACAAGGTGGAGTGGAAGGAAATCACCCTCACGGGCTGCGACAGTATGGATCGCTACTACTGCCACATCCAGGAGATCTACCAGAGTCTCGACATCATCGAGCAGCTCATCGACAACATCCCCGAGGGTGAGTTCTACATCAAGCAGAAGCCTATCATCAAGGTGCCCGAGGGCCAGTGGTACTTCTCTGTGGAGGGAGCCAGCGGCGAGTTTGGTGTCTATCTCGACTCCAAGGGCGACAAGAGTCCTTACCGCATGAAGATGCGCCCGATGGGCTTGTCTCTGACCGGTGCGCTCGACAAGATGCTCCGCGGCCAGAAGATCGCCGACCTCATCACTACAGGTGCTGCAATAGATTTCGTAATCCCTGACATTGATAGATAATTATGTTCGATTTTAGTATAGTAACAACATTCATCGACAATCTCCTTCGCCAGACCCTGGGTCTGGGCGACTTCCTGTCGATTTTGATAGAGTGCGTGCTCATCGGTGTCTGCATATTGACAGCCTACGCCCTGATAGCCATCGTACTCATCTTCATGGAGCGTAAGGTGTGTGCCTACTTCCAGTGCCGCTTGGGCCCGATGCGTGTGGGTCCCTGGGGTATCTTCCAGGTGTTCGCCGACGTGCTCAAGATGTTGATCAAGGAGATCTTCGCCGTAGACAGAGCCGACAAGTTGCTCTACTACATGGCCCCTCTCCTCGTGATCATCGCCTCTGTGGGTACCTTCTCGTTCCTGCCTTGGAACAAGGGTGCGCATATCCTCGACTTCAACGTGGGCGTGTTCCTCATCACTGCCGTTAGTTCCATCGGCGTGCTTGGCGTGTTCATAGCCGGTTGGGCTTCCAACAACAAGTACTCCGTGGTTTCTGCCATGCGTGGTGCCGTGCAGATGATCTCTTACGAGATGTCACTCGGTCTGTGCTTGATCTCTGCCGTCGTGCTCACTGGCACCATGCAGGTGAGTGGCATCGTGGAGGCTCAGAACCATGCTTGGGGCTGCCTCCTCATCCAGGGTCACGTGCCAGCCATCCTGGCGTTCCTCGTGTTCCTCGTGGCAGGTAACGCCGAGGCCAACCGTGGTCCTTTCGACTTGGCTGAGGCCGAGAGTGAGTTGACCGCAGGTTACCACACCGAGTATTCGGGTATGGGCTTCGGTTTCTACTACCTCGCCGAGTACCTCAACCTCTTCGTCATCTCCGGTATCGCCACAGCCGTGTTCCTCGGTGGATGGGCACCTGTGCAGATTGGCATCGACGCCTTCGACACCGTGATGGGCTACATCCCCGGAATCGTATGGTTCATGGGCAAGACCTTCGCAGTGGTATGGCTCTTGATGTGGGTGCGCTGGACCTTCCCCCGTCTGCGTATCGACCAGATCCTGAAGTTGGAGTGGAAGTACCTCATGCCGCTCTCGCTCATCATCCTCGTGCTGATGACCGTATGCGTGGCTATGGGTTGGACCATCGGTGCATAATCCACGAGTAATCAAACAGTACACATTATTATAATAATAAGAAAGTATGTCTAACAATTCATATTTCGGCGGTATTGCAGCGGGTCTGAAGACCCTTGCCACAGGTATGAAGGTAACCCTGAAGGAGTACCTCACCCCCAAGAGCACCGAGCAATATCCTGAGAACCGCAAGACAACACTCCACGTATCTCCCCGATTCCGTGGCCGCTTGGTTTTCGTTCGCGACGAGAACGAGGCTTACAAGTGCGTGGGATGTACATTGTGCGAGAAGTCATGTCCCAACGACTCCATCAAGATTCAGACCGAGATGGTGGAGGATCCAGAGACAGGCAAGAAGAAGCGCAAGCTGGTAGACTACCAGTACGACCTGGGCGACTGCATGTTCTGTGAGCTTTGCGTCAACGCATGTAACTTCGGCGCCATCAAGTTTGTCAACGATTTCGAGAATGCCGTGTTCGACCGCAGCAAGCTGGTGATGCACCTCGACAAGGAGGTGTACAAGGGCGGAAGCCTGCCAGGCCTCATCGACGGTGGCGCACCTCTGGAAATCGGCAAGTTTAACACCAAGACAAAGTAAGGAGGACAAAAGCAATGATAACAGCAAATTTATTTATGTTCGTCATCTTGGCAATAGTCATCCTTGGCTCAGCCATCATGTGCGTAGCAACCAAGCGCATCATGCGCGCCGCAACATTCCTGTTGTTCGTGCTCTTCGGCGTGGCAGGTCTCTACTTCCTGCTCGACTACACCTACCTGGGTGCCGCCCAGATCTCGGTGTATGCAGGCGGTATCACCATGCTCTACGTCTTCGCCATCCAGTTGGTGTCGAAGCGTACCCTGCAGGGACTCATGGAGCACGTGAAGGGCAGCAAGGTACTTGGCCGTGCGCTCGTCTGCCTCGTGGGTTTCATCACCCTTGCAGTGATCGTCGTGAAGAATTTATTTATAGATATGTCTGCCACAGTGGCCGACACCGAGGTGCCCATGGACAAGGTGGGCAATGCCCTGGTTGGTGCTGACAAGTATGGCTATGTGTTGCCATTCGAGTTCATCTCCGTATTCCTGTTGGCATGTATCATCGGTGGTATCTTAATCGCAAGAAAGGAGGATAAGAAATGATTCCAGTACAATGTTTCTTCGTGCTATCGGCACTCTTGTTCTTCATCGGTGTCTATGGCTTCGTTACCCGTCGTAACCTCGTGGCCATGCTCATCTCCATCGAGCTTGTGCTGAACGCAGCCGACCTCAACTTCGCCGTGTTCAACCGCATCCTCTTCCCAGGAGAGTTGGAGGGATTCTTCTTCACACTCTTCTCCATCGGAGTGGCAGCAGCCGAGACAGCCGTGGCACTCGCCATTATTATTAACGTTTACCGCAACTATCACAGTGACCAGGTGAACAGTATTGAAAACATGAAATTCTAAAGTAAGAATATGTACAGTTATGCATTTTTGATACTTCTTCTCCCGTTCCTGAGCTTCCTGATTCTGGGACTTGCGGGTATGAAGATGAAAAGACCGGTAGCAGCCCTCATCGGTACCGTGCTGATGGGTTGTGTGTTCGCCATGTCGGTGTATACGGCATACGAATACTTCTTTGCTGTGGGTCGCGACGCCTCTACAGGCTTGTATCCCACTGTTACCGTATTCAACTTCACATGGTTGAAGTTTACCGAGTTGCTGACCTTCAACATTGGTTTCCGCCTGAGCCCAATCTCCGTGTTGATGCTCATCGTGATCACCACCGTCAGCTTCATGGTCCACATCTACTCCTTCGGCTACATGGCCGAGCGTGACGAGAACTACAAGGTAGAGGAATATGAGAAGGGTATGCAGCGTTTCTACGCCTACCTGAGCCTCTTCACCATGTCCATGCTGGGCTTGGTGGTGGCTACCAACATCTTCCAGATGTACTTGTTCTGGGAGTTGGTGGGTGTTTGCTCCTACTTGCTCATCGGCTTCTACTATCCCAAGCACGCTGCCGTTCATGCCAGCAAGAAGGCGTTCATCGTGACTCGTTTCGCCGACCTCTTCTTCCTGATTGGTATCCTGTTCTACAGCTTCTATGTGGGTACGTTCAACTACGACCTGAACGCTCAGCCCGAGCTGAACGGTGCCTTGGCTGGTGCTGCATGGGTGATGCCTACCGCATTGTTCCTCATGTTCATCGGTGGTGCCGGTAAGAGTGCTATGTTCCCCTTGCACATCTGGTTGCCAGATGCCATGGAGGGTCCTACTCCTGTGTCAGCTTTGATCCATGCCGCTACCATGGTGGTGGCAGGTGTATATCAGGTGGCAAGTCTCTTCCCAATCTGGGTACAGTATGCTCCCAACACCTTGCACTATGTGGCTTACATCGCAGCCTTTACGGCTTTCTATGCAGCTGCCGTAGCTTGCTGCCAGCGCGACATCAAGCGTGGTTTGGCTTTCTCCACAATCTCGCAGATTGCCTACATGCTCGTAGCCCTCGGTGTTTGCTTCGCAGTAGACAACCACCACGGTGGTTTGGGTTACATGGCAGGTATCTTCCACTTGTTCACCCACGCCATGTTCAAGGCTTTGTTGTTCCTCTGCTCTGGTGCCATCATCGTCATCATCGGCAGCAATTTCAAGGACTACATGGGCGGCTTGCACAAGTACATGCCTATCACCAACATCTGCTTCCTCATCGGTTGCTTGGCCATCGCAGGTATTCCTCCGTTCGCCGGCTTCTGGTCGAAGGATGAAATCATCTCTGCCTGCTTCCAGTTCTCACCCTACATGGGTTGGTTTATGACAGTGGTAGCCGGTATGACAGCCTTCTATATGTTCCGCCTCTACTATGTGATCTTCTGGGGACAGAGCTACTACGAGCTGGATCCCGAGCATCGTCGCAAGCCACAGGAGGTTCCTTTCGTGATGTGGGGCCCACTGGTGTTCCTCGCCGTTATCTCCGTGTTCTGCGGTCTGATTCCTTTCGGCCACTTCATCTCGGCCGACGGTCAGAGCTATGACATCCACATCGACATGAGCGTGGCTACCACTTCTGTCATCGTGGCACTCATCGGTATCGGTTTGGCTACCTATATGTACGCACCTAAGAAGACACCTCTTGCCGACGCTTTGGCCAAGAAGATGCCTAAGTTGCACAAGGCAGCCTTGAACCGCTTCTACATCGACGACGCATGGCAGTTCTTCACTCATAAGATTGTATTCGGTTGCTTCTCCAAGCCCATCGCATGGTTCGACCGCCGCGTCATCGACGGCACGTTCAACTTCATGGCATGGGGCACAC
>CAVKZC010000184.1:0-6777 GCA_963660455.1 Sphaerochaetaceae bacterium | reverse complement strand
AAGTAGAATAAATGCAAGGCAATTAAGGAAGTGCGAATTGAAGTGGTCTTTTTTTGTTTTCCGAATAAATTGTCGTATTTTTGCATCAGAATAGCGAGACCAAAACAAAACTTAAACCGACATGACAATACGACAACTACTAACAGCATGGATATGCTGCCTTTTTTCCACGCCCTTGACCGCCCAACCAGTTTGTACTGTACGCACACTCAACACTAGCGACGGCCTCCATACAAACCACATCACATCACTCGCCCAAGACCGGCACGGACTTATGTGGATGGGCACATGGAACGGACTACTCTGCTTTGACGGATTCCGGTTTGTGACATTCCAGGGTGGCACCGACATGCAGGTACCCTTCTCCCACCAACGCATCATGCTGTTGGAACCTTGCAGCCAAGGCGGACTATGGCTGGTAACCTACTATGGCGAGCTATATCGTTTTGACGACAAAACAAACCAATTTGTCAACATATCAGAGAGACTGGCGCAGAAAGGCATCAAAACCCACGTGCGGAAAATCTCACAGACTGCTAATGGACGCACCATTCTGCACAACCATTTCGAGGATGGGCACCGCACTTACGTCATATTAGATGACAAGACCATAGAACAAAAGGAAATAAAAGCCGAGAGCAGAAATACGTTCCCAGTCATGGATTTGCCCCGTCCAAACAGCAAAGTGGCAAGCTACTCCGACAGCAAAGGCAGACGATGGCATATCAGTAGCAAAGGAATAACCATGCAAGAAAAAGGCGGAAAGCCTAACCCTGTCAGAATATTGCCTGCTGACAACAACAGATATACCACAAGCAAGATACCCCTATTTACTGAAGACCGACAGCACTCGCTCTGGATGGCAGCGCCCAACGGCTACTTCTGCCATTATTCTGAGAAAGAAAAACTCCTTGTACCATATCCTCTATTATCATCAGTCAGCAACAGGCCAATACCGACAATAACCAAGAGTTACACCGACCATCAAGGCAACCTATGGTGCATTGGCCCCAATAGTTTTAACATCCTCAGCTTCGGCTATCAGTATTTCCATTCCGAAACTTTGGAACAGCATGTAGAGACGCGTGCTGTATGCTTCGACCGCAGCGGTGGTTTATGGACAGGCAGCAACAATGGAATGATGACCCAAAAAGAGAAAAGATACAATCTCAACGCCAATGCCTACTGCATTCATGAAGACCATAAAGGAAGGATGTGGATTGGCACAAAGGAGAACGGCTTATTCGTAAGACAGAAAAACGGTTCCGTTGAGCATTTTACGGCAGATGGCGGGAAATACTCCTTGCCCTCAAATGACATCTATGATATTGACGAAGACACACAAGGGCGTATCTGGATAGGATGCTACGGCGGAGGTCTAGCCCTGATGCATGAAGAGAACGGCAAAACGAAATTTATATCTTCAAAAAATGAATTGAGGCAATACCCGACCAAAAAATTTCCAAGCATAAGACGCATCACGCATACGAAAGAAGGCATCATGATCGTTTCGACAACAACTGGACTGGTGACATTCAGTGACAATTTTACGATTCCTTCCGCCATTCGTTTCCACACACACAGCAACCGGACCGAGACGGGACATTTGCAAAACGATGATGTACTCCAAACCCTCGTTACACAATCAGGGCGCATATTCATGGCCACTATGAATGGGGGATTCGAGGAGGCCAACTCCAAGACATTGTTAACAAAGCTCACCACAAGGCAAATAGGCAACAGCCTATCCGCAACGGGTATGGTACAGAGCCTATGCGAAGACAACAATGGCTACATTTGGATTGTATGCGAAAACCTGCTGCAACGCTATGACCCGAAACGTGGAGATTTCGCTGCCTTCAATTATTTTGGAGATGAAACTCAGACAAGTTTTACCGAGGCCAAGCCTACATTCAACATCAAAACGGGAGAAATCGTTGTTGCAACGTTAGGAGGATACGTGCGGTTCAGTCCCCATGAAGTATCCGAGACAAAGGACAAGCCGTCCATCGTCTTCCCATACCTGCAATTTGCCGGTGAAATGGAGTACCATCCCGTGCTCTATACCAAGTGTGTAGAAATTCCGAGCGACAAGCGGAGCCTCACTTTCTTCTTCTCTGCGCTCAACTACCCAGGCAAAGGGGCCCTTCGCTATGCCTACAAACTGGAAGGTGTGGACAAGGACTGGCACTATTGCGAGCAAGTGCCATCAGCCTCATACAACAACTTGCCACACGGAAAACTGCGGCTGCTCGTGAGAAGTACAGACCGCAACGGGACATGGACAGACAACACGACAGAACTTAACATCTACGTTCACCCTACTTTCTGGGAGTCATGGCCAGCAAAGATACTGTATATACTGTTAGCTGCCACTATGCTCTTCCTCGTTTACCGTTATCTCACCGCACGGCGACGCATACAAATAGAGAGGGAAATGAACAAGCAGAAAACCAAACTATACGCAGATGCCAGCCACCGTTTACGCACACCTCTTACCCTGATAGGGGGACCTGTGGCCGAGGTGTTAGGCGACAAAGACATCGGCGACCACAACCACGCCCTCCTGGAGATGGTGCAACGCAATGCCCGCCGCATGCTGGAAATGATCAACGACATGCTAAGCGTTTACTACGACAACAACTATTTTGTCGACGACAACAACGCACCTGTATTCAAAGAGGCTGTTACTGGTGACCGAGGCATAGGACAATCTGCCAACAAACAAGCAACATCTATAGAAGAAGACCTCGTAATAACAATGCCAACACGCTTGCTCGTGGTGGAAGACAACGACGACCTGCGCGAGTTTCTCAAGAGCATCCTCTGCGAAGAATACTCCGTCATAACAGCCGCCAATGGCAAGGAAGGACTGGAGAAAGCCATCTCCAACCAGCCCGACTTCATCATTACCGATGTCAACATGCCGATGATGGATGGACTGACGATGATACATACCTTGAAACAAAACAAGGAAACAAGTCAGATACCCATCATAGTGCTATCGGCCAAGGCTTCCCTTGACGACAAACTCGCAGGCCTGAAGGAAGGAATAGATGACTACATCACCAAGCCTTTCTCCGCCGTTTATCTGAAAAATCGGGTTGCCAACATCATCAGCCAGCGGAAGCAACTACAGCAGTCTATACTCAACAAAATTTCGGAAGAGGTGACAGGCGTACATGATACTAACCGTTTGTCGCCCACCACCGCACAACAAACTTCTGACTTCCGTCTGAACATACCAGAGGTTGTAGATTATGACAAACTATTTATGGACAAACTTATGGTGTATCTGAAAGATCACCTCTGTGATTCCGACCTGCGTGTAGACGATATGGCAAGTGCGGTAAACCTCAACCGCACATCACTTTTCAACAAACTGAAGAGTCTTGTCGGCATGTCACCCAACGAGTTTGTCAAACACCTGAGAATGGAACAGGCTATACACCTCGTTACAAATACGGAAAAGTCTTTTACAGACATTGCTTATGCCATCGGTTTTGCCGACTCTCGCTATTTCAGCAAGGTATTCAAGAAAGAAACAGGCTATACACCTTCACAATATCGTGAAATGCACGTAAACAAAGAATAATATGTATAAAAAAATGAACTCAGGCAAGCGGAGTATAAATCCGTTGCCTGAGTTTTTTCTGTTACCTTACAACTCTCTTTTTACCTTTTGTGATATGAACCCCTTTCTCCGTCCCGGAGATGGGTTGACCTAAAAGATTATATTCTTTAGTATTTCCATACTGTTGTACAACGATTGTATCTATTCCTGTTTCGGAATCCACATTGACAGCATTAGACTCTTCGCCAAGTCCACCCATGTAGTTTGCCGCACGCACCGTGTATGTTCCCTTATCCGGGATAGTATAAGATGTTTTTTCGGTGTTGGCAAGATATGCACCATTGCGGAATATCACGTAGCTATTTGCTCCTTCAGTATTCGCCCATGACAAATTGCCATTGCCATATGCCACCACGGGAGCCTCGGCCTGTACAGTGTAGAGAGCCGGTTGCCAACCGTCTTTACCGCCAACTACATTGTAAGCATCAAAAGTGGCAGCACTGTCCGCATCGAGCACTGGTACATATTTGTTGCTTGAAATGTCTTTCACCGTACGGGTTGAGAGATCCACATTCTTGCCAGCCTTATCTACAGAGCCATACTCATAGAAATGTGTCACACAATAGCTCATACCATTCCAGCCATTACTCGCTGCAAGTATCTGCATATCGGTATTAATGAAAGCAACACGTGGCTCCCCTTTCCACGGACGGCCGAGCGCATAACTCTCGTCTTTGGCGGTAAAGAATGTACCTGGCATAACGCTGCAGTCACGGAATACATAACCATAGTCGTTGGATGCATCATGGCTGCCTGCTGTAATGACCCCACCACCTTCAACAAGAAGTTTGGTACGGTTGAAGAAGATGTCACCGCCGCCACATATAAAGTCAACGGTACCATGAATGGTACAATCCTCAAGATAGGTACGATTACCTGTCAGATAGGTGTCCTGTCCCGAAATCATCTCAACGTTCTTCAAAATGGCCTTGTTGCCGCCTGCAAACGCCACGGTTACACCTCGCTGATTGCCATCACGCAAACTGCTGGCATGTTCCACTATGACATCCTGCATATAGAGTTCCTGACTTTCGTCGCTGATGGTAGCGTCTCCGACGATTCCACCGCCACCCCTGTGAAAAAGGCGTACACCGCCCGATGTTTCGCCCACTATAGAGATATTGTAACCGCGTACAGAAGTTTGCGTTTTATCGCCAAGGTCATAGTCTCCGTTCTTGACCAGAATTCGTTTGCGTTCGCTTTCTGCCGTTGTGTTGCTTTCTGCCACTTCTGTCAAGGCAGTCTTCAGCTCCTCTGCCGTTGAGACCACATAGTCGTAGATATAGCCATTTGCCTTTGGTTGGGAAGCCTCTGTCACGAAAGATACATTGATATCTTGGTCATATACATTTCCCCATGCATCGGCCACACTCCCCTTGGGCAAGGTAAGAGTATAATTAGCAGAATGGTTGAGGTTCCAATAATATGCCTCCACCGTAGATCCCTTGGCCACTGTCCGATGTACAGGAACACCATTCACCGTTGCTTGTATACTGCCGAGCAGGGTCACCTCTCTGTCAAAATTGAGTTCTACGCATCCTGATGCGCCCATGATGTCGCCAGCTGTAGAGCCGCTGTAATTGATAGCTCCGTCATTGTATATAGCGTAATATACCGTAATGCCCGTAAAGGCAGGAGACCCCCCTTTGAGTTGGAAGAATATAGGTTGCCCCATTTTGTGACCGTCAAAGTTTACGGTGGTATTGTCACCACTGACAGTTTTGGCATAGGTGATACCTTCAGCCCCCTCACTGGAGATATGGTCCCAGAGAAGAGTACCTCCATACATTGCCCCGAGGTTACTAAACTCAACCTTCTCTACCACGGCATTGGCTGGCAAGAGTATGGCAAACTCTTCCGAGCCAAATTTGAATCTGCTATCACTATACATACCCTTTTGTGAAGCAAGCTTGAAAGAAGTATTGCTTACTGCCTGGCGTACACAGGCATAGCCAAGAGTATCGGTCAAAGAAGTATAGTCACCCGTGGTGAAAGTAAAAATAAAACCATCCTTGAGTTTTGAATTTCCGATAGTGGCTATAGCCTCATCAGAGTTCTGCAAATAAAACTGTGGTGCAACTGCAATGGCGCGTATTTCCCCATTAGATTTTTTGACGAAAGGTCCCGTATAATGGTTTGAATACGTCGTGGGGGGCGTTCCGTCTGTCGTGTAGTATATCTCTACATTCTCCATCGGACAACTCATGGAGACTGTAGCTCCGTTTTCGAGTTCGTCAAGGGAAATGGTTGGGGGTAACACTTTCTTGAAGTCAAGAGTTGCCAGTTCAAAAGTTACCCATGCGTTACCCCAAAGGTCATTTTTCAACGTGATATCCTCACCAGGTTGGTGATTGGTAAGGAGCATGGAGTGTGTCTTGTCTGTCAACTCCACAAAACAAGTATCATGACTCGTCACTTTCTGGTATTGAGCCTGGTCGCCGTTCACTTTCAACATACCTATCGACACGTTAGAAGGCGTGCTGATGGTATAGGTTCCTCCGTTGCCAATTTTGAACCATTCATGGTAGGAACCTGTGTTCGTCACCGTAAACCCTTCATTATCGGTCATGACAAACTTGTTCTTATCTTTATTCCACGGAACCTTTGCCGTGTTAAGCGTATATGTAGCTGTCGTTTGGGGCAATGCCGGAACGATGTGGACTACATAAGTTGCCAACGTATCACCACCGGCATTATCTTTTAAGACAACAAGCGCCTGCATAGTAGCAGGCGTGGCCTGCGTTACCTCTACTACACCACCATCAGAACAAGTTGCCGCCACAACAGGCAGCTTGGTCGTACCATAGGTAGGCAAACAGTATGTATACTCCGAAGAAGTAAGTGAAGCCAACATGTCCACTCCATCTATAGTAAGTGACGTAAGACTGGAGGAAACGTTTGTCGCACTGAACGGAGCCACTTGTTGCACATGCGGTTTGCAATGGGCGGAAGTTTCTTCTGCCAGCAATGGCAAGATGCAGGATACCAAAGAAAACGTGGCTGACAATAGCCTTTTTATCAATTGTTTCATCTGTTAGTTGTTGTTTTTTGTTGCTATTTCATGATAACTTTCGGGTCTACTTATTTTTGGGTCACCTGCAAAAGTGTGTGGACTGATATACTAAACAGACCATTTTTTCGTT
>CAVKZC010000183.1:0-6812 GCA_963660455.1 Sphaerochaetaceae bacterium | reverse complement strand
TGGGTAAAGCTGGGCGATAACGAGCTACGTTATATGCTTTGGCGCAGTAAGGAGCGCCTGGAGCGTGGCAAGGAGCACCCAATAGATGTGGCACGTGACATTGTGAAGCGTGAGGAGTTGGGGTTGAGTGAACGCAAATTCAACGACAAGAGTAGAAACAATGAACTCAAACCTATTGGACGCAGCCTATTCGGAAGCGTGTATAACCAATTCAAGGGAAAGGTTCTTCAAGCCGTGAAATTCTTGGCTAATCATGAAAGCGGGGATTTGCTTGGTGTATTCCATAGAAAGGACATTGGTGATATTGATATGGTATGGGGTGATGAAGGTGGCGGTCTCTGCCATATTCTCGATAAGCATATCAACGACAAAGATTTCCCGACAGTCAAGGATTTGTTATCTCGCATTGAAGACATAATAAATAATGGAGAGGTTGATACCAAGCATTCTAATACCGACAAACTTGTATTGGTCAAGGATGGTTATCTTGTTACGATACGTCGTAATGTGAGAAAAAATGGCGTAAAAATAGCCGACAAGAATTGGATTCTGACGGCTTACAATAAAGATGCACCTGCCACCACCAAGGCTCCCGCTGATGGCACTCATGGGAGCACGGCTGTCGCTCCCGGTACATCTTCGGATGCAAAGTTAGCAACAATGTCCGAGATTAACAAACTTTCGAACGACAATGTAACTGATGAAGATTCTGCTGTGTACCGTTCTGACAACGAGACGGAAGACATTTGGAAGGATCATAGCATGGGCCTTCAGGAACGTATCACTGCTGCGGCAACGCGATTGGCGAACAACCATAAGGACAACAAGACCTTGCGTAACGATGCCATGCGTGCCATTGGTGGAAACCTCACCGACCTGCGTAAGGCGATGAGCCTGCAACGTCAGTTTGACATCACAACGGTGAAGCGTGTGGCTGACCTTGCGAGGGTGCTGATGGATGGTGGCTACCTGAACGACCTTAGCCAAACGGAGGTGAAGCGGTTGCTTGCCGCCGTGAAGAACAGCACGGGACGCAACGACATCGAGGGTAATGTGCAGAAGGTGATGGACATCATGGTGAATAACCAGCTAAAGAACGCCGAAGCCACACTGCATCGCCTTGAAAGCATCAAGGGTACGAAGGTGGACGCTCGCGGCGTAGAGGTGCAAGGTGATCTTGACGCGGCAGGTGCACACACGATGAAGGTGTTTAAGAAGGCACGTGCCTGGGAGCGTACTGCCATCGAGGAAGCCATGGCCGACGTTCAGCAACGTATGGGTAGCGCCGATACAACGGTAGCGGAAGAGGCTGCGCTGGACTATGCCGGTCTGCAGATTGCGCTGGACTATGTGGAGAATATCACGGGTAGCAAGACGGAAGAAGCGACCTTGCGTCAGGAGATGAAGCAAGCTCATGAGGATGCCGATGAAAAGGAACGTAGGACTGATTCATACCGTCAGTACATCGACATGATGAACGAGGCTATCCGTCAGAACAAGATAGACCGTGCACAGGCATACTATGACCTTGTGGGTCGTATCTCGGGCAATCTTCGTGAGAGCATGGCCAATGCGCAAGCGTTCAAGGAAGCCGAGAAAGAACGTATCCGCAACATCCAACACAATGCTAATAGCGACATGGAAGGCAGACCATGCGACGAGCACTATAAGGCGAAGGCGATGGATAAGTTTGTGAACAACTCGTTTGTGCAACTGGTTTTCGCTCCGCTTGGTACGTTTGAGCAGATGATGCGCCTCTTCGGTAGCAAGAGCGCCAACGGCGAAGGCTATCTATATAATAGGTTCATGCGTGGTTGGGTGGATGCACGTCAAAAGGAAATCAGAGGCGTGCGGAGCAAGTATGCCACACTGGACGCTAAGGCGCATGTTAATTAAACATAAGCCAGAGTCGTGCTCATATCTAATAGAAAAAGTAGTCAGTGGAAACGGAAGCGACAAATTCATGAACGCAGATTTCTTCGGCATAGAAGAAATCGCTAAATTTGCGAAAGCAATACAAAAATATATTAAAGAGATGGAAAAAGAGAAAAAACCGGTAATCAACCTCGACGAGTTGAAGCCAATGGAAAAGCCTTACAAGATGTACAAAACACTCCAACCGAAAGAAGAAATCAAGAAGAACTCTTCAGACAAATAATCCGTTCTGACAACGAGACGGAAGCTGTTTTATAGTATGGGCTTCAAGAGTGTCGTCAATGCAGACACTTGGCACAGATATATAACACCCAAATAGCTTGGCCTTAAAAATGTGAAAAGCTCTCAGAGTTATACTGAAGTAGTAATGGCTAGCTAATTAAAAGCGGTTTAGATGACAGGAATGTTCGACGTCTGAAGTAAAGTCAATGTGGTGTGATATACATCCCTCTAAACCTTTCTTACCATACAATTTTGTTAGTATTCTTACGTTTTACCTAATATTGGCAGAAAAACAGAAAATGGTCTCGCTACAGATATTTACTAACAAAAAACAGAACTAATGGCAAACAATATCGTAGATATAAAAACAATAGGCAGTCTGCTTGATGGAAAGAACTGTTTTTATGTACCTTGCTATCAGCGTGGATACAGATGGAACAGAAAGCAGGTAGAAGAGTTGCTTAGTGACTTGTACTCATTCCGTAAGCAATACGACCGCGACAAATCATCGGGTGTGGGCAATTTCTATTGCCTACAACCCATCATCGTGAGAGAGATTTGCGATGAGGAGGTGCGTAACAATGCACTTGGAGATGATGCAGACAACAGCGACATCAAACTCTGGGAGTTAGTTGACGGACAGCAGCGCTTAACCTCAATTTTCATTTTACTGTCCTATCTCATCGAAAAGGAATATCATGGTGAAGCCGATGATTTCAAGGAAGACTATCATGGCGCACAATTATACCAGATGTTCTATGAGTCTCGTTTTTCCACTTGCGAAGTACTCAACGCATTGGCAAAGGGCGAAGACATCGAGCCTACAGACATTGATTCTACTCATATCTGCAATGCCATGATATATATCGACGAGTGGTTTGAGGGAAAAGGGTTGGAAGTAAACAAAAGATATAACGGTGGCGATGGCGAAAGCAAACGTAAAATGAGAAACAGCTTGCTGGAACAGATTGTCAACGTGAGTGAAACTGGCCCAACCAAAGTAATCTGGTATCAGCTAAGCAACGATGATGATGTTGACCCTGTACAGGAATTTACGAGAATCAATAATGGCAAGATTCCTTTAACTGACACCGAACTGATAAAAGCCCTCTTTTTACAGAAGAAGAATTTTGCCGTGGGCGATAAGGTTTTGGAGCAGGCAAAGGTATCGCTGCAATGGGAGCTGATGGAAAATATGTTGCAACGCAATGACTTTTGGTGTTTTGTCAGCAACAAAGGAATCGATGAAGAAGACCGAATGGGCGAATTGCTCAAACTTTTCTATCTAAAATCGCACGACAAAAAAGAGAACGATATAGAGTCTGGTGATATTTTTAGATTTTACTATAGGATGCTCGATGGGCTGTCATCCAACGATTTACAGGAAATGGTGGCTGGTTTATGGGCAGATATTATAGATACATTCAATACGCTTCAAGACTGGTATGACACTCCCGAGATTTACAACTATGTTGGTTATCTCATCCAAAGCGGTGTGACCTTGACCGAGATATACAAGGAGTATGAGGACAAGAGAAAAGTTAACGTCGAATGCACTGTTGACGATTTTCTGGCAATGCTCGAAGATGAAATAAAAACGGTTTTACCCAAGAACTGCGTAGAATGGCAAGATGATGGTAAACCGCGTATTGTAACAGAATATCCCGACCGACCCAATCTTCGCAAGATACTGTTGTTGCTTAATGTGGACATGCTTTCCAGACAACTAAAAGAAATCAGAGAAAAGGATGATGCTTACATGGGTGATGCCAACGTGTTCAAGTTTCCTTACGACCTTTACAAGAGTCAGAACTGGGACATCGAGCACATCGACTCTGCCACTACCAATCAATTGAAGGACAAGGAGGCGCAAAGGAATTGGGTGGAAGGATATATCGCCGACAACCCTTCCATCGTGACAGAGGCCATTCAAAAGAAAATAGATAATGGGGAATGGGAAGACCTGGTAGGAATCATTCAGAGCCAAGAAGGAGAAGAACAGGAGAACAAGAACTTTATCGGTAATCTGACACTACTGGACTCGTCCACCAACAGAGAGTATGGCAACGCATTGTTTCGCAAGAAACGTAAATATATCATAGATAAGGCTAAAAACGGACGTTATGTTCTGCCTTGCACACAATATGTTTTTATGAAATTCTTCGATGATGACAATGTAACAGAGTCAAGAACACGATGGACAAAGGAGGACAAGGAGAAATACCATGAATTCATGTTCGGTCAGTTAAAACGTTTCTTTCCATCAAATCAGTAGAATACGACATGAGTACAACAAGCAAACTATATACATTCCATGAATTGATGACCGAAGGTCTCATCGTGGAACAAAACGGCGAGAGCGTTTGCCGTAAGGTAGGACGTATCCTCATTCCGATGATTCAGCGTCCGTATGCGCAGGGACGAAAGAGTCAACAAAGTATCCGCGACAAATTTTTGCAAGACATCTTTGGTGCTTTAGCAAACAACAATGTGGAGAAACTGGAACTCAACTTTCTATATGGCACATTCATAGATGATGGAGAGAACGGCTCTTTTGAATTGCTAGATGGTCAGCAAAGACTTACCACATTATTCCTGCTACACTGGTATTTGGCTGCGATGGAATGTCTGTCATCAGAAACGACCGCCATGCCCATATACCTTAATAATTTTGAGTATCAGACTCGGACTTCATCTACCAGTTTTCTCCACAAACTCTTTTCTGCCAAAATAAAAGTGGAAGAGAAGCCTAGTAAAACTATCAGAAAGTCTTCTTGGTACAGTAAGAGTTATGACAAGGACACCACCATCGACTCCATGCTCCGCATGCTGGATTCCATCAGCGAGAAATATGCGGAGGCAGAGGTAAAGCCTACCTACGAAGACCTTCGGAAATTAAAGTTTTATGTATTGGAACTGAACGGCTTTGGGCTGAGCGAGGAATTGTTTATCAAGATGAACGCCCGTGGTCTGCAACTTACGCCATTCGAAAATTTCAAAGCCGACCTTGTCGGATATATGAAAGATGAGTATGCCGACCCTGTGCCCATGACATTGAGCGTGGCTAACCGCACCGTACCTTATTGGCTTAATTTCTCCTCGTTGATAGATGGCAGATGGACGAATCTGTTTTGGGAAAAACCCGAAGACACCGATGACTCGGGCAGCAAGGAGTGCGACAGACGATTCTTTCGTTTCCTGCAACGTTTCTTTGCCAACAAGAGTATTCTGCTTGCGGAGCGTTCCAAAGAGTCGAGCCTTGCCGATGACCCATTGTTCGACTTCTTCTCTAAAAATTCTGATGTGGAGAGACATCTCGGCTTCGGCAAATATGCAGAAATCATCAGCAAAGGAAAGGAGAAAGGCATCGATTTGCTACGTCAGTTGGAGCATCTTCTCAATTTCCTTTGCGACAAAAATATCGGGAAAATCATCCTTGGCTCACTCACCGCTCCTTGGGAAACGAGTCGTGACTGGGAACCTTGGAGCATGAGCAGTGCAAAAATGGGACGTAGGCAGATGATATTGCTTTCCGTCTTATTTGAGTACATAGACAAAATCAAGACATTAGATGAATTTGACGAGGACAGATTTTTCACATGGATGCGTTTCGCTCATGTGATGGTACAGAACACGGACATCAATGAACTGATGCCACAAATCACTTTGACAAGACTGCTTAATGATGCTCTCAACTACCAGCCAGATGGCAATGCTGATTTCAAGGCATGGGAACATCCTTATGAGGCAATCGTAGGTTTCAATGACAGTCGTCGTGGAAACCGTTACCTTGACAATGAGGCGACAAAAGCCCAACAAATTTTAAAAGACGAGCATTGGAAAGAAATGTTCCGTTTGGCTGAGTCTGATGATTTCATGCAGGGCTTTGTAACCTTCTATTATGAGGAAGGAATGGATGCAGACGTATATCGAAAGCGGACAGAAAACGTGAAGTGTGTTTTCTGTAAGGGTGGCGTAACAGAGGAACTTGCAAAAGACTATCTTCTGATTCGTGCTGTATTGTGCCGCAACTACGACTGGATGAGCATGAAAAAGAACACGACTATCATCAATATTACGAACCGTGGTGCCGACCGCCATCTCCGTAATCTCACCATATGGAACACCCAACCAGAAGTGCGTCGATTGTTCTGTCAACTTCTTGACTGTAAATCATCAGAAGAAAGGATCGTATTGCTTCTCAATATTGCAGAGGAAGAACACGAACTTATCCTGCGCACAGATGGCTATTGGACTGACGAGGCAAAGACAAACTTGCAGACTTTGTACAACCGCCTGCATAGCGAAAAGGAAATGCAAGTGATGCGATGGTTGTATGAGAAGTGTATCAACATGATGGGAGTCTGGGTGAACAGCGATGGAACAGGGTCACTGTATAGAGGTTCGGTTAATTGTATCATGCTGACAACAGAACGCCATAAGGTGATACCTTCTGTGGTTGACAAATACAAGGAAACTTTTGGATTTAGTTATGCTGACGAAAGGTCTGTAGAAACGTATGAGAAATATGGGAATTACTCTGGTAGCGGAATCGTTTTGTATTCTAGTAAAGCTTTCTGCTCAAATAGCATCTTAAAGCTTATATTCCTCAACTATGGTTCACTTTGCATAGATGTCATCTGCAAAAGCGATAA
>CAVKZC010000182.1:0-6870 GCA_963660455.1 Sphaerochaetaceae bacterium | reverse complement strand
ATAAGAGAAACAACGCCGTTACTGCCTCAGTCTTAGCACCAGCGGCAGATGGTCGCTGAAACCTCCCAGATAGCGTGGCCCCAGATAGGTACGGAACGGTTTCTTGCCACCATACTTCGCGTCTTCCTCCAAGAGGAATGGCAAATCACCTATACGGCAATCCTCCATGCGTGCAGCCAAGGCTGGGGAACAGAAGATATGGTCGAGGCTGCGCCAGTCGCCATGCCAGCGGTATGTGGCACGGGCTCCGTTGCTGCCTTTGGCTGCTGCAGAGACTTCGGTAAGCTGATGGTCGGAGGAGAGAAGGAGCAAGGCAGGCGAGTCGGAATAGTCATTGAAATCGCCTGCCACGATGATGCGGGCATCAGGACAAGCCGTCCGCACCGAGTCGACCGACACGCCCAGGCGTTGCGCCACATGCAACCGATAGGGTCGTGAAGCCTGTTCACCGCCGCGCCGACTGGGTGCATGGACCACGAAGACGTGCAGACTGTCTCCGTCTGCCGTCTGTCCGCAGGCATAGAGTATGTCGCGTGTAGGGCGCATCCCTTCCTTCGGGGGTATACGCAAGGAATACGACCGCAGGAGGCGAAAGGAGGAAGGCTGGTACATCAGTGCTACGTCTATGCCACGCTCGTCGGGCGAATCAGTCATAATATACTCATAGCCTGCCTGGCGCAAGAGCGAGCGGCGTGTAAGCGCCACCATCACCGAGTCGTTTTCCACCTCGCAGAGCGCCACAAGGTCGGGCAACTGCCAGGCGTGCGCCTTGTCAAGGCGCGAGGCCGCAACACTGTCCTGTGGCTCGCCAAGGGCAATAAGTTCGCGTGCCAGACTGTTCAGCTTGCGCCAGTAACGGGTGCGTGTCCAACGGTAACTGCCCTCAGGCGTGAACTCCACGTCGTTCTTGAGCGAATCGTGCACGGTATCGAACAGATTCTCGCAGTTGAGCTCCACAAAAGTAAGGAGACCGGAAAGAAGGAGGGAGAGTAGCATATACATATACCTATATCTATAAAAAGCCGCTTCCCGGAGGGGGAAGCGGCTTTAGTTTATTTTGCCTATTGAGGGAATTCCTTACTCTGCTACTTTCACTGCTGCAGTCTCAGCGCCGTCCTCCTTGATCTTGCGACCAAGCACGAGGTAAGCGATAGGAGAAGCGATGAAGATAGAAGACAGGGTACCGAACACAACACCGAGGATCATTGCGAACGAGAAGCTGCGAATGCTGTCACCACCGAGGATGAAGATGCAGAGCAGCACGAGCAATGTCGTGGATGAAGTATTGATGGTACGTGTCAACGTCTCGTTGATAGAAGCATTGAAGATCTGCTGCAAGTCGCCCTTGGGATGGAGGTGCATGTTCTCACGTATACGGTCGAACACCACCACCTTATCATTAATGGAGTAACCCACCACGGTAAGGATGGCACCGATGAAGGTCTGGTCTATCTCCAATGAGAAGGGCACGATGCCCCACAACAGCGAGTAGAAGCCAATCACCGTCAAGGCATCGAAGGCCAGGGCGATGGTAGAACCCAGCGAGAACGCCACGTTGCGGAAACGGAGCAAGATGTAGAGGAAGATAGCTATCAGGGCGAAGATGACACTGTAGATGGCACCCATCGTGATGTCCTTAGCCACAGACGGACCTACCTTGGTACTGCTGATGATGGAACCGCCCTGACGGATGTCCGGGTTCTTGAATGCCTCGACATTCTTCTGGGAAACGAGTCCGGCCTTCTTCAGCGAAGTATAGAGGATGGTCTCGGCATCGTCGTCCACATTGGGATTGTTACTCTCTATCATGTAGTTGGTAGACACGCGGATGGTCTTGCCGTCTGTACCGATGGCAAGGGCTGTAGTGGTAGCCTTGCTTCCGTCGGCATTGACGAAGGCATCGCCCAGCACGGAACGTATCTGCTCAGGCTCTACAGGGTTCTCGAATGCAACCACATAGTTGCGGCCACCCGTAAAGTCGATGCTCTTGCTCAAACCACGGACGAAGAAGCAGCCGATGAACACGATGGCAGCGGCAATAGTCACGGTAAAGGTCTTCTTGTACATGGCCATGAACTTGTACTTCTTGCCCTGCATCAAGTTGCGTGAAAAGCCAGTAACGAACTTCACGTTCTGCCACTTGTCCTTCTTCAACTGATGGTCGAACACCAGACGGGTCAAGAACACGGCTGTGAAGAACGAAACGATGATACCGATGATCCAAGTGGTGGCGAAGCCGCGGATAGGACCTGTACCGGTAACGAGGAGGATAACACCAGTAATCAAAGAAGTAAGGTTGGAGTCGAAGATGGCTGAGAAGGCGTTGCCGTAACCGGCAGCTACAGCCTGCTTCATACCCTTGCCGGAGCG
The DNA here is from genome assembly GCA_963660455.1 of Sphaerochaetaceae bacterium. GTDB lineage: Bacteria > Bacteroidota > Bacteroidia > Bacteroidales > Bacteroidaceae > Prevotella. Next base: position 4,500 of record CAVKZC010000182.1, on the reverse strand, counting down.
AAGCTCCTCCTTGATACGCTCGAAGATAAGCACGTTGGCATCGACGGCAGTACCGAGAGACAGCACGATACCGGCGAGACCGGGTAGCGTCAATGCCGCCTGGAACGACGTGAGGATGCCGAGCGTGAAGAACACGTTGACGATGAGGGCAGCGTTAGCCATCATACCCGCAGTGAAGTTGTACATGATAACCATGTAAACCATCAGGAGCACGAAAGCCACGACGAAGGAGATGATACCCATCTGGATGGACTGTGCACCGAGGGTAGGACCTACCACCTCTTCCTGTACGATACGGGCAGGAGCAGGCATACGGCCCGACTTCAGGGTGTTGGCCAAGTCCTTGGTATCCTCAATGGTGAAGTGACCGGTAATCTGAGAGCTACCGCCAGCAATCTCGCCGTTGACACGAGGAGCGGAGTAAACGACACCGTCCAGGACAATGGCGATGGCCTTGCCCACATTCGACTTGGTCATCTGTGCCCACTTGCGGGCACCCTCTGTATTCATCTTCATGCTGACACAAGGAGAACCAGTGGTAGGCTCAAACTCGTCCTTGGCATCAGTGATGACATCACCCTCCAGCGGAGCACGGCCTGTAGTGGTAGTGACCTTCAGGGCATGGAGAGAGAAGATATTCTTGGCATTGAGCAGTTCCTCGGGCTTTGCGCTCCAGAGCAGTTTTACGTCGGAAGGCAAAACCTGCTTGGCAACGGCAGAGTAGATGAGCTTGTTGATGGCAGCGGTATCGCGCACGCTGGCATAACCTACGGTGCTCAGGCTCTGGCCACCGGTAAGCTGCAGACGGGACAACAGCGGATGAGCCTTGATGGCCTCGGCTGTCTGTGCCTCGGCACTCATCTTGGCCTTGGCGTCAGTACCCTTCTTGAGGTTGAGCTTGGGAGCGGCTGCCTTGGCTGGCTCGGCCTTGGCAACACTGGCCTTGGCAGAGTCTACGGCAGCGGTGTCCTTCACCTCTGTACCCTCCTCGCCATTGGCAAGACGGGTGTCGAGCTGCTGCAGATAAGGAGCAATCTCCTCTGAGTTGTATGTCTCCCAGAACTCGAGGTTGGCACTACCCTGCAACATCTTGCGCATACGCTCGGGCTGGCTGATACCAGGCATCTCGACCATGATACGTCCCTGCTGACCTTCGAGCTTCTGGATGTTGGGCTGAACGACACCGAACTTGTCGATACGTGTGCGGACCACATTGAAAGAGTTGTCGATGGCATCCTGTACGGTCTCGCGGATGGCCTTCTCCACCTCAGAGTCGCTACTCTGGGGAGACACCTTGCCCTGCAACTGCTGTGTGGCGAACACTTCAGCGAGTTTGTGACCGGGTGCACTCTTGTGGTAAGCGTTGATGAAAAGCGACACGAAGTCGCCACCGTTGGCTTCCTCCTGAGCCCTGGCTTCCTTCATGGCATTGGTAAAACCGGCATCCGTCTTGTGGTCGGCCAGGTTTTCGATGACATCGGGAACGGAAATCTCAAGAATGACATTCATACCGCCCTTGAGGTCAAGTCCAAGACCGATCTGGGTCTCCAAGCAGTTCTGGTAAGAATAAACACCCAGGTACTTGACAGAGTCCTTGTAGTCCTGCTGAGCAATAGGGTCTTTAATCTTGGCAGCCTCACTGTCGTAGTAGCTGGTAGCTACGGAGAACGACAGATAGAAGATGCTTGCGAGCGTCAGAAGGACGGCAACACAAATTACAATTCCTTTGTTTTGCATTTCTATTTTTGTTATTATTTGTTATTGTTTCATTCTGTTTGCATATAATGCCGTGCAAAAATAGTCATTTTTTTCCTTTTTAAGAAATAATTCACGCGATATTCTTGTTTTTTTAGCGATTATCGCTCTTTTTTAGACGACAGATGATGGGATAATGGTCTGAAGCGGCTATTTCGTTGTCCACACGGCACCAGCACGGCTCCCAGTCGGCGGAGCACATGATGTTGTCTATGCGCACGTAGAATCCGCCCCGGTTGTAACTGATGCCAAGTCCGTTGCCCGACGCCACAAAGCAGTCGGTAAGCTCGTTTGCCACCACATGATGGGCATAGGAAATGGGGCCGTCGTTGAAGTCGCCGCACAGGATAATGCTCTCGCCACGGTGCTGCCGCACGTAACGTGCCACGGCCTCTGCCTCGGGCGCACGCCGCTTGGCGGACTCGCCCAGTTTTACGAACAGCAGTTTGGAGGTGCGTTCGGCCTTGTCGGTGTCCATATTCCCCTTGACGAGGCTCTTGAACTCATGGCGTTCCTCGATGGAGAGTCCGGTGGTCTCGAGATGGTTGTTGAGCAAGAGCACCTTCTTGCCGTCTATGGACAGGGTGAAGGCAGCTGTCATGTTGCCCTTCGATTCGTAAGGCACCAACTCGCTGTGGAGTATAGGGAACTTGCTGAGCACCAGGACGGCATTGCTCCCGGCAGGATGCACCATGCAGCGCATAAAGGGATACTGCGCATGCAGCAGCGAGTCCATCTGTTCTCTTATCTGCCCGTTGGGCATGGCTTCCTGCAGGCATACGATATCGGCATCCTGCTGCTTCAAGTATGCCAGCACAAGGTTGACACCCTCGCTGTCTGTCTGCCCCTCCGCAAAACTGAGCGTATTGTAAGACAGCACCTTGATGCTCCCCTCCGGTGCGTCATCGCCCGTGAGATTGACAGGAAAATAGGTGCGTACCGGGAAATAGCAAAGGAGGAAACCCACAAAGGGCAAGAGGGCATACCTCACCTTGAACACCAACCAGAAAAAGAGAAAACAAAGGTTGGCCAGCAGAAATACAGGGAAGAGCAGTCCCATGGTGGACAGCACGGGGAAATGCTCCGGCGACAATCGGTCGGAGTACCCCACAAGCAACATCAGGACGATGGTGGCCACATTGGCACCTGCTATCATCCGGACGGTAAGTGTCTTGAGCTCTCTGAACATGCCCTCTATCGGTTGCTTTGGTCGAAGAGGCTCTGCTTCTCTTCCTTAGTCAGACTGTCATAGCCGTTGCGGCGTATCTTGTCGAGTATACGGTCTATCTCTTCCTGTGTGGCCTTCTTGCGCGCATTGTACTGCCAGTCGGTCTGGCGGTCGTGCGGTGCAGACTGCTGTTCGTGGCGGGTATAGGTAAAACGGCTACCGCCACGCTTGCCACCAAACATGCCGCGCATCTTGTCGAAGGCATCCTTGGCCGCATGGCCCGAATAGCCGCCGTCTATCTGCTTGCGCCAATAGCGTATGAGGAAGAAGCCGAACACCATACCGCCCAGATGGGCTATGTGCGCCACACCGTCATTGGTGGTGGCCATGGCCGAGAAGAGTTCGATGACGGCATAGCCTATCACGAAGTACTTGGCCTTGATGGGTACGGGCAAGGGGAAGATAAAGATGCGGTCGTCGGGGAAGATCATGCCGAAAGCCAGCAAGATGGCATAAATGGCACCGGAGGCACCCACGGTGGTCCACTGGTTGAGCAGGGCTTCGCTGTTGTGTGCCACAAGCGACATCATCGAGATGTTGAAACCCTCTACCTGGTCGGAGGCAAGCATCCAGAACTGCACAAACTGGGCTGCCTCCTGAAAGAGGCCGGCCCCGACACCACACGCAAGGTAATAAAACAGGAACTTCTTGGCACCCCACACGCGCTCTACCACACATCCGAACATCCAGAGGGCGAACATATTGAAAATGATATGCTCCCATCCGCCATGCATGAACATGTAGGTGACAAGTTGCCACGGCATGAAATCGGAGGCCATGAAGAAATGGAGTCCGAAAGTGTCGGCAAGAGGATTGTCTACCCCTGCCGCCTTCCCCACGAAATAACTGACGAGGAATACCGCGACATTAATAATCAACAAGTTCTTTGTAACAATGGGTATATTGCGCATAGCAGTGTCTTCTTACATGATGATTTGGCGGCAAAATTACGAAAAATATCCGTGAAAGTGCCATAAAAAAGGCATAATAGACTTAATTTTCAATAATTTCTTCATTTTTCTTCAATTTTTGTTTGATTTCTAAAAGATTAGTTCTATTTTTGTACCCAAATCGCTTAGAAACAAATTAGTATTAATCCATTAATAAAGCAAAATTATGAACAAGACAGAATTGATTGACAAGATCGCAGCAGGTGCCGGCATCAGCAAGGCAGACTCAAAGAAGGCTCTCGACGCAACAGTCAGCGCACTGAAAGAGGCTCTCGTAGCAGGTGACAAGATTCAGTTGGTAGGCTTCGGTACATTCAGCGTTAGCGAGCGTCCTGCACGTGAGGGTATCAACCCCGCAACAAAGGAGAAGATCCAGATCGCTGCCAAGAAGGTTGCCAAGTTCAAGGCTGGTGCAGAACTTGCCGATGCTCTGAACAAGTAATAGCAGAGATTCTTGCAAAAAATATTGGGCAGTCCTTTCGGGCTGCCCATTATTTTTTGTTATAGGCGGGTTCTAAAAATTACCTTTGTAGGATTTTTGCATTTTAGCCGAGCAGATTTTTCTTT
>CAVKZC010000181.1:0-6954 GCA_963660455.1 Sphaerochaetaceae bacterium | reverse complement strand
ATGAGATAAAAACATATCTCATTCTCAATCACTTATAAAAAACTTGTAGTTTCACCCCTAGAAACACTAAGCACTACATTTTGAAATTTGGGTGTTTATCCAAAAAGTTTTTTATATGCTTTTGCAGCGTTTCCACATTTGGGATATATGCGCTTTTACTTGTGCCTTTTCTTTCGTCTTTATTGGTACATTTCAATAGTCCATTTTCGATTAAACGGTTACACACACGGTATGCTTTAGAACGGCTAAAGCCAAAACTATCTGCAATGTTTTGACACGATAGCAGCACATTACATTCGTCTGCCTGTTTGTACTGCAAAGCGTTCATATCATACGATAATATCACAAATGACAACACGCCACGCTCATCACCGCTTAAATTTGTTTTATGTTTTTTGCCTTTATTATCTTCTATACATATTTCTATTTGGGCAAGAATACAAGGCATACACAAAACAACTTTAGACCATTTCGCATTATCGCTAAAAATGTACCTTTTACTTTCGTTGCTCATTCATAATTTCTTCATATTTGTTTTTAGAGATAGTCACAACCCATTTGTAGGCACTCATTTTGTCTACCGTGATACATCCGCATTTCTCCAGACGGTTAATGTAATTGCACACCGTCTGTTTGTTGTTGCCAGATTGCACACCAATTTCAGCCATTGACACACGGTTAATTGTGTAACCAAATGTTTCTACAAGCCATATTAAAAAGGCTTTGTGTTGAGGCTTTAAGCCTGTTCCCGATATGTTCATTATTCAAGAAATTAAAGTTTTTGTTTACGAATAGCATTTTTGTATTCGTAAGGTTTACGAAAAGTCAAAAAAAATCGTACCTTTGCGGAAAATCTTATTACTATGCTTGGATATGTCCTTATTATTAGCGGTGTATTATGTTGGCTTTATGCGTTTTATCTATATAGAAAGCAACAAAGCAAACAACCAAAGAAGAAACAGCAAAGAAGAAACACACCAAGGAGAAACAACCGTGTGTTTTATGACGCTGTGCCAGATAATGAAATGACGGAAGAGCAAATGATAGCAGAGGACTATTATTATTACCAAGATAGGGACTAAATAGCCACTACTTAATTTTATCAACACACAAAAGCCTGTATGTCAATGGATATATAGGCTTTTTAACTTTTGAGGACTACCACAAAAACGAAATTCAATTTTCCGCCCAAAATATATATAGGGAAACCACACCACAAGACACACCCACCCTGTTATTTTTTCCGTTTTCATTTTAACGCTCACGGCTTTTGTGTTATTTTCATTCTGGATGTTCCACAATACGGCAATACAGCTATCAGTATTTTGCGTTATAACCCATTGTTGCGCCACGGTTTACCAGATTGCGGACAAAGCCTATTATAATAATGTGTCTGCCGTTCAAACAAAAATAAAATTCAGATTGTAACATTAAAATGTTTGACAATTGCCGAAAAATGATTACCTTTGCAGTGATAAAATTAAAGTAGTTCTTTGGAAAGTTTACCGAAAAATGTTTACCGTTTTACTCTAAGTAATGCGTAAATATCTGGAAGTCAATAAGATACAAAGATACTGTTTGTGCCCTATCAGGCGCACGAAAGAAATCCCCAGTTATCTGACATTCAGAAGCTGGGGATTTTTCTTTTTTGTTTTTGGCAACACCTTTACTCTTCCGTCACGCAGACTTCCATCGTCACGTCTTCCTTGGGACGGTCGCCGCGCTGCGTTTCGCAGCCCTGTATCTTCTCCACCACGTCAAGGCCTTCCTCCACCTCGCCAAACACCGTATACTGGCCGTCAAGGAAAGGCGTGCCGCCTACCTCTGTGTACGCCTTCTTCTGCTCTTCGGTGAAAACGGGGTAGCCCTGCTCGCTGCAGCGTTTCCGGGTCTCGGCAGTCAAAGCGTCCTGCAACTTCATGAGACCCTCACGGTCGCGGTTGCGCCGAAGATCCATGATTTCGTCGTGGTGCTCCTTGGCCAACTGATTGAAGACGGCCTGCTCCATCTGCATTCCCATCTGTTTCTCCATCTGCTTCAGTTCACCGGCCTTGTAGGTCTTGCCCCACACAATGTAGAACTGGCTACCGCTGCTCTCGCGGTCGGGGTTCACCTCGTCGCCCAAACGGGCAGCACTCAAGGCTCCGCGCTTGTGGAAGAGCTGGGGGTAGACTATCTCTGCGGGCAGGGTATAGTCGGGACCTCCCGTACCGAGCATCTTTCCCTTGGGCGCGCCCTTGCTGTCGGGGTCGCCGCCCTGTATCATGAAGTCCTTGATGACACGATGGAAGAGCGTTCCGTCAAAATATCCCTCTTTAGCCAACTTGATGAAGTTGTCGCGGTGTAGAGGTGTCTCGTCATAAAGGCGCACCTTGATGTCGCCCTCTGTTGTTTTGATCAGTACTTTTGCCATGTCTCCTTGCTTAGTGGTTACACACCTTGGTGATGTCGACCGTGAAATTGTCAGCGCCAGTGGCAGGCATAAACTTGCCGCGCTCTGCCAGGAAATCGACCAGCTGTGCCGCTGTCATTCCCTCGGCAGAGCAGGTATAGAAACGCTCGTCCTCGCCGAAGCGCGCAATTATGGCATCGACGAGTTGCTGCTTGGTAGAATAGCTGTTGCCCTCCATCATGTGGAGAACTTCGTGTCCATGTGTCATAATGGTGTCGTTATTAATATAAAATGTGAATATCGTCTGCAAAAGTAACACGAAAAGACGAGAAAACGACACTTCCACCGGTTAAAGAATCCTAAGTTTCCCCTTTTTATTTGTACAACATCACGATGCTGCCCGCCGTGATGAGGGCTGCACCCAGCAGGGTTTTGACATTTACCGGCTCCTTGAGGAATAGGAAGGCCAGACAGATGGTGATGACGACACTCAACTTGTCGATGGGAGCCACACGGCTCACGTCACCAACCTGGATGGCCTTGAAATAGAAGAGCCATGAAAGGCCGGTAGCACACCCGGAGAGAAGAAGAAACACCCACGTGTGGGCGGTGATGCCCTTTACCTCTGCATGGTGGTTGCCGGCTACCACAATGCCCCACGTTATGACCAGAATGACTGCGGTACGTATGGCTGTAGCCAGGTCCGAGTTGATGTCTTTCACCCCCACTTTGGCGAAGATTGCCGTCAGTGCGGCAAAGAATGCGGACAACAAAGCGTAATATTTCCACATGGCTTTATCTTTTTTATTCTGCTGTTCCACCGGCAACAAGGCATCAAGACTTCATTCGTCTGGTTTGTTGCCGCCTCATATATAAAACCGCACAAAAGCGCAAATATTGTAGTAGGCACGGGGAATATAACGGAAATGTAATACACCTTGTATCATTTTTGTATCATTTTATTTTTTGATACAAAATGATAGTTAATATATTAATACATAGATAGTTAAGCTGTATCGCTTACGATACAGTAAATGTATCGAAAAGATGCAAAGTGTATCGCTTCCGATACACCTTAACACGCTATATTACAAGAACTTAACTTTTCTTTTGTATCGTTTTAGGAATGATACACTTCTGATACAGAATGATACAGGCAAGACATACTGATACTGATACAGATACAGCTAAAGGCCATTGCATAAATATCCTACTTGCGGGTGGCAACCATAGGGATTACAAGACGCAAATAAGATACTTATGCAACGGAAAACGCCAAGACAGGAATTCGACCTGTACGTTGCAACATCATCATTCCATGAAAGTTGTCGCCAGCACGCCCCGAAAGAGCAGAAGAATTTAGGCGGGTTCTAAAAATTACCTTTGTAGGATTTTTGGATTTTAGCCGAGCAGATTTTACTTCCTTTCTGAAGGAGCATAGCGGGCTATGCGACTGAAGAAGGAAGGAAAAGATGCCGGATAAAATCAAAAAGACACAAAGAGCAATCCGTCCAAAGAAGAATATTAACAATGCGTGGAATTTTTAGAACACGCCTTACTGCGTTTGCTTTCTTTTCACGCCCCTCACAGCCTCAGCCTCGAGCGGGTTCTCGGGCCAGTAGTGTTTGGGGTAGCGGCGCTTCATCTCCTTGCGCACTTCGAAGTAGGTGCCCTGCCAGAAACTGCCGAGGTCTTGCGTCAGCTGTACGGGTTTGAAGCCCGGAGAGAGCAGTTCCATCAATACGGGACGCTTGCCGCCGTCTACGCGTGGCGTGTCGGTCATGCCGAAACACTCCTGTAGGCGCACGCTCAGCACGGGAGCCTCAGCACCCTGCCGGTAGTCGATGCGTATCTTGCTGCCCGTGGGCACCTCGATGTGGGTGGGGGCAAGGCGGTCCACCTCCTGCTGCAGGTCATAAGGAATGATGTTCCAGAGCACTTCCCGCAGGTCTATCTTTTTCAGTTCGGCGAGGGTCTGCCTCACATGACCTCCCTGCTCCAGGTAGAAAGGGAGCCACTCCGCCGCCGTCTCCATCAGATGCCCAGTGGAGAGGTCGGGCAAGGCGAGCTCAGGATGCCACTCTGCCACCTGTGCCACCCTGCGCTGCAGCGCCTTCACGGAGTCGTTCCAGTCGAGCATGGACAGTCCTTCCTTCTTCACAGCCTCACAGACGATGGAAACTATCCGGGCGCTGTCGCAGTCGTGGATGGGCTTGCTGTCCACGGTCAGTTTGCCGATGACCCGTTCCTGTTGCATCACTACCCTACCCTGCTTGCCGTCCCAGACAATACGGTCGCGCTGGCGGATGATGCCCGATGCCCCATCCACGGAAGTGTCCGCCTCCGCCAACTGCCGGATGTCGAGCGGAGCGGCAAGCAGCACACGGTCGAAGAGCAGTGCGACGGCTATCCACGGATGTGCCGACATGGGGTCGGTGGTGGGAATGAGCACCTCCTTGCCGCCTGCCAAGCGGAAATGGCCAATGCTGTCGAGGCTATGAGCAATGCGCTCCGGGTAGGCATAGGCCAGGAGCAGTCCGATGTCCTCGCCAGCCACAAGCCGGTTGTCCTCGTCGGCATGTGCCATACGGCGGTATTCACTTGCCACCTGTGCGACACGTTTCCATGCACCCAACTGGAGCCTGCTTCTGTTGTCTCTCAGCGTGTTGATGCGGAGGGTCATGTCGCAGCCGGACTGTTCTCCCGGAATCTTCTCCTCCAGAAGGGCGGCGATGTCGCACGCCAGGGCCTGCTCCGCCTTGTTTCTTGCTCCGAGAATCATCCTCGAGATGCGCGGATGGCAAGGCATCTGCTCCATCTTCTTGCCCAAGGACGTGATGGCGTTTCGTCCGTCGGTAGCTCCCAATGCCCGCAGCAGCGTGTAAGCCTCCTGTATGTGCGCCTTGGGAGGAGGGGTAAGCCAGGGCAGCAACTCCACGTCGCTCTCGCCGAAGCTGACGATGTCGAGCACGAGGTTGCTGAGTTCCGCCTCCTCTATCTCCGGCACCCTCTGTTCCTCCATGCGGTGTTCGGAGGTGCGGGTCCAGAGACGGTAGCACACGCCCTCCGCCACTCGTCCCGCACGCCCTCGGCGCTGGGTGGCCATGTCCAGACTGATAAGGGTTGTCGTAAGACGGCTCAGTCCCGACTGCGGTTCCACTGTCATCTTCTTGTATCGGCCAGAGTCTATGACGATTCTTACACCTTCGATGGTGAGTGAGGTCTCGGCAATGGGGGTGGCAAGCACCACCTTGCGTTCGCCCGGCAGGGAGGAAGCGATGGCCTTGCGCTGGAGCGTTGGCGGGAGGTTGCCGTAGAGGGGATAGACGGTGGTGGGGAAGAGGGAATCGCCCAGCAGTTCGGCGCACCGCTCTATCTCGCCCTGTCCGGGCAGGAAGGCAAGGATGTCGCCATCATGTTCACGGTGTGCCCTCGCTATGCTTGCCGCCACCGTCTGGGCAATCACCGCAGGACTGTTGGCCCTGTAGGCATCTCCGCCCCCGATGTCTTCCTCTGCATAGCGTGTCTCCACGGCAAACATCCTGCCCTCCGACTCGATGAGCGGAGCATGGAGTGCCTGGCAGATGCGGGTGGCATCGATGGTGGCAGACATGATGACTATCCTGAGGTCGGGACGCAGCAGTTCCTGGCACTGTCGGGCGAGGGCAAGGGCGAGGTCCGACTGCAGGTTGCGCTCATGGAACTCGTCGAACACCACCACGCCCACACCCTCCAGCGTGGGGTCTGCCACGAGCATACGGGTGAGTATGCCCTCAGTCACGACCTCCAGACGGGTATCGGTGCCAACCTTCGTGTCGAACCTCACGCGGTAGCCCACGGTCTTGCCCACAGGCTCACCCAGGATGTCGGCCATGCGCTCGGCTATCTGCCGGGCGGCGATGCGCCTTGGCTCCAGCATCATTACCTTGCCTTCCGTCGCATGTGCCATTCCGTCGAGGATGGTAAGGGGCAGAAGGGTGGACTTTCCCGCTCCCGGTGGCGCTGTGACGACAAGAAAGGGATTAGCCGTCAGCGACTTGTTGACGGCTTCTGCTATGCCGGCGGCGGGCAAATGGCCCGCACGACGGATGATTTCGTTACGGTTCATGCGTGCAAAGGTATTGGGGGATACTTAGTCGTTTATTTCGGAAAACGGTGGTTTCGGATGCAAATGTACGGAAAAACATCCGAATGAACAAGAAAAAGAGTAGCTTTGTGCCCCCATAAAGAAAATGAAGAGGCATGATGCCGGAAAACAGCATCATGCCTCTCGTTATTTATTCATTCTCAAAAGTACAAGGAGGTGCCTTTTACTTTTTTACCTTTTTACTTTTTTACCTTTAATCGACCTTTTATCAGTATTTCGTGTTCTGCGGGTCGAAGTTGGTCCATCCGCTCAACCAGTTGTTGCTGCCGTCAAAAGCACCGATGTAGGAAACGGTATCGAAGCCAGTCCATCCCGTAAAGGAGGCAGCACCCAGCAACGGACTACCGGCAATGGGAGTATTATAATACTCCCCCGATTTTAGACACCCACATTTGGTCAATTCAACAAATATGAT
>CAVKZC010000180.1:0-6958 GCA_963660455.1 Sphaerochaetaceae bacterium | reverse complement strand
CCTTTCTCCGTCCAACGCCGCTGGTGCTCGTCGCTCTGTGCGGTGGTGATGCCCTTGGAAGGGCGCATATCCATCACCTGTTTGGCTGTATTGGTCATATCTCTGAAAAATTCTTCTGGTCACTCCCGTTTGCCCAGCTTGCTGCTTGTATGGCAAACCCTCCCACAACCTTTGGGCAGGTGGGGCATTAGGCTAATACATTTTGCAATAAGCATAACATGTTATATTACAGCGAACTATGCTATTTATTCAAGACATAAAGTCACGTACAAATACCAAAAGAAGTGGACAATTTTATTGTTTCCGTAGGCTGGATATCTCTTCCTTTTGCTTCCTTTTGTCCACTCGGCGGCAATAACGAGGTAACAAGTGGATATATCCAAGGCTGTACGTCAGCTGGCCCGTCTTCAAAGGAAAGATGAAAGTAAATTGATAAAATCTGCAAAAATATTTGGTCAGATGAAATGATTGTTGTATTTTTGCATCGCTAGAATCCGCCACGCTTCCCATTGAACAGCGCACCAGGGCGGAACTTTTTGTTTATATTCGCCTATGAGATATACAAATCCACCGCTTGACGTACATACATTGTTAGCCAATCTGAAAGATAAAGGTTTGGCTATCGAAGACGAAGAAATGGCAATTGCCTTTCTTGGTCATGTCAGCTATTTCAGATTTGCTGCGTATCTGCGACCATTCAAAATGAATGATGATACGGATCGGTACAAGCCAACGGCAACTTTTGAAAAGGCTGTTGCCCTATATGAATTTGACGCAAAGTTGAGGATGCTTCTGTTCTCTGCCATTCAGAAGATTGAGATTTCCTTGCGCTCAAAGATTATCAATCAATTTTCTATTGGGCATGGTGCGTTTTGGTTCTATAATCCAGAATTGGCTATTGACAAGCATAAGTTTACTGAGAACCTGTCAACGCTCGACCGAGAACTACAACGCTCAAAGGACGATTTCATCAAGGAACATGTCGCTAAGTATGGCAAAGAGGACTTCCCTCCTGCATGGAAACTCATAGACCTTACTTCGTTTGGATGCCTTACAAAACTCTTCTTCAACTTCACCGACGAGTCTGTAAAGAAAAAGATTGCCCGTTCGTATGGCGTGCCACAACAGGAAATCCTTGAAAGTTGGATGAAGGCTATCAATGCACTCCGTAATTGTTGCGCCCATCATGGTCGTGTATGGAACCGTACAATGCCGGTAATGCCTAAAATGCCGAGTAGGTTGCGACAACCTTGGATTGTGAACAAGCCAACGATAGCGAACAAACTCTATTCTGTGCTTTGCTGTCTTATATATTGGGCCAACTCAATTGACTCCCGAAACGGAATAGCACTAAACTTCAAATCTTTGCTAAGAGAATATCCTATGGTGGATGGCGTGGCTATGGGCTTCCCTGAAGGTTGGGAAGACGAAGCTATTTGGCAATGATAGGGTTCTATCATTTGTTGAAACCTTAAAACTTGGAAAGTCCAAGGCGAAGCCCGATGCAGGGAACTCCTTTGAAAGGTCCATACATGCTGCGGCTTGATACGCGGCAACTCTCTACATCGAAGCAACAGCTCCCGCCACGCACCACACGAAATGTCCCATATGAAGGTCCGGCAGGATTTGATACTGCCCAATAAGGATAATATCCTCCCCAGTCTTTGCACCATTCGCACACATTGCCACTCATATCATAGATACCAAGTTCATTGGGTTTCTTTGAACCTACATCGTGTGGCGTGCCATCGCTATTGCCGCTATGCCATGCCACTTCATCCGGATTGTTACTGCCACTATACTTATAGCCTTTGCTCTTATTTCCACCTCGGGCAGCAAACTCCCATTCTGCTTCTGTAAGAAAGCGGAATTTCTTGTTCGTAAACCTGTTCAATCTTTTAATAAATTCTTGACATTCATCCCAAGAAACACTTTGGACTGGAAGATTGTCGCCTTTATCACATGAGGGATTGCTTCCCATCACAGCTTCCCACAATGCTTGAGTCACTTCATGTTTCCCGACGGCATACTTACTGAGAGTTACTAGATGGAGCGTTTTTTCGTCTTCGTAAGCATCTTCGCCTTGTTCCTTGGTGGCTCCCATTGTAAAAGTACCGCCTTCCACAACAACCATTTCAAATGTCACACCATTGGCAGTAAATGATAGATTCGTCTGTGGAGTAACTGCTTGTTGCAGATGTTGCTTCGGAAGTCTTGGTTGCGCCAAAAGCGACCATACAACTTGACGGTCTAACCGTCCAGTGGATGCGACAAGTAGGAAAGCGGAAATATAAGGTCCAACTTGTGGGTGCTCAAGATAGGAGGAAATCTGCTGCAATATACCTTTGACGTCAGTAGACTTGAAAGCATCGAAGTCTATAGGGCTGAAACTGTTGACCATCAGTACAAGCATTATGAATGCACAGGTATAGTCATCAACATGCACATCAGAAAAAAATTGTGGTATATCCCATTGGTGAGTCTCTTTGCTTCTCATCCTTGGAAAGAACATGTCGTCGTAGTCCACGAGCTTAAGTTTTCCTTTATCTGTCACCATAATGTTTTCAGGACTCATATCTCCATGGGTAAAGTCTTCGTGCAACAACGACAACATGATCTCACGGAACTCGTTTGCCAGTTGTATGCGTTTCGTTTCATCGCCTTGTATAACTTTCATGTATTGAGTGAGACTCATTGCTTCTACCCACTCTATCACTACAACGGGATATTTGGGACTATCTTGTTGATTTGTGTTGACGCACAATTCATTTTCCAAATATTCTATATGAACCATATAAGAAAGTCGTATAAGGTCCAGGTATTCACATATCTGCTTGTAAGTGTATTCACGTCCTTCTTGTTCCGTAAGGAAACACTTGACAGCGTAGTTCTTCTCACCATCAGTCATTTTGAATACGGCTGCGGTGTCTCCTTTTATCATGACGGGAGTCCCATTGTCATCAAACACAGGGCGGAGGTTGGACAACTTGGAAAAGTTGACTTCGGCATTGAGTATTGATTCTTTGTATTCTGGGATAGTTGGATATATCATATCGTTGTGCAAATTGTGTAGTAATTGTCAGATCATTCGTAACGGTGACAATTTGTGGTTATTTTAACTTATCCTGCTCCTTCGTTTCCAAGTTAACATCTACGTTGACGCGGAAGTCATTGATGTTGCAGAGATCTTCGAAAGAGTACTTGAAATAGTCGCAGTACAGAGCATGGAATGGATGGGTGAAATACTCGTTTTGGTAGGCAGGAAAGTGGATGCTCTCATCCCACGGCTGTCCATCGTCGAGCGTCATCTTCCGTACGTCCCAGAAATTGGGTTCGTATTCGTATGCCGACTGCGTGAAGCACAGACTGATGCCGTCCCTTTTCGGTCCACTGCCCATTGCGGCAATGATGTTCCAAATATGCGTATCTGCCAACTCGCAATTCTCGTCGTCAAGGCGGTCGTTCTCTTCCTTCGCTGACTTGTATTTCCGCTCATAACGCAGGTCACTCTGACTGTCCTGCCATTCGGGATGAATGGTCACTTCAACGTTATAGCTCTCGGTGTGGCTCACCTTCTCCATCCATTGCAATGACTTCGATGTACGCTTGCCTATCCGTACGGCTTTCTCCACGGCACGCATCAGTAGGCGGTTGGTGCGACCGATGCGATGAGCATTCTCTGCATTATGAATCCAACTTTGGTTCATCTTTGTTCGGCGATCAACGAGGAGCGAATTGACTCGTTCCTCCAGCTCATCCATTTTCTTGCGGTGGTCGGCAGAGAAAAGCCTGACTTTGTCGCTTTTGAATCCCATCTCAAGCAATCGGATATATTTGTTGCGGATAAGCTCCTCCAGTTCGTCAAGGGTCATCGTCTCCGCCTCTTTGTTGTCGTATTCTGGTTTGCGATTCATGCGTGAGGCTTCCCAGTCGCAGAACTCGCAAGGCAGGCAGTTCTCGTCGTAAGCCTGTGCAACGCCCTCGTTGGTGAAGCAGGCATAGCCCCGAAACTTCCATCTGTATTTCGGATCTTTGTAAACCACACTCCCATCATCAAGAATCACTTTTCGGCGTTCCTCTTCGGGAACGAGGACACACTCTGTCCGTGGCTCAATTTCATCGTAGATGATGGGGATGACTTCGTTGCCTTGACAGTCAATCACACCAGCCTTGTAGTCTTTCCAAGCCGTTGTCAACTCGCCGGTCTTGCCAAACAATAGTGGGAAACCATAGACAGCAGGCAAGACCTCACGTCGCTCCACCACATTGTATAGTCCGTATCGACCGCTCTGTTTGAACCATATTTCTGGATTGTCTTCGGTCTCATAATACCCTACGCCCAGCTCCTCGAAACAAGGCTCCACATACCAGTCCTTCTGTCCAACAACCTTTATGCCGAACAGACGTTTGCGCTTGTCGTAGCATTTCTCGTATTTCTTGATGTCGTCATTCTGTTCCATAATCATTCTGTTTTGGGCCCCACCATCATGATGTATATTTCTTGGTCGAGCGTATTGCTTACACCTATTATATATGTAGTATCAGAGCATCCCGTTTGTTCTACAGTCTTCTGCTTGACATACTCCATTTCCTTCTGCGTAAGCGGATGTTTGGGCGATGTCATTATCTTTACAGCCATTTGTTTCAAACCTTTCAAGGGAGTCATAGCCTCATACTTAGTGATGAGTTCGTCCAAATACTCCAATCGTTTACTGGCATCATAGGCACGTGTCTGATACTTGCAACCGCTTCTTCCGTTTTTGCTCCAAAGGAAAGTCAAATCAGCTCTCGTAATTCCGTTCTGTCCTCTGAGCAGTTCCTGCACTGTATTCTCACAATGCTCAAAGTTCTCCAACTGGTTGTACCGTTGTTCAAGCCGATGGTCACGCATACGTTTCATGCGATTGCAGTGGGTCTCTCGCTTGTGGATGTAGTTCCAGTCGTCATCAGTCAGGGCAAAATTGTGCTCGCTTTGTGTCTCATGCCATGCGATAGACTCCCGAATTCTTTTCCTTATCGCCTTGTTCGCCCAAAGCATGTAGCGTTTTATCTCCACGGCGCGTGCCATGTGTCCGTACTGGTTGTCGCGGTGTCCGTCACCACGTAATGAAGACAGATTCTCGCGGTTCTCTTCCTGACTAAAGCCAAAGTACGTCAAATGCCACAACATCTTGTACGCCAACCATGCGTCGGATACGTCTATACCATCCTCAACAACCACTTCGCCATCGATATATGTAGACCAGTTCTGCCCCTCCACGTGAGAAGCGTCGATATACTCGCTGCCGTCCCTTTCTTTTTCTTTGCATACATACACCTTGCGGCAATCTTCTTCGTTTGGCTTCGTGTGAAGCAGAATGTCATATGCCTGTTTGTAGGCGCAAACATCCTCAAGATGCTCGCCTTGCATGATGTATGGGGCAATGCTATCAAATGGTGTGCTTGCAAGAAGTTGTCGTAGTGTCATAGTTACTTTATTTTGAATCATCGAACAACTGGCAGATTACATGGAAAAACATAGGCTCTATCCATTTCCATAGTCTAGCGTTTTTTATCCATACTTTCCCAGATTTGGCGATAAACTCCTTTGCCACAGATTGTTGCAGGTGGACATGTATGCAAACTTCCACACGCCGGACATCGCTGTGGCGCAACAACGCATGTTGCCATCAACTCCGCGTAAAAGCCGGTAAACTGATTGCCGCACTCATCGCAAACAAAAGGTCCTTTTCCGAATACCATAGTCGTCTCGTTTATTCGTTGTTAAAAAGCGACATCAGATAGCCACCAAGACTTTCTTCACTTCCTTTTCGCTTGGCTGCAAAATAGGGTATGAGTAGCATACCGCAATAAACCACAGCAAAAGCAATGCCGCACGCAATCTTTACGTTTGCGCCCAATCCTGCGAACGTCGCACCATACAGGCTGACAGACAACGCGGCCCACACTGCAATCAGAGATATAACTTTCTTCTTCATATCGTTGATGTTTTTGAATTTCGGTGCAAAGTTATACCTCACGAAAGACAAAAGATGTCCGACCTATGGCGAATAATGATCTTATTCGTACATTTCGCTCACTTTCTTGACGATGCGTTTCATCTCCTCGCGCATGGATAGCGGTTTTATTACTTCCAATCGCTCACGGTGCCAAAGCAACTGCTGATAAAGGTTGTAGCATGGCACGATGTGATATTCAAAGAGGGTATAACCCTTGGTGGTTTCTATTTCCCGTTGCGACTCGTGTATGGGCAATGCTCGCACATAGTCAGCCTGAGTACCATACACCTTCACCACCAACCGCTCTGCCTTTTGCTCGTCGCTATGGTTCACGCCAAAGCTGCCTGCAAAATACTCGTCTACAGTAACGTCGTTCGACGGTTTCACCTTTTCCGCAGTCAACCGTATGTTGTCCATCCGTTCCAAGGCAAACACCGACAATCCGTGGTGATGGTTGTCCGGCTCCGCCACCAGATACCACCGTTGTTCCCATGTCTTCAGGAAATAAGGTATCAGCCGCTGCTCCTTCTTCGTTTCCTTGTTGAACGAATAGTAGTCGCAGAGCAGTCCCTTGCCCTTGTCTATGGCTTCCAACACCGTCTGTACGTTCTCCACACCCGTAGGAGCTTGGAGCAACCGCACCTTGTCTCGGTGCTTGATGGCCAGTTCCGACATCCCCTCTATGTGGTAGGCGGAGAGCAGGTATTCGTACAGTGCTTCATCCTCTCCATACAGATGGTCACGCCTCAGACTATACTCCCGTGTCTTTGCGTTGTATTCTATCGAGCAAGGGAAGTTCAGTTCAATGAACTCCTTGTATCGTGCGAACGTTCGGGAGATAATCTCCCCGTCGTAGATAGACGAGTAGGCATAGTGCTCGTTTATCTCCTTCAAACTCAATGACCCTCTGCGAGACAGAAGGTCAATGAGATACAGGCATTTCTTGAGTTTGGACATTT
>CAVKZC010000179.1:0-6986 GCA_963660455.1 Sphaerochaetaceae bacterium | reverse complement strand
GACAACTTTCATGGAATGACAGTTGATGTTTCAACCGCACAGGCTGAAAGATTCAACAGAAAACATATCTCTGAAGCAGAAAACAAACTCTAAATTTGCATGATCCAACGTTTTTTCGTACTTTTGCATTGTCTTTCCTTAGATTGCAGGTAGTGAGCTGCTTGCGCTAATCTGAGGATTGGCCTATTTTTTGAGAACGGCGTTTGCTAAAGTTTTCTTCTGATTCTACGGAAATTAGGGACTTCCAAAAAGATGTTCAGACGAAGATGGCAGTGACGCCTACACATTCGTGTGTATATAGCATGGCACAGGTATGCCCTTTCGTAAGGAAGGGCGTACTATGTGCATATAGTATATACCTCATTTGGCGTAGGCTCATTGGCTTCTAACTTCTTGACATCTAAGGTCCCCTAATACCTCGTAGAACAAGAGAATGGAGCAATGATTCCTGCGCCATTTCTTTCTATAATAGCCTAACTAATAATCATTGTCACCGTAAAGGGAGTCTGCGGATTGTATATGTACAAAAGTATGGCTTACTTGAGGTGTTATTTCGAGAAATTTCGCAATTTGATAACCAACACGAAATTTATTGTGGCTTGGTCAGTGTTTTATACACTATTTTTGGGAGTAAAATGTGTATTTGACTTCCGCATTAAGATGCTTGCGGAAAATGGAAACTTTGCTGACTTTTTCATCAATTATTCAGGTGGTTTTGTTCGGCGTGGACTTCTAGGGCAGGTATTCCTGTGGTGTCACCAAATGAACATAAACCCTCTATGGGCAGCAGCAATATTTGCATCACTGGTCTTTCTTATGATAGCCCTGTACATGATTTCTGAATTTAGAAAACATAACTATAACCTATGTATTCTTACAGTAGGATGGTTTCTGGGGGACTTCGGCTTGTATGGCCTGACGTTTATGCGTCGAGACTATTTTGTTATGTGCTCATTCCTGTTGACTGCATGGCTTTGGAAAAGAATGGGCATTATGAAATGGCTATTGCTTGCCAATGTTCTTGTAAGTATAACTATACTATGCTACGAGCCGTTTGCTTTGTTCTCCATTCCTTTTTGTATACTCCTCACAAGATTGAAGCTTAGGAGCTGGTGGAAATCATTGGTATGCTGGTTGTTGCCTGTAATAAGTTTCTTTGTATGCTGCAAATATGCAGGAGGTAAAGATGTGTATGATGCCATCGTTGCTTCTACACATGAATTCGTACATAACCCCGGTATGATGATGTTCCTTCAAAGGGGTAGCGTTGATGCCATGAAATTTCACCTTCATTGTAATTTCATGTCTGTCAGCAATTGCATTCCAGTCATCATTCTGAGTTTTGTGAGTCTTTCGGCTATGGTATATTATTGTGTAAATGCCATTCCCGTATTTTCGCAATCCAAAAAAGACTTTGCTAATCGGCGATATATTCTGACATATCTTTTGTGCGCATTTGCATTTTTATCACCGATGTTCACTTGCTTATCTACAGACTACGCACGTACTTGCGTTTATGTTTGCCTGGCTTCCTTTATTCTGTTTTTCACGTTAAACGACAAGGAAAAGCAGGATTTTCTACCATCCCGCATTTACCGATGGGCCGACAAACTCCTGAACTTCACGGACAAGCACCTACATCCCACCCGTTTCAAGATTGTCTTTATCATGCTCTTTATAGGCATTTCCGGATGGACTGGGGCTGGGCTTCGTGGCTTTCTTTGCAGTTCTGAGGCAGGGGCTATGGCCTTCCAAATATTACATCTGCTAAAAAAGATAGTTTTATACATCCTTCACACGCAATTCTAAACCTTCAGATAACATGAAAGATATCTTTTTGTTGCTTCGCCCCCAACAGTGGCTGAAGAATAGCTTTGTGTTTTTGCCATTGTTCTTCCATGGCGACTTATTGCAGCTTCCGTTGCTGTTCCAGGCGGTTGTAGCGTTCTTGAGCTATAGCCTTGCCGCCAGTTCCATTTATTGCTTCAACGACATCTACGACGTGGAGGCAGACCGTAGGCATCCCGTAAAACGCAAACGCCCTATTGCTGCAAGGCGCATCTCCATTCCTTCTGCCTATGGTGTCATGGCATTGATGATACTCCTCTCCATGCTCGTCGCCTATGTGGGATTGGGCGAATGCAGATACAAGGCGATGGGAGTGATAGGCTTTTACTACCTGATGAACGTGGCATACTGCATCCGGCTGAAACACCTTGCGCTGGTTGACATGTTCATTATTGCCCTGGGCTTTGTGCTGCGTGTCGTACTGGGTGGTGTCGCCGTTGACATAGAACTGTCGCACTGGATAGTTTTGATGACTTTCCTGTTGGCCTTGTTTCTTGCCTTGGCAAAAAGGCGGGACGATGTGGTGCTGTATGCCGAGACGGGCGTAACGCCTCGCAAGAATGTCAACAGGTACAACCTCGATTTCATGAACCAGTCGCTTACCGTGGTCTCCGCCGTCATGTTGGTGTCCTATATCCTGTATACCGTGTCGGACGAGGTGATGTCCCAGTTTGGTTCGCACCAAGTCTATCTCACCACGGTATTTGTCTTGGCAGGCATTTTGCGCTATATGCAGATTACCATCGTAGACGTGAAGAGCGGCAGTCCGACGAAAGTTTTGGTGAAAGACCATTTCATCCAGCTCTGCATCACCGGATGGGTGATGTCATTCCTTGTCCTTATTTACCTGAAATAGAAAATTTGTATGAAAAGAGATACCCAACTGGATGCATACAGAGCTATGCTGATGATTTATATCGTGTGTTTCATACATGTGGAATTTTGGTTAGGATTTGGAAAAGAACCTTACCTGTCACTTTCCTTGGTAGAGATGCCCTTGATTTTCTTCGTGTCAGGTGCCGCATTGTCTTTCCACCGTGAGCCTCGGCCGTTTTGGACTACGGTCCGCAACCGGGCTAAGAGAATTCTGGTACCTTATTATATATACGCCCTCTTGATGCTGTGCATCGTGGCATTGAGGCAGCATTTGCCCGCTTACACATGGAAGGACTGGGCAAAGGTATTGCTATGCGATGCTATTCCTTATTTGTCTCATACTTCGCATTTATGGTTTATAGTTCCATACATGTTACTCTCTTGCACCTTCGATTTGCAGAAAAGAATCTTGACAAAAATAAATCGGGGGGGGGTATTTGCTCCTATGCGTCATCTCGTTCCTTGTAGTGAGTCATGTTACAGAGAACTCATTGGTCAGAAATGTATTGTGCTATAACATTTTCATGGTAGCAGGGTATGTTTTCTATAAAAATATCCGCATGAAGCATGTTTTCTTTTGTGCAATGGCAGCATTGGTTCTTTTAGTTGTCTATCGTATATGTCAGATACCTTTTTGTCCCATGCAAGAGCATAAGTTCCCGCCAGACTTTGTGTTTCTGACCTATGGTGTTATGGTGCTTGCTGCCTTGTCCATGTTGTTCTCTAGAGTGACATTGCCCAATTGGCATATCCTTCGTCTTTGGAATGAGCAAGGTTTTAATATCTATCTCTTCCAAAACATTCCCTATACGGCAGTTGCGATAGCTATCAGGCATACGGTGTTTACTTCATCCACTTGGGTTCAGATTATTCTTAGTGTAATCGTGATATTCTGTTTCAGTACTGTTACGTTCTCTGTATGGAGGCATTGCAAAGAAAAAAGGTGATTTTCAACCTATACGGTTGCTTGCGCCCTGAATGGGCAATCTGCGCATAGCCCAGGGCAACGCCCTGGTAAACAAAGGATTTACGAGCGCCCTATAGGGGCAAAAGCGCTATTATACGCTGATTGCGGGAGCGCTTCTGCCCTTTCTATGGGCGTATGGGGACAACTTTCATGGAATGACTGTTGATGTTTCAACCGCACAGGCTGAAAATCCTGTCAAAAGATGGGTATCTTCCCATAGAGGTTTCCAACGCTTATTTGATCCAATTATCTATCAGTATTCCTTCTATCCTGGAAAAATGCTTTACATTGTTAGTAACCATGACCAAGCCTTCTGCCACAGAAGTACAACCTATAAGCAAGTCAAAGTCTTGGATATTTTGCCCCAGCGAATTCAAGCGAAAGCGCTCTTTTGCATACAAGGGGATTGCGACTGAAAAAGGCAAAACATTTACCGATGACAAAAACATATCGAGCATTTCTTTATTTTCTTCGTATCTGCCGCTTTGATAGTTTCCATATTCCAATTCTGCCACAGTTATTTCTGAAATAAAAACCATCTGTGGATCTATGGCAGACAAGCGGTTAGCTATTCCCTTTTTATTACGAAAAAGAAATACTACAATATCAGTATCCAATAGGTATCCTTTCATAATGACACTTCGGAATTGGAGGTTCTCGCCTCATGTATATCTTGTATAATTTGGGTGGTAGAACGTGCATCCTGCCACTTACCGGCAAATTCATCAACCCATGATTTAGCGGCAGAAGTGCCGGTCTTCTGCATTTTACCTATTACTTGCCATTTCATTCTTTCTGCCAACTCTGTAAAGAAAGTCAAGTCGGCTTGTGGAATGTAATACGTTGTACCATTAGCCAATACTGCTGTGCTCATAACTTCATCTCCTTCTAATTGATTTGCGCAAAGATACATCTTTCTGATGAAACAACCAAGATTTTCGGGAGAAATGTGGTCTATGTCTGGACTTTTCGCCAATAAGAAAACAACCTGTACGGTTGCTTCTGCCCTTTAAGGGCATATGGCGACAACTTTCAAATTCCTCCCAAACCGCTTCGACCAAATACTTATCGCTTCGGCAATGCAAATCGGCAATACCATCCTCCATCAAATTCATTGTATCGGAAGCATAAAACATATCCATTGCTTTACTAAGCGGAATATGATACATTTGGCTAATCTCTGAAATAATGCGAGCGTATTTGGCCTCTAATACCGCATGCCAGCCCTCATCATGCGAATTTCATTTTCCGTCATAGCGGCACTCAAGCCCAATCGGCGAGACAGGTTGCCTATGCAATATGTTATGAAATCAATATTGTCCGCATTCATATCCTTTTTGTTTTAGCTGGATCATGAGGCCAGCACGGTTTATGTCGCAAAGTTAAACAAATAAGATGAGAACTCCAAAGATTTATATCTTTTATGCACCTTATCCTGACGTTTATCGATATTTTCTCTATTGATCACAGTTTTTCTACGCATTTAAAACCTGAGCAACATTTTGTTGCTCAGGCACTTGTACATATATGGTTAATCCATACATTATCATCACATGTTAGTTATGCGTAAAATCACTGTTTCTCGAAAACAAAAGTTTGCCCCTGCATGTTTTTCAATTTCAATTCTGAGGAACTGAAATGTAGAATTTGGAAACAGAAGGGCATACCATCCAATTCCTGCACAATATACGCTCCACATTCCGTTTGTCCAACTTTATTCTTGTCAAAACAATCTGGAATATTGTCCGCCAAATAATAAGAATACCTATTGACGTACTTCCTGTTCAGGCCCTTTCCATATTTCGTATCAGGGTAATGAACTTCCGAGACATTAGTCAAGACCTTATCCGAAAAACTGAAATAGGTATCAACATTGGTATTGTTCGGCTCTTTCATATGCCATTTTGTATCCTTCAGTTGCTGAAGTTGTACCGTTTGTGCCTTGACATCGCAAAGAGCCAATAGCAAAAACACAGTAAAATAGAGAAACTTTTTCATAATGTCAATCATTTGTATTGTTTCAAAACATAAAAAGTATTATAATAAAAATCATCTTGAGTATATGACTGATAATTTCCTTGCTCAGGATTTACTGCAACATAAGTGTTATCGTCAGTATAACTAACAATAAGTACTTCATGAGCTGTGCTTTCTGTTGAATTTTTCACTGTTGCAACAACAGGATAGCATCCATCTATAGAAGACTTTATTTCATCTATAGAAATGTTACTGCCAACAAAACCACATGCTTTGAGATAAGCCTCCATTTGCCCAAAATTAACACCATATATATCCAAGTTCCTACTAAACATTTCATAGTAAATTTGTTCAAAAGAAACACGAAAAGGCTGATAATCAGACAATAATCTACTATCCAAAAGATTTGCAACATATTCAAGAACCGTTGAAACACAATTCATATTCTTGTATTGTTTCTCCCATGAACTAGGTAATTTCACCTTTTCTGCTAAAGAATGTTCATTTTTATCGGGTTCATAATATCTGCTATATGGAACATTTGGCTCTTTTTCTGAATCTTGGCTCGTCCAATTATCATCGTAATCATCCTCCCACCAATCGTCATTACCATTGTCCCACGAATCATCATCGGAAGTCGAAATCCAATCATTTTCCTCAGAACTGTCTTGATCGTTATTGTCAGGAGCTGTAACTCCGACCTCATCAAGCACACCGCCAATCAAATCATCGTCCTGCCCAAAACTGTACCAGTCATTCCAATCTTCGTCACTATCCCAACTATAATCGTTGTCATCATCGTACCAACAATCATAGTCATCATCCCAATCGTCATCCCAATCATCATCCCAGCATGCGTAGGTATGAATTGGTAATGACAAAGATAAAACTATTATTATGAATTTAATCAATTTCATACGTTAATTTTTGCAAATGAGTAATTTTAGCGTTTCATGAACCCTCTCCCCTTCCACTTTGAGTATGTATTCTCCTTCAGATAAACTTTTGCGGAAAGACAAATTATTAGCACCAGCGCTCAAATGGCACGTTCCAAAATCGAGCACTCTCATTCCTGCCAAATTGTATACTGACACATTCACATCTGTAGCAGAGGCTACGTTCAGCGTAAATGCAATATCATTTTGCAGTGACAACGGTGATACCTGAACCTTTTCATCTGGCAAGACATTATTATTTATATTTGTGGTACTTTCTTCCCGTTGCAAAGTCAACACAACAGGTTTCAAAGCACTTCGCTTATTAACCTTAAATCCGAAGCTAATCCTTTGATGTTTTTTACAAGTACCTGAGCAACAAA
>CAVKZC010000178.1:0-6993 GCA_963660455.1 Sphaerochaetaceae bacterium | reverse complement strand
CCTTTCAGGGCGTGCAGGGGAAATGTACCAACTTATTTTTTACGATTACTAAAAGGCTGCATAGAAACAGAAAAAAAGGTGCGGCCCCGTGTGCCACACCCTCTCTCGTCTTGTTGTTGTATAATTGCGGAGTATCAGTTGCTGTAGGCGCTTTCGCCGTGCTCGTAGATGTCGAGGCCTTCCTCCTCCACACGCTTGTCCACACGCACACCCACTGTCTTGTCTACTACAAGGAACAGGATATAGGTAACGACGGCACTGAACACGATGCTCACCGCTGTGGCAACGATTTGCACCCAGAGCTGGTGCCAGTCGCCGTAGAGAGCTCCCTCCACACCGTCGGCTCCTGTTACATACTTGGTGGCGAACACACCCGTGAGGATAGAACCGAGGATACCGCCTATGCCGTGTACGCCAAAGGCATCGAGCGCATCGTCGTAACGGAACTTGGCCTTTACCACAGCCACCATGAAGAAGCAGACACAGGTAGAGATGATGCCGATGAAGAAGGCACCCAGTATGTCGGTAGAACCAGCAGCCGGAGTGATGGCCACAAGTCCGGCCACGGCACCCGTGCAGGCACCCACGGTAGTAGGCTTCTTGTTTACTGTCCAGTCGATGAGCATCCAGGTAGTGGCAGCAGCGGCAGTGGCCACGTGTGTCACCATGAAGGCGTTGGCTGCAAGACCGTCGGCTGCAAGACCGCTACCGGCATTGAATCCGAACCAGCCCAGCCAGAGGAACGACATACCCATGAAGACGAAGGTGATGTTGTGCGGTGTGATGGGGTGACCGGCACGGTAGTCTTCGCGCTTGCCCACACACAGTGCCATGACCATGGCAGCCACACCGGCGTTGATGTGCACCACAGTACCTCCGGCAAAGTCGATGGCTCCCATCTCCTGGAGGAAACCTCCGCCCCATACCCAGTGGGCCATGGGCAGATAGGCTATGACGAGCCACAGCACGATGAACACCACGTAGCCGCTAAACTTCACGCGCTCGGCGAAGGCACCGAGGATGAGCGCCGGGGTGATGAGGGCGAACATACACTGGAACATGGCGAAGGTAAGCTCGGGTATGCCCGTGGGCATCAGTGTGTCGAGCGTCAGCCCGTGCAGGAAACACTTGTCGAAGCCGCCCATGATGCAGGCCAGCGGGTTGCCGCTGTCGGCAAACTGGGTGGAGAAGGCCCACGAGTAGCCGAAGGCCACCCATATAAGACTTACTACAGCCACGATGAAGGTGGTCTGCATCAGTATGCTGAGAATGTTCTTCTGGCGTACCAAGCCGCCGTAGAAGAGTGCGATGCCCGGAATGGACATGAGGAGTACAAGGATAGTGGCGGTGATCATCCACGCCGTGTTGCCTGTGTCGAGGGTTGTCAAAAATAAACTGCTCATATCTTTTATACCTTATTTATACCTTTATTCTAAAAAACTGTTTCTTGTGCGTGGATTTACTTCTCTTTCTCCGCATTGTATAGGGCTATGTCGCCGCGCTCGCCTGTGCGGATGCGTATGGTGTCCTCCACGGGGATGACGAAGATGCGTCCGTCGCCTATCTCGCCCGTCTGCGCTGCACTCTGTATGGCGTGTATGGTGGGTTCCACGTTCTTGTCGCGCACCACGATGTTGAGCAGTACGCGCTCTATGCTGCTCGTGTCGTACATCACGCCGCGGTAGATGCGTGCCTGGCGCATCTTGCCCTCGCCGCGCACATTGTAGTAAGAGAACCACTCGATGTCGGCAGCCAGAAGCGACTTCTTGACATCCTCAAATCTTGACTTGCGAATGATTGCCTCAATTTTCTTCATAAAGCTAAAGTTTTTATTTGGGTTACACTTTTATTGGTTTCACTGTTTGCTGTTACTGTGGCAGACGTGTATATTATCTGTATATAACGCTCATTTCTGCCCATTTGTCGTTATTCATCGCTACTTTCGTATATATTCCTAATTTTGAGTTTGAGTTACTGTTTGCTGTTTTCGGTTGCAAAATTACAACATTCTGCAAGTTTATAAAACAATAGTAGCTACAAAAAGACAAAGAAAATGCAAGAAGAATTAAAACTATCATAAAAATACGCTGGATAGTTTCAGATTGTAAGGTTCGGCAATGCTCAGCCTTACGATTTGGAATAAGCAGTAAAATCAACTTTATCTTTTTGTGAATATTTTTCGTGTATTACACCGAAATGTGCTAATTTTGCAGTCGAAAATAAACAAAACGTAAGTTGACAACCAAAGAAGAGATACAAAATGGAAGAAGTAGTTAGGTTCACAAAGATGCACGGCGCAGGCAACGACTATATATATGTGGACACACAGCGTTACGACATCCCCGACCCCGAGCGGGCTGCCATTGTATGGAGCGCTTACCATACGGGCATAGGGAGCGACGGACTGGTGCTGATAGGCAAGCCGCACGATGGTAGGAGGGCTGACTATTCCATGCGCATCTTCAATGCAGACGGGTCGGAGGCCATGATGTGTGGCAATGCTAGCCGCTGCATAGGCAAGTATCTCTACGAGAAGGGACTTACGCAGAAGGAAGAAATAAGATTGGAAACCCTTTCGGGGGTCAAGATATTAAGGTTGCATGTTCAGGACGGCAAGGTAGAATCGGTAACGGTAGACATGCTCCGGCCGCTTCTCGAGAACAAGGAGCAGTTTACGGGCCAGACTACACTTGAGGCCGACGGTAGGACGTTTGAGGGAACATTTGTCTGCATGGGCAATCCTCACTTCGTCACCTTCGTCGACGACATCGACACCATAGACATCGCCCATTACGGCAGGTTGTTGGAGCGCGACAGCGCATTCCCCCAGCGGTGCAACATAGAGTTTGCACAACTCACCGCCACCGATACCCTCAGGACACGCGTATGGGAGCGTGGCAGCGGCATCACGATGGCATGCGGAACGGGTGCCTGCGCCACGGCAGTGGCTGCGTCCCTCACGGGGCGTGCCGGTCGCCAGAGCAGCATTGTGATGGACGGCGGAACACTCCACATAGAATACCGCGAGGCCGACGGCCATGTGTACATGACAGGACCTGCTGCCTTCGCCTTCGAGGGGGAGGTAAAACTGCCGGAGTAATCCGCATAAAACAAAAGGAGTGAACAAAACAAAGAGCAAACTTAAATATACATAATAAAAGGAGAACAGCAATATGGCATTAGTAAACGAACATTTCTTGAAGCTTTCGAACAACTACTTGTTTGCGGACATCGCCAAGAAGGTGAACGCCTACAAGATAGCACACCCCAAGCAGAAGGTTATCAGTCTGGGTATAGGCGACGTTACGCGCCCGCTCTGCCCTGCTGTCATCGAGGCCATGCACAAAGCCGTGGACGAGATGGCAAGCCAGGCCACCTTCAGGGGCTACGGACCGGAGCGGGGCTATGACTTCCTCCGCGACGCCATCATCAAGAACGACTTCCTGCCGCGGGGCATCCACCTCGACCCCAACGAGGTGTTTGTCAACGACGGTGCCAAGAGCGACACGGGCAACATTCAGGAGATTCTGCGATGGGACAACACCGTGGGTGTAACCGACCCCATCTACCCCGTATACATCGACTCGAACGTGATGATGGGGCGTGCCGGAGTGTTCGAGAACGGCAAGTGGAGCAATATCACCTACATGCCCTGCACCGACGGCAACGGCTTCACGCCGCAGATACCCGACCACCGTGTGGACATGATCTACCTCTGCTACCCCAACAACCCTACGGGTACGGTCATCACCAAGGAGGAGTTGCGCAAGTGGGTGAACTATGCCGTCAAGAACGAGAGCATCATCCTCTACGACGCTGCCTACGAGGCATATATCACCGACCCCGAGATACCGCACAGCATCTATGAGATCAGGGGGGCACGCAAGGTGGCCATCGAGTTCCATAGCTATTCCAAGACGGCAGGCTTCACGGGCGTGCGCTGTGGATACACCATCGTGCCTAAAGACCTCACCGCCGTGGCACTGGACGGCACGGTAGCCAACCTCAACCAGATATGGGACCGCCGCCAGAGCACCAAGTTCAACGGCACCAGCTACATCTCGCAGCGTGCCGCCGAGGCTATCTACACGCCCGAGGGCAAGCAGCAGGTAAAGGAGGTCATCGACTACTATATGGATAACGCCCGCTTCATGCGCGAAAAGCTCACTTCCCTCGGTCTGAGCGTATACGGAGGCGAGAATGCCCCCTACCTCTGGGTAAAGACTCCCAACAACACGCCGAGCTGGAAATTCTTCGAGGAGATGCTCTACGGTGCCAGTGTGGTATGCACGCCGGGCGTAGGCTTCGGACCCTCGGGCGAGGGCTTCATCCGCCTCACCGCCTTCGGTGAGCACGAAGACTGCAAGGAGGCCATGGAGCGCATAGCAAAATGGCTGGGAAAATGAAAAGATTGAAATATGGAAATATTGAAATATGGAAATATTGAAATATGGAAATATTGAGTATTAAAAAATAGAACATTTAACATTAAAAATATAAGGTATGAGCAACTTAAGATTTGAGGCTGTTTCAGAGGCTTCCAAGAGAAAGCCAGTAGAGGTCGCAGTTCCAAGCGAGCGACCCAGCGAATTCTTCGGTAAAAAGGTATTCAACCGCCAGAAGATGTACAAGTATCTCCCGGCAGACGTCTATGAGAAACTCGTCGACGTTATCGACAATGGTGCTCGCCTCGACCGCAGCATCGCCGACGCCGTGGCAAAGGGCATCAAGCAGTGGGCCGACGAGAACGGTGTGACTCACTACACTCACTGGTTCCAGCCCCTTACAGAAGGTACTGCCGAGAAGCACGACAGCTTCATCGAGCACGATGGCAAGGGCGGTATGATAGAGGAGTTCTCCGGCAAGCTGCTCGTACAGCAGGAGCCTGACGCTTCTTCCTTCCCTTCTGGTGGTATCCGCTCTACCTTCGAGGCTCGCGGTTACTCTGCATGGGATCCTACATCGCCTGTGTTCATCATCGACGATACACTCTGTATTCCTACCATCTTCATCTCTTACACGGGTGAGGCTCTCGACTATAAGGCTCCGTTGCTTCGCGCTTTGCATGCTGTGAACGTGGCTGCCACAGAGGTTTGCCACTACTTCAACCCCGATGTGAAGAAGGTCATCTCCAACCTCGGTTGGGAGCAGGAGTACTTCCTGGTAGACGAGTCTCTCTACGCTGCACGCCCTGACTTGATGTTGACAGGCCGTACCTTGATGGGCCACGACTCTGCCAAGAACCAGCAGATGGACGACCACTACTTCGGTGCCATCCCTGAGCGCGTACAGGCCTTCATGAAGGACTTCGAGATCCAGGCTCTTGAACTGGGTATTCCTTGCAAGACACGTCATAACGAGGTAGCACCCAACCAGTTTGAGGTAGCTCCTATCTTCGAGGAGACCAACCTCGCCGTTGACCACAACATGCTCCTCATGAGCCTCATGAAGAAGGTAGCCCGCCACCACGGCTTCCGTGCCCTCTTGCACGAGAAACCATTCGCAGGCATCAACGGTTCCGGTAAGCACAACAACTGGAGTCTCGCTACCGATACGGGCATCCTGCTCCATGGTCCTGGCAAGACACCTGAGGACAACCTCCGTTTCGTGGTGTTCATCGTAGAGACACTGATGGGTGTATACAAGCACAATGGTTTGCTCAAGGCATCTATCATGAGTGCTACCAATGCTCACCGTCTGGGCGCCAACGAGGCACCTCCAGCCATCATCTCTTCATTCCTCGGCAAGCAGCTTACCGAACTTCTCGACCACATCGAGGTTGCCGACAAGGACGAACTCTTCTCCGTAGCTGGCAAGCAGGGCATGAAGCTCGATATTCCTGAGATTCCTGAGTTGATGATCGATAACACCGACCGCAACCGTACCTCACCATTCGCCTTCACCGGCAACCGCTTCGAGTTCCGTGCCGTAGGTTCTGAGGCCAACTGTGCTTCAGCCATGATCGTGCTGAACACTGCCGTAGCCGAGGCTCTCACCGACTTCAAGAAGCGCGTAGACGCTCTCATCGCCAAGGGCGAGGACAAGACATCCGCTATCATCGACATCGTTCGCCAGGACATCGTGGCTTGCAAGCCTGTTCGTTTCGACGGCAACGGTTATTCTGACGAGTGGGTAGAAGAGGCTCAGAAGCGCGGCTTGGACTGCGAGAAGAGCTGTCCCAAGATCTTCGAGACCTACCTGGCTCCCGACTCTATCAAGATGTTCGAGGACATGGGTGTGATGAAGAAGAACGAGTTGGAGGCACGCAACGAGGTGAAGTGGGAGACCTACACCAAGAAGATTCAGATCGAGGCCCGCGTGATGGGCGACCTCTCGATGAACCACATCATTCCTGTTGCCACTCACTACCAGAGCCAGTTGGCCAAGAACGTACAGAACATGATCGATATCTTCGGTGCTGATGAGGCCAAGAAGTTGGCTGCCCGCAACATCAACATCATCAAGAAGATTGCCGAGCGCACAGAGGAGATCGAGAAGGGTGTCGAGGAGTTGGTAAATGCCCGCAAGGTAGCCAACAAGATTGAGAGCGAGCACGACAAGGCCGTCGCTTACCACGACACTGTGGCTCCGAAGATGGAGGAGATCCGCTATCAGATCGACAAGTTGGAGCTGACCGTAGCCGACGAACTTTGGACATTGCCTAAGTATCGCGAACTCCTGTTCATCCGCTAATCGGGCGGTATCCTACAGATACAACAAAGGCAGGGCGTGCATATTCACTACATACCCTGCCTACACAAGAAAAATGGCTCTTAAAAAGAGCTACTCTTCATCAGATAGAACAAAGAACGATCAATCTATTTCTTTTATTGGTTGTTTAAGTTTGCAGGTTGTGCCATTGTGAAATGGTGCAACCTTTTTTATATTTAGTAATCGTTAAAAAATAAGTTGGTAAAGTTGCGCCCCTTTTTACTCTCAGCGCCCTGAAAGGGCAACCTGCACATAGCCCAGGGCAACGCCCTGGGTAAGCAA
>CAVKZC010000177.1:0-7195 GCA_963660455.1 Sphaerochaetaceae bacterium | reverse complement strand
TCGACCATTTTCTTGCCGAAAGCATGTGGAATTAAAGTACTATATGGTGCTGGGGACTGGCATTTTGCCTCAAATCCGATAACATTTTTTACATTTCGGATTTGAGGAACTATTCGCTGAATAGTTACGACAGGGATACACCCAGTTAAAAGAAGTTAACACTTTATTGCATTGTATTAATTTATAGTTACCTTTGCCTTTGCTAAAGTTGGCAGTAGCGCTTACAAAGACAACACATTTGCCTTTTTGTTGCTATCCCACGAAAGCGAACAGGACAAAAACTCTGTTTATTAAATACTTATATACAATACAGGAAATGAAATCCTTGATACGTACTATCATTTTCGACCTGGGAGGCGTCATTGCTACCATCGACAACGAAGAACCCAAAAGACGCTTCCGCCAATTGGGCGTAGAGAACATAGAAGAACAACTGGACCCTTACCGCCAGAGCGGCATCTTCGGCGACCTGGAAGAGGGAACCATGAGCGAAGCCGACTACCGTGAGGCTTTGGGGAAGATATGCGGCAGAACACTGACGTTCGACGAAGTGAAGCACTGCTGGCTGGGCTATATGAAAGAGGTGCCCGTCAACAAGTTGCACACACTACTCAAGCTGAGGGAGGAGGGTTATCGCGTCGTACTGCTCTCCAACACCAACCCCTACGTCATGGACTGGGCCGACAGCAACGACTTCTCGAGCGACGGACACCCCCTGGGCTACTACTTTGACGCCATGTACCGCAGCTACGAAGCCAAGTACATGAAACCGGACGAGAACTTCTTCCGCCATGTGCTGGCAGAGGAAAAGGTGGCACCTTCCGACGCACTCTTCGTGGACGACAGTCCACACAACGTGGCAGCCGCAAGTCAACTGGGCATCAACACCTTCTGCCCAGAGAACGGAAGCGACTGGCCCCAGGAGATATACGACTATTTACAGAAAGCATAATTCATGCGCATCACCGTACCGCACAACCACCATTACCAGGAACTGCTTGCCATCGGCATCCCCATCATCGTAGGCCAGCTCGGCACCATCATCCTTGGCTTTGCCGACACCATCATGATAGGACGCCACAGCACGCAGGAATTGGCTGCCGCTGGACTGGTAAACAACATCTTCACGCTGGTGCTCATCGCCTATATGGGCTTCTCGTACGGTCTGACACCGGTAGTGGGCAAGCTCTACGGCATGGAACGAAAGGACCTGATAGGCGGCAAGGTGAAAAACTCGCTGGCTGCCAATATGGCTACGGGCATTGTCTTCTCCGTAGCTATGGCTGTGCTGTACCTGAACCTCGACCACATTGGTCAGCCCGACGAACTGCTGCCCCTCATACGTCCCTATTTCCTGGTAAACCTTGCCTCCATACTCTTTGTGGGAGTGTTCAACACCATCAAGCAACTGTTTGATGCCCTGGGGCATACCAAGGTGGCGATGTGGGTGATGATAGGCGGCAATGTGGCCAATATCCTCGGCAACTGGATACTCATATACGGTGTGGCTGGCTTTCCTGAGATGGGACTGCTCGGTGCAGGCATCTCTACCCTGGCAAGCAGAATACTCATGGCTTTGTGCTTGACAGCTGTGGCACTGGCAAGCAGCAAGTACCGCATCTACAGGGAGGGCATGAGAAAGAGCCGGCTGAACAAGGCCGACCTGTACGAGATGAACCGCCTGGGATGGCCCGTGGCACTGCAGTTGGGCATGGAGTCGGCAGCCTTCAGTCTCAGTTGCATCATGGTGGGGTGGCTCGGCACCATACCCCTCGCCGCCCATCAGGTAACCATCACCATCTCCCAGCTCTTCTATCTGGTACTCTCGGGTATGGCGGCAGCAACAGCCATACGCATCAGTCACTTTACAGGCCAGAACGACTATAAAGCAGTGCGCATGAGTGCTGCCGACGGATTCAGGCTCAACCTCTTCTTCTCGTTTGTCATGATAATTCCCATCCTCCTGTTCAGACACAGCCTGGGAGCATTCTTCTCTGACAGCGCGGAGGTACAGCAGACAGTGGCCATGCTCGTCATCGTGCTGGCTGTCTACCAGTTTGGTGACGGACTGCAATATGCCTTTGCCAATGCCCTGCGCGGCATTGCCTGCGTGCGCCCCATGGTGACATACGCCTTCATTGCCTATTTCGTCATCAACCTGCCCTTGGGCTACATTCTTGCCTTCCGCCTCGGCATAGGCATCCTGGGGGTATGGATAGCGTTCCCCTTCGGACTCACCGTCGCCGGTCTGCTCTACTGGCAACGTTTCAGAAAAGAAGTGAAGAAGATGGAAGGACGAAGAGTGAAGAGGCCGTCTAAAGGTAAAAAAGTAAAAAGGTAAAAAGAGGGCACACGAAGGCACCAAGTTATTTTTTTTAACATATGAAAGTAATACACAGTTCCCTGTTCCGCGCTGTATGCGCGATTATCGTAGGTTGTCTGCTCATCGAATACCGCGAGCAGACCGTTACATGGATTACCATCGCCATAGGCGTATTGTTCTTCCTGTCGGGCGTTGTCTCGCTTGCCACCTACTACAGTGCCAAGCGCAGTGCCGCCAAGGCTGCCAATACCGACACCATCCTGCACGATGCAGCAGGAAGGCAGTTGACCGGCCTGTCACCCAACTTCCCCATCGTGGGATTGGGCAGCGTTATTCTCGGTGCCATTCTTGCCCTGATGCCAGACACGTTCATCACGTGGCTGATGTTCATCCTGGCCATGCTCCTCATCATGGGAGCCATCAGCCAGTTTGCCAGCCTTGCCACTGCCCGTCGCATGGGGCGCGTAGGCATCGTCTACTGGCTCATGCCGTGCGTGATACTGCTCGTAGGCCTGTTAGCCCTCTTCCGCCCTACGGCCATCGCCTCCAGTCCGCTGCTTGTCATCGGGTGGGCCATGCTCGTCTATGGCGTAGTGGAGTGTATCAATGCCCTGAAGGTATCCAACAACAGGCGCAAATGGGCCAAAGCCGAAGAGATATCTTCCGTACAGCACACCGACAGCGAAGAGGCTGCCGATGACACTGTCAATCTCGAAGCCAAGGACTTCGAATAAAGATGTGTTCTAAAGGCGTCTGCGAGGCAAGGCGTGCCGCTTCATGACACGCCTACACCTCTCGGTGTATCACGGTGCCGTTGGCCTGGTGGGTAGCGAGTACCAGCACCTCGGCTATCTGCACATGCTCCGGAGCACTGGCAGCATAGAACACCACGTCGGCAATGTCGTCGCCGTTGAGCGGTTCGATGCCTTCGTACACCTTGTCGGCACGTGCATCGTCACCGCGGAAGCGCACATTGGAGAAACGGGTCTGCACCAGTCCGGGCTTGATGTTGGTGACGCGCACCTTCGTATGTGCCACGTCGATGCGCAGTCCGTCGCTGAGAGCCTTCACGGCAGCCTTTGTGGCGCAATACACATTGCCCCCGGCATAGGCGGCATCGCCAGCCACACTGCCGATGTTGATGACGTGTCCGTGGTTGCGCTCCACCATGCCCGGCACAATGAGGCGTGTCATGGTGAGCAGTCCCTTGATGTTGGTATCCACCATCTGGTCCCACTCGTCCATATCGCCCTCATATTCCCGGTCGAGACCACGAGCCAGTCCGGCATTGTTTACCAGCACGTCTATGGCGCGCATACTGGCAGGAATATAGTCCACAGCCTTCTTGGCCGCCTCGCGGTTGCGTATGTCAAAAGCGAGAGCCAACACCTCACAACCGTACTTGGCTGTCAGTTCGCCCTTGAGCGACTCCAGTTTCTCGACGTTTCGCCCCATCAGGATAAGATTGTATCCACCTACGGCAAATCTGCGTGCGCACCCTTCGCCAATTCCGCTGGTTGCGCCTGTAATAAGTGCTATTTTCTTCATCTTTTTATATTAAGAGCATTCTTACTTCGGCATTACCCATTTTCTGTATCTCGTTCATGGGGCGCTTGTAGTACACGCTCTGCACCGCCTTGTTGATGATGCCGTGCCCTACGGCAAGCACCACCTTGCCGGGATAAGTCACCTTGAGCCACGTCAGGAAGTTCTGCGCCCTCGCCTTCATATGCTCCAGCGTCTCTATGTCGTCGGGCCAGTCGGCAGGGTCCTGCGGCAACGAGGGAATGAACCTTCCCGTAAAACTGCCCCAGTCGCGCTCCCTGAGCAAGGGAGTCGTCACGATTTCCTGACCATGCGGACCGGCTATGATGCGGCAAGTCTCCATACTGCGTTCCAAATCGCTCGAAACAAAGACATCTATCCGTTCCGCCGCCATGCGCTGCGCCACCTCTTCTGCCTGGGCTATGCCACGGCCATTCAGTTTGCCGCCGGTCTGTCCCTGCATAACCTGTGCGGCATTGTCCACGGTCTCGCCATGCCGCACGAGATACAATGTTGTCATAATCTTCGTTTTGTTCTCGAAAGTTTGCCACAAAAGTACGAAAAAAATCGCACTTAAAGCATCATTCCCTACAAATATCCTCTTCTTTTCGGAAAAAAACAGTAACTTTGCAGATAATAACAAAAAAGACGAAATATGTACAAGAAGACCATACTGCTTGCCTTTTTGGCCGTGGCATCCCTTAGCGCATGCCAGAAAGGCGGCAAACCAGCGAAAAAGAACGCAGCAGACATGCCCATCAGCATGTCACAACCGGCCAAGGGCGACAAAGCCGTCTACGGTCTGGCCTGCATGGGATGTACCGACAGCGTAGTAGTGTTGTTGCCCAACGCGGGCGGCGACCCTGTCAGGTACAACATCCTGGATGCGCAGCGCCGCCGTCAGGTGTTCGGCAACATAGAGATAGGCGACTGGATATGCATTCTGCCCAGCCGCAGCGAGAAGAACCGTGCCAACATGGTGATAGACCTGGACAAGCTGAAGGCCACATGGACCTACCAGGTCATGCCCCATCTGCGCGACGTTAGCCACCTGTCGAAGAGGCAGCAGAAACGCATCCTGGCCAACATGCCCGACAGCATTGTGGAAACCTACATGATACCGCGCGAATACGGTTTTACGCTGAAACGCATGAGTGAAGTGCGCTCGGTGGGACACGTCATGCAGACTACATCGGTGGAGGACGACAGTCCGGTGGAATATCCCCCTGTACCCCAATACACCGAATGGCATGTGTACAACGGCAAGCTCATCCTTGTGAAAGGCCACATGAACATAGACGACAAGGCATCCAAGGCTCCCGTTACGCGCGACACCATGTCGCTGGTCTACATGGACAACGACTCGCTGGCCCTGCGCTACAGCAACGGCAGCGTTCTGGGCTTCCACAAGAAGGCGGATGCCCACTCAGCCAACGCCGCCGCACAGGCTGCCGCTACCAAGCAGGCCAACAAACTGAAACAGGAACTGAAATAAGGGCAAAAAGCCAGTATATTTTTTACTATTACGAAAAAAGGCAGAAACACATGGAGGTGCTTCTGCCTTTTTTCGGTTAGGGAACAATCCCTATTGCGCTTTCGTTACTTGTGCTTCTCGTAGTAGTCGAGGGCTGCACTGATGTTCTTCTGCACTGCCTTGGTGCTGAAGGTGGCGCCTGTGCAACCGTCAACCTTTGTCTTCTCGGTCAGTTTCTTGGCCTTTGAGAGTTTGAGGTTGTTGTAGAGAGGCAACAGAGACTCCTTCACACGGGTGAAGTAAGGCACCGTCTCCTCATTCTTCAGAGCCACTACCTTCACCACCTTGCCCTTGTTGATATACACCTCCACGGGAGTAGTCTTGCGATAGCCACGAGCCTTGCAGATGGTGGTGGTGTTGACCACATAAGTGCCGTCAGCCTGCTTCGTCATCACGTTGTCAGCCTTGACGGGCAGGGCAAAGAGGAGTGCGAAGATCATGGCGATGCCCATGACTCTCGCGTTTATCCCCCAATGGGGGAAATGAATGGAATTTGTCATCATTGTCATTGTCTTTATAGTAGGTTCCATAAAAAAGCCCACCTTATTTCATTGTTACCTGTATGCGGTTCTTGGGTGCTATGAGCTGCTTGCAGAAGTCGCGGATGTCGCCTGTGGTGAGGTTGTCCACCTTCTTCATATAGTCCTTCTCAAAGTCGATGCCGTCGCGCAGTTCATGATAGCGCACATACTCCCACCATCCGTTTGTCAGTACGGCACGGTCGTAGTTTTTGTGCTCATATTCCTTCACCTTCTGCAACTGCTCCTGCGTAGGACCTTCCTCTGCCATGCGCTGCAACTGCTCGTCGATGATGGGCTGCAACTCGCTGAACTTCTCCGGGTCGCACTTGAAGTTGACCGTCATGGAGCAACCCTCTGAAGGATATTTCCAGAACTGTCCGCCCACGCTCACACCATAAGTGCCGCCTTTCTCCTCGCGCACCTTTTCGGTGTATACGGCACGCATTATCTGCGACAATACGTCGAGCTTCAGGTCGTTGTCGGCAGTGTAAGGCAGAGAGGCTGTGTAGAGGATATTGGTCTGTGCCGTAGGAGTCTTCATCTCCTTGTGGAAGACGTTGGTAATCTCTCCGCGCTGTATGTCGAGGATATGCTCACCCGGACGGTAGTCGGTGTTCTTGCCCTTCTTGCCCGGCAGACTTGCCACATACTGGCACAAGAGGTCCTCGAAGTCGTCTTCGCGGATGTCGCCCGTGACGATGAGGTTCATGCCCGAGAGGTCGGTGAAGCGCTCATAGTAAATCTTATACATACGCTCAAAGTCCACCTCCTTCAGTCGGTCGGCAGTCATCGGCTGGGTGCGCTTGCTCTTGCCGTAGACAGCGTAACGCAGCGAGTCGTTGTATGCCACATTGGGGTTGGCATTGCGGTTCTTGAGCATTGACTCCTGCTTTGCCATCATATTCAGGAAGATAGCCTTGTCCTTGCGAGGTTGTGTGAGGTAGAGATACATTATCTCGAGCCAAGTCTTCAGGTCGGAAGCCACGCACACGCCCTTCACGCCCTCTTCCTCTGAGTCGATGTAGGGAACCACACGCAACGCCTTGCCGCGGCGTTTCTTCTCCAGAGTGAGGAAGTCGAAGTCGGCAGCACCGCTCTCCTTCACCACCGAACCGAGGAACTGCAGTGTGGCAGCATCCGTGTCGGGATAGAGTGAGCGTCCGCCCAGACGAAACATGTTTATCGTGAGGCGGTTGGGCTCGATGTCCGACTGACGGGCACTCACCTTGATGCCATTGGAGAGGAGATACTCCGTGTAGCCGTTGGCAGCCT
>CAVKZC010000176.1:0-7217 GCA_963660455.1 Sphaerochaetaceae bacterium | reverse complement strand
GATAACATAGAGTTGAGAAGCGAGAAGGTAAGAAACGTGATTGGTAAAGAACCTCCTCGCCTTGTCAGCATGGGGACTGTTGCCATTACTATCATAGTCCTCGCCCTTGCTGTGGTTTTTTACAGGATCCTTATCCAATATCGATAGAGGCTAATGGTGAGAAAAGATTACTGCCATCGCATTTTTTTCACTTGCGATGGCAGTAACTCTTTTGTAATGCAGTATATGCCTTAGCGGCTAAAAGTTGACACCTACGTTCAGTTGCAGGTTGCCGTTGTGTGACGTGTCAAAGGTATCGTGGCAGATGTTGGCCAAACCGAGGTCGTAGACCAGCTCGCAGTAGAACAGGTCGTACGCTGCACCGCATCCGATGCGCAGTCCGCCGTCCGTGCGCTTGAACATCGTGTCAGAGAAGGAGTCTACAGCCTCGCGCTCTTGGAAATTCTTGGTCTTGCCGCTCACGCCCACGGCAAAATAGCCGCCCAGCTCAGGCTGGATGGAGAAGGAAGGAGTGACGTTGTACTTGTATTTCAGTACTACCGGAATCTCGATGTAGTTGAGTGAGTAAGTCATCTTCTTCCCGCTCTCCAAATTCTTCTTCCCGCCCTTCTCGGTGTAAAAGATTCCCGGTTCCAGATAGAGCGGCTGTGAGTAGGATAGGGGGATGCCAGCCACCATACCTACGTTGAGTCCAGTCTTCCAGTTGCCGCCGTTCAGGTTGGAATCGTCCGAACTGACAAAGGAGAAAGAGGGACCGATGCGCAGTCCGAAGTAAGCGTCGGAGGTAGGAGTGTCGCGCCGGGGGGCTCCGCGGTACGGCCCGTCCTGTCGCTGGTTGTATTCGAGACGGCCCGTGCGCGGGTTGTAGTAACGGCTCTGCTGGTAATTCTGTGCGGTGGCGGATGCCGATACAAGCACGGCAGCCATTATGGATAATGCGGTTCTTTTCATGTTCGTGATGTTTTTGTGAATACTTTTTGTAACGGTGCAAAGGTACACATTAGTTCCCGATGCGCATTCTGGGCAATCCCTAAACGCCCCTGGGGGAACCCCTAAACCAATGAGGGAAAACCGCCAGAAAAAGAAAGTTAGTGCCCGCATGGATAAAAATACGATGCTTTTTCTTCGTCAAGTCAGAAAATAGCACTACCTTTGCAACAACAAATATAAACGTTTATAAAAGTCAATGAATTATCTGAAGAAGTACCTTTTGGATATCGTGATGGTAGTGCTGTTTGCTGCCATCTCGTTTGTATACTTCATGCCTGCCGACATAGACGGGCGCATCCTGTACCGTCATGATGCGTCGGCCGGAGTGGGAGCAGGACAGGAGAGGAAAGAGTTTATGGAGAAAACCGGCGAGGACACCCGCTGGACCAATTCCCTCTTCGGCGGTATGCCCACCTATCAGCTTGCGCCCTCCTACAAGAGCGGTGCCGTGCTGAAGCAGGCCACCAACCTCTATCACCTCTGGTTGCCCGAGAATGTGTGGCTTGTCTTTGTCTACCTTCTGGGATTCTATATCCTCCTGCGGGCATTCGACTTCCGTCAGTCGCTTGCGGCGCTAGGCTCAGTCATCTGGGCCTTCTCGTCCTACTTCTTTATCATCATTGCCGCCGGACACATCTGGAAGGTGTGGGCGCTGGCCTATCTGCCGCCCATGATAGCGGGTATCGTGCTCGCCTATCGCGGAAAGTACCTGTGGGGACTGCTCGTGACGGCCATATTCACGGCGTTTGAGGTAAATGCCAACCACGTGCAGATGACCTATTATTACCTCTTCATCATCTTCTTCATGGTGCTGGCATGGCTCGTAGACGCCATACGCAAGAAAGAGATGGCGCGCTTTGGCAAGGCCACCCTTGCCTGCATCGCTGGTGCTGCCATCGGTATCTGTCTCAACCTCTCCACACTCTATCACACATGGCAGTACGGACAGGAGAGTATGCGAGGCAAGAGTGAACTGGTGAAGAAGGATGCTGCCAACCAGACCAACAGCGGTCTGGACCGCGACTACATCACGCAGTGGAGCTATGGCATCGACGAGACATGGACGCTTTTAGTGCCCAATGCTAAGGGTGGAGCCTCCGTGCCCCTGTCGCAGAACGAGAAAGCCATGGAGAAGGCCGACCCCAACTTTGTGCAGATATACCAGCAGTTGGGACAGTATTGGGGTGAGCAACCCGGAACGAGCGGACCTGTCTATGTGGGCGCATTCGTCTGCATGCTCTTTGTGCTGGGAATCTTTATCGTCAAAGGACCCATGAAGTGGGCATTGCTTGCTGCCACCATACTGAGCATCCTGCTCTCCTGGGGTAAGAACTTCATGCCCTTTACCGATTTCTTCATCGACTATGTGCCGATGTACGCCAAGTTCCGTACCGTGGCTTCCATTCTTGTCATCGCTGAGTTTACCATGCCGTTGATGGCAGCTATGGCTCTGAAGCGGATAGTAGACGAACCGGACGTGCTCAGCCGCAAGGCCAAGTTTGTCTATGCCAGTTTTGCTATAACGGCTGGCTTGTGCCTGCTGTTTGCCCTGATGCCCGGCGTGTTCTTCTCCGACTTCGTTTCGCATGGTGAGATGCAGGCTCTGCAGCAGTTGCCTGCCGAATACCAGGGCCCCATCATCAGCAACCTTACCGATATGCGCAAGGCCGTCTTCACTGCCGACTGCTGGCGTTCGTTCTGGATTATCCTCATCGGTTTTGCCTTCCTGTTGCTCTACAAGTTCAGAAAGCTCGGTGCGGAATACATGATAGCCGCCATCGCTGTACTCTGTCTCGTGGACATGTGGCTTGTCAACAAGCGCTATCTGAATGACGGCATGTTCGTTGACGAGATGGTAAGGGAGACACCGCAGCAGATGACCGAGACCGACAAGATAATCCTTGCCGACAAGGCACTCGACTACCGTGTGCTCAACCTCTCTACCAATACCTTCAACGAGAACGAGACATCCTACTACCACAAGAGCATAGGCGGATATAGCGCAGCTAAGTTGCGCCGCTATCAGGAAATGATAGATGCCTATATAAATAATGAGAAGAACAAGGTATGGAGTGCTGTTTCGCAAGCTGGAGGTGACATGACTCGCGTCAACGGCGACAGTATCTTCCCTGTGCTGAATATGCTCAACACCAAGTACTTCATCATGCCGCTGCAGGGCGGTCAGACTGT
The DNA here is from genome assembly GCA_963660455.1 of Sphaerochaetaceae bacterium. Classification (GTDB taxonomy): domain Bacteria; phylum Bacteroidota; class Bacteroidia; order Bacteroidales; family Bacteroidaceae; genus Prevotella. The sequence continues at coordinate 4,037 of CAVKZC010000176.1, read as the reverse complement.
GCCGGTGAAGAACCCCTATGCCTACGGCAATGCATGGTTTGTAGACAAGGTGAACTATGCTGCCAATGCCAATGAGGAGATAGACAGGGTGGGCAAGCTCAACCTGCGCCATGAGGCTGTGGCCGATGCTAAGTTCAAGGAACAGCTTGGCGAGAGCGTGCCCCAGGACGATACCTCTATCGTGAAGATGATACAGTACAAGCCCAACAACCTTACCTACGAGGTGAAGTCGAGCAAGGGCGGTGTCATCGTATTCTCGGAGATATACTATCCCGGGTGGACCGCCACCGTCGACGGACAGCCGGCAGAACTGGGTAGGGTAGACTACATACTGCGCGCCCTCAGCGTGAAACCCGGTAGCCACAAGGTGGTGCTCGACTTCCATCCCGCTTCGCTGCAGAAGACCGAGAGCGTGGCCTATGCCGGATACGTAGTGCTGCTGTTGCTTGTGGTGGCAGGCGTATACATGGAGAGAAGAAAGAAGAAGGAGACATGCAGTTCCGTACAGAAGTAACGGTAAGCAAGGCCGCATGGGAGATACTCCCCGCAGACAGGATGCTCTTTGTGGGGAGCTGCTTTGCCGACAACCTGGGCAGACGGTTCGTGGAAAACCGTTTCCGTGCCACGGTAAACCCCTTCGGTGTGATGTACAACCCTGTGAGCATACTGCACACGGCAGAACGCTGGGAAGGTGAGGCAGACGTGGCGGTGTTCACCCTCGGTACCAACCACGTCTACGTGCTGAAGGAGACAGGCGAGGTGGTGGACAACTGCCGTAAGAGACCGCAACGCCTCTTCGAGGAACGCGAGCTGACGGTAGACGAGTGTGCGGCAAACCTCGCCAAGGCTGTGCGGTGCATCATCGACAGAGGTGGCAAACACGTCATCGTGACGGTCAGCCCCATCCGCTACGCCAAATATGGCTACCACGGCAGCAAGCTCTCCAAGGCGACCCTCTTGCTTGCCGCCGACCGGTTGGCAAAGGAGTTCCCCGGCTTGGTGGACTATTTCCCCGCCTATGAAATCGTGGAAGACGAACTGCGCGACTACCGGTTCTACAAGGAAGACATGCTCCATCCATCCGACCAGGCTGTGGAGTATATATGGGAAAAGTTCAGTACAGCCTACTTCGGTAAGGAGACGGAACGCTTCCTGGCAGAATGGAAACCCATCAGGGAAGCTCTGGGGCACAAACCCTTCAACCCCGACGCCGAAGAGTACCGGCAGTTCCTCGCCCGTGCCCGGGAGATGGAGAAAGCCTTTGAAGCGAAGTACAACCTGCGCTGATGCCCTTCAGACAAAGAACTAAAAACTAAAGACGGTGCCTTGTCAGGCTTCGCCTTAAAAGAACAAGATATGACTTATACTATCGAAAAGGTAACCACACTGATAGGTGCGCGTCGCTATGGAGACAGAGATTCCAACATCGGCTTCATACTTACTGACAGCCGTTCGCTCTGCTTCCCCGAAGAAACACTCTTTTTCGCACTCAAGTCGGAGCGCAATGACGGTCACAACTACATTCCGGAACTGTACCGTAGAGGTGTAAGAAACTTTGTGGTGGCGCAGGTGCCCAAGGGATATGCGTCCGACTACCCGGAAGCCAACTTCCTGAAGGTAGTCAACACGCTGGAGGCCCTGCAGCGACTGGCAGAACGCCACCGCGACGAATTCAATATCCCCATTGTCGGCATAACAGGCTCCAACGGAAAGACCATGGTCAAGGAGTGGCTGCACCAGTTGCTCTCGCCCACTATGTTCGTTACACGCAGTCCGCGTAGCTACAACTCACAGATAGGTGTGCCCCTCTCCGTATGGCTGATGAACGAACAGACACAGGTGGGTGTGTTCGAGGCGGGTATCAGTCAGCCCGGTGAGATGCTTGCCCTGCGCGATATCATACAGCCCACCGTCGCCGTGCTCACCTGTCTTGGTGCCGCACACCAGGAAAACTTCAGTTCGCTGGAGGAGAAATGTCGCGAGAAACTCGTCCTCTTCCATGATGCTGAGACCATTGTTTACAACGGAGACGACGAAACGGTGAGCAGGGTAGTGGCAGAGTACACTGACTTCAAGGGCGAGAAACTCTACTGGTCTATGAAGGACACCGGGGCGCCTTTCTTCGTGAAGAATGTAGAGAAGAAGGGTGACATCACCATCGTTACCTATATATATAAAGGAGAAGAAGACAGCTACTCTATACCTTTCATCGACCATGCCTCTATACAGAACTCCATCGTGTGTGCCGTCGTGGCACGCAGACTCGGACTGGATGCCGAGGCTATAGACAAGCGCATGGCACTCCTCGAGCCCGTGGCCATGCGCCTCGAGGTGAAGGAAGGACAGCACGGCTGCACGCTCATCAATGACAGCTACAACTCCGACATCAACTCGCTCGACATTGCCCTCGACTTCATGAGTCGCCGCCCCGACCATAAGGGCCGTCGCCATACGCTCATTCTGAGCGATATCTTCCAGAGCGGTGAACAGCCCGCGTCACTCTACAAGGAGGTGAGCGACTTGTGCCGCAAGCGCGGTGTGGTGAAGTTTATTGGTATAGGTCCGCAGCTATGCGCACAGAAGGATGCCATACAGATATCCGAAAAGTTCTTTTTCGAAACGGTGGAAGATTTCATAGGCAGTGAGGTGTTCCTCTCGCTGCGCGACGAGGTTATCCTGCTCAAGGGCGCACGCCAGTTCGGTTTTGACCAGCTCACCGAACTCCTTGTGCAGAAGGTACACGAGACAACCCTCGAGGTGAACCTCAACGCCGTGGTGGCCAACCTCAACTACTACCGCTCGTTCATGAAGCCCGACACCAAACTCGTATGTATGATCAAGGCCGACGGGTACGGAGCAGGAGCCGTGGAGATAGCCAAGACGCTGCAGGATCACCGCGTGGACTATCTAGCGGTGGCGGTGGCAGACGAAGGCGTTACGTTGCGCAAGAACGGCATCACCAGCAACATCATGATCATGAACCCCGAGATGACCGCCTTCAAGACCATGTTCGACTACGACCTCGAACCGGAGGTGTATTCCTTCCGACTGCTCGATGCACTCGTAAAGGCTGCTGAGAAGGAGGGTATCACAGGCTTCCCCGTACATGTCAAACTGGATACCGGCATGCGCAGGCTCGGCTTCGATCCCGAGAACGATATGGAAGAACTCGTGGCACGCCTCAAGCACCAGAACGCCATTATTCCCCGTAGCGTCTTCTCCCACTTCGTGGGTAGCGACAGCCCAGACTTCGACGCTTTCTCAGCCCGTCAGTTCGAACTCTTCGACAAAGGAAGTCGACAGCTACAGGCAGCCTTCGACCACAAGATACTCCGGCATATCTGCAATTCGGCTGGCATCGAGCACTTCCCCGATAGACACTTGGACATGTGCCGCCTCGGACTGGGTCTTTACGGCATCAACCCGATAGACAATGCCACCATCAACTGTGTGAGCACACTGAAGACTACCATCCTGCAGATGCATGCCGTCAGGGCTGGAGAAAGCGTGGGATACAGCCGCCGCACCATACTTGACCGCGACAGCATCATTGCCGCCATACCTATAGGTTATGCCGACGGTCTGAACCGGCATCTCGGTAATCGCCATGCTTACTGCCTCGTCAATGGACAGAAAGCACCCTATGTGGGCAACATCTGTATGGATGTCGCCATGATAGATGTTACGGATATAGACTGCAAGGAGGGTGACTCCGTGGAAATCTTCGGTGAACACCTGCCTGTACAGTACTTGAGCGATGTCCTCGATACCATACCCTACGAGGTGCTCACTACCATAAGCAACCGCGTAAAGCGTGTCTATTACCAAGACTAATTTATCGTAAAAAAAAATAAGTTGGTACATTTCCCCTGCACGCCCTGAAAGGGCAGAAGCGCCTAGCCCAGGGTATCACCCTGGGTTATGATGGAAGGGAGAATGTCGCCCTGTAAGGGCAAAAGCGCTATAAAACTCTTGCGCATGGTAGCGCTTTTGCCCTTACAGGGCGCACGTTAACCCTTTGCTTACCCAGGGCGTTG
>CAVKZC010000175.1:0-7243 GCA_963660455.1 Sphaerochaetaceae bacterium | reverse complement strand
ATCTTGTTGCTTCCGCTCTGTGCCGGGAAATGGATGTGGTTGCAGAGGTTGGGCTCGTCGGCAATGGCGTGGAGGATATCCTCCGTCATGTCTTCGGGATTGGAGGTGGTGAAGCGTACGCGCATGTCGGGAACAGCCTCGGCCACCATCCTGAGCAGTTGGGCAAAGGAGACACTCCCCTCTTCCCTCTTTCCCGAAGGAGAAAGGCCGTAACTGTTTACGTTTTGTCCCAACAGGGTCACCTCCTTGAAACCGCGGTCGTGCAGGTCGCGTACCTCTCTCAGTATGCTTTCCGCATCGCGGCTGCGCTCACGGCCACGTGTATAGGGTACGATGCAGTAGTGGCAGAAGTTGTTGCAGCCGCGCATGATGCTCACAAAACCGCTCACCCTGTTGCCGCCGATGCGCTGGGGCACGATGTCGCGGTAGGTCTCGGTCTTGGACAACTCGATGTTCATGGCGTTGTTGCCGTTTTCGCACTGCGCTATCATGTCAGGCAGGTTAAGATAGCTGTCGGGTCCACACACCAGGTTGGCATAGTGGTTCTGGATGAGGTCGTCCTTTACCCGTTCCGCCATACAACCCAGTACGCCGAGGATAACCTTCCGTCCTCTCTTCTGCTCGGCGTGCAGGGTGTCCAGCCGATGGTAAATCTTGTTCTCGGCATTCTCTCTCACACTGCACGTGTTGAGGAAGATGGCGTCTGCATCGTCTTCGTTTTCACACATCTCGTAGCCTGCCATACCCATGACACTTGCCACGACCTCGCTGTCTGCCACATTCATTTGGCAGCCGTAAGTTTCAATAAACAGTTTCTTCATTGTTCTATATGAATTCTAATTTATTTGGTCTTGCAGTTGTTGTTTTCTCTATTTGGATGCTTCCGGCATGTCTTTCGAGGCAAGAAGCAAGCCATAGTATATCAGTGCCCCGCTTGCCAGTCCGGCCACGGCGTCTATAAGATAGTGCGCCTGAATGTAGACTGTCGCCATGCAGAGGAAGGTGTAGAAGGGCAGGAGGAGGAAGAACAACCGTCGGCTGCCCGAGTGCCATGCCAGGAGCATGCACACCGTACTGATGCCCACATGCGAACTGGGGAAGGCCGCCGTAGGTCTTTCGCCTGCCGCTTTGGCATCCTCTACAAGCTGGTAGAAGACACCGTCCGTATAGCCTGGAGCCGGCAGGCAGTCGGTATGTGTGCTGAAGTAGTGGCCCATGTCGGGGAATATGCCCTTTGCGATGTACTCTATGCCCACGGCATCATAATAGTAAGTAGGTCCGGTGACCGGCACGAATACAAAGATGACGTAGAAGATGATGAATGCGGTGTAGATGATGAATGTGGCGCGTTCGAACTCCCTGTACCGGCAGAAGAAATAGAAGAACGCCACGACCGCTATCATGGGGTAATACATGAAGTAGCCCATGTCCATGAGTTCACTCACTACAGCCCACGGAAGAGCCTTGGCAAACAGCAGTGCAGGCTGCATGCCAAATATCTGCTGTTCCCAGTTGGCAAAGATGTGGTCGAGGTTGGGGAACATGCGGTTTATCTCGTAAGTGTCCGGGTACCACCATGCCAGGGACAGCATCTGTGCCAGTATCCTTGCCATCTTGGTAAAGCGGCAGGGTATCATACGGTATACGGCCCACATGGCAGCTGTGGTGGCAAGCACTCTGATGCGTCCCCATATCATCGAGTCGGGGTTGGCAAGTTCTGTATAGGTGAAGAGTATGATAACTGCCGTGATAGCCATATAGCCCAGCATTACCCACTCTATGGGGAAAAGTCCCTTCTTGGGGCTTTTGTCTATTTTGAAATAGTCTTTGACCATTACTTTACATTATAACCATTTGTTCTCTTTGTACCATTCGACGGCGAGTTTCACGCCGCGCTCCAGAGGGTATTGCGGATGAAAGCCCAGTTCGTCTACGGCCGGTTCTATGTCGCACCGCCAGTTGCGCTGCTTCAGGATGTTGTATTTGTCATTGTTCAGCGCCGACATTTTGCCGGTGGCCCTTCCGAGGTATTCGCCGAGGAAGGTTATCACCCGTAGAACCCATATAGGGGCCTTGATGCGGATGAGCCACTTTTCCCCGAGTTCGTGGTGGAGCAGGTTGCTGAATGTGGCAGACTGGTACACGTCGCCGTCGCTGAGAAAATACTTCCTGCCGTTCTTTCCCCTTTCCAGTGCGAGGAAAACGGCCTGTACCACGTCCTGTACGTAGACAAAGGTGATGTCCTGCCGTTTGTATCCCACGGAGAAGTCGATGTGCTGACTGATGCTCTTGGCCATGAGGAAGTAGTCCTTCTCGCGCGGGCCATATACGCCCGTAGGACGCAGGATGATGTACGGGAACTGTATGCCGAGGCTGTCGAGGTATTTCTCCGCTTCCCATTTGCTCTTGCCGTAGGCTGTATTGGGCTTGGGGGTGTCCTGCTCCGCTATCTCCTGGTAGGGCTGTTCTTCGTGTATGGCACCGAAGATGCTGAGCGAACTGACAAACACAAAGCGCTTTAGCGGCATCTTCTGGGCGATGAGGGCATCTACGAGGTTTCTGGTGCCTTCTGTGTTCACCTTGTAGAAGTCTTCTGCGTGAAGGCATTTCGTAGCACCGGCAGCATGCACCACATAGTCGAACTCGTGCCCTTCCAACTGGGTTGCCAGTTCTTCCTTCGAGCTGAGGTTGAGGTTGATGAAATGGATGCGTTTGTCCTGCAGGTACTTTTTAGAACTGGACGGACGCACTGCCGCCCAAGTTTCCATACCTTGCCTAAGAGCTTCTTCCACAATGAAGCTCCCTATAAATCCAGACGCACCCGTCACTAAAATCTTCATTAAATCTTTATCAAATTGCAATTTAGGGTGCAAAGTTACGCTTTTCCTACCGAACTTCCAAAGAATTTAGTCAAATTCCCAATATGTTGCCGTGGTAAGCAACGTACAGGGAGAGAAGGTTCTGCATATATATACGGAAAATCGATAAAGAACAGCAGCTGTTTGCATAAACTTAGGGAAATCGTAGTAAAAATAAAAAGATTTGTGTAACTTTGCACCCGCAAAAAAGACAACACTATAAAATGGCATATACAAGACTGACTGCTGCAGAAGCGGCTGCAATGATAAACGACCAGGACAATATCGGCCTGAGCGGTTTTACTCCTAACGGTGTCCCCAAGGCTACATTTCGCGAACTGTCCAAGCGGGCAGTTGCAGAACATGAGGCAGGTAGACCGTTCCAGGTCGGGATCTTGACAGGAGCATCCACTTCGCAGAGTATAGAAGGTGACATGGCTGCCGCCCATGCCATCAAGTTTCGTGCGCCATTTTCTACCAACAAGGATTTCCGTACGTTTACTAACCTGGGAGAGATAGACTATGAGGACATGCACCTGGGGCACATGGCCGAACGTCTGCGCCGTGGCTTTTATGGAGAGATAGACCTCGCCATCATAGAGGTGTCAGACCTGGAGGAGGGCGATACCACGTGCAAGGCTTTCCTTACTTCGGCAGGAGGCATCGTGCCCACCATCGTGCGTTTGGCAAAGCGGGTACTTATTGAGAAGAATAAATTCCACAGTCCTGCTTCCCGATACCTGCACGATGTGTATGAGATAAGCGAATGTCCTTTCCGTACGCCCATCCCCATAAGCAGTGTGGGCGACCGTATCGGCAAGGAGTATGTCGAGATAGATGCAAGAAAGATTGTCGGTGTCGTGGAGTGTGATATTCCCGAGGAGGCCCGCGCCTTCAAGCCCCTTGATCCCGTAACGGAGCAGATGGGGCACAACGTGGCTGATTTTCTTGTGTCCGACCTGAAGAAGGGACACATCCCGCCCCAGTTCCTGCCCCTGCAGAGTGGTGTCGGCGTTACATCCAACGCGGTTCTCGAAGCCTTGGGACAGAATCCGCTCGTGCCCGTGTTCAGTGTCTATACGGAGGTGGTACAGGATGCCGTCGTCAAATACATGCGTGAAGGGCGTATCAAGGACGCCTCCTGTTCTTCGCTGACGGTTACCAACGACACGTTGAAAGAGGTATACAGCGACATAGAATATTTCAGAAAGCACCTCACCATCCGTCCAAGTGAGATATCCAACTCGCCGGAGGTTATCCGCCGTTTGGGAGTCATTGCCATGAACACCGCCATCGAGTGCGACATCTACGGCAATGAGAACTCCAGCCACATCTGCGGCAGTAAACTGATGAACGGCATCGGCGGTTCCTGCGACTATGAGCGCAATGGCTACATTTCCATCTTCACTACGCAGAGTACCACCAAGAACGGTTGTATATCTGCCGTTGTGCCCATGTGCAGTCATGTGGACAGCACAGAGCATGACGTGGATGTTATCGTGACCGAACAGGGTGTGGCCGACCTTCGCGGCAAGGGACCATTGCGCCGTGCCAAGGAAATCATAGAAAACTGTGCCCATCCTGACTATCGCCCCATGCTGCGCGAATATCTGAAGTTTGCCGAGAGAGGCCATGAACCGCAAAGTATGCGTGCGGCACTTGCCATGCACGACACGTTCCTGAAGAAAGGCGACATGCGCCTTACCGACTTCGGTGAGTATCTGAAATAGTGTTTCTGCATAGGGGTGGCGGTGTGTTTCTTGTCTGGTTATGGCAAGAAACGGATGTACGTCCTGTCGTCAAAACTCCGGTTGCCTTCCACGATGCCCTTGGTGGCAATAAAGGTGCCGATGTTCTGCGGGTCGCGGACAAGTTGGGAGGCGAGAGTCTCTTCGCTCTCTCTGAGGGTTGGCTTGAGGAAGGGGTAGCCGTCGCTTGCCAGGATGATTTCATCTTGGCTTTCGTGGCTCTTAGGACAGGCGATTACCTTTACGCCTTCTTTGTATATGGGGAATCCGTCTATCACGGCATAAGTCTTGTTCTGCCCGGTGAGCATGCAGTCCACGAGCAGAGGTTCTATGGTTTTCCGTGCTTCTGCCGGTGACATTCCGGAGCGGATCAGTTCCGCACGTCTTCCTGCTATTTCTTCTTCATAAGGCTTGCCGTTCTCGTAGGTTTTGTTGGCAATGACGGCTTGACAGTCGCCTACCATCCACACCTCATGCCTTGCACAGCTGTAGACTACGGCAGAGGCAGTCAGCCTTTCTTCCGGATGCTGTTCCATGCGCTTTGTTACACCTGCGTCCACGTACACCTTATTTATATAGGCTGTCACGTCCCGGCAGAATTTGTCCATGTCAGCTTCGGGAGACAGTTCTTGCCTGATAAACTGCGAAATGAGCAGCATGGCATATCTGCCGTTCTTCATGTCTGGGGAAAGGTGGCGGGGCGTCTTGCTGGTGCTCCCGTCTATTACGGCAATGAAGTCTCGGGTTATGACAACGCCGTCCTCACAAGTTGTATCGTCCTTCTTGCCAATAACGCATTTCTCTATTATTTGCATGTTTTTCTGTTCTATGAATAACAGAGGCTATTATATTTCCTCGCAAACCACCATGTCTACACTTCTGAATATTACGACGAGCTTGTGCAGGCGTGTGTTGCCCACTTCCGTGCGTACCACCTCCGTATCTGCATAGCGGTTAACCTGTGCGATGGCATCCGCCTTTACTTTTTCCACCTGCTCGTCTGTGGTGTCCGCCTTGCAGTACTTCAGTTCCACGATAAAAGAATGTTCTAGGTCGGGATAGTTTTCCAAGAGTGGACGAAGGAAGATGTCTGCATATCCGGCTTGGTTGTCCAATTCGGAGATGGGGCGGTAGAACATGTTCTGGCAAGTCATCGCAAGGGTGAAGCCATGCACATACGATTCGCCCTTCTGCTTGTCTCGCTGGGAGGAGTATTGCTTGATGGTGTCGGCAATGTAGCCGAAGTACGACTTGTAGTCGCCGTCGTATGCCAGGCCACTCTCCAGTTCGCTTTTCTCGTATGTGTCGTAGGTAAGTTCGTTCTCCTTGTAGGTGCTCAACAGGTAGGCGTAGATCTGCTCGCGTACCACCTCATTGGGAATCACAAACTTGGTCTTGCCCCGATAGGTACCTGCGATGGTGATCATGCCGAAGTAGAAGAGCAGGCTGATGAAGTTGTCTGGATCGTTGATGCTCTCGGCAGGGAACCCCTTTTTCAGAGTACCCGTGACGAAACCTTGTGTCACAAGACGCTGGATGATGCTGGCATCGTTGGCAAACTCTTTGTCGTGGCGGATAAGCATGCGAAGCTTGTTGTAGTCTATGCGGATGTTCTCCTCGATCATGTCTGTGGGGATTTCGCAATCATTGCTGATGTATTGGTCGATGAAAAACAGCACCATCACCGAGTTGTACATCGTAACTCTGCCGTAGCTTTTGAGAGCAAAACAGTAATTGTCATAGTAAGGTTTCATGGCCTTGATGAGCTCATCTACTGAATGGTGGAAAGGACAGACGGTAGAGTAATACGTCAGCATGGCGCGTACTTCCTCCTCCGTAAAGCCCGTCATCTCATTGAACTCGGCACTCAATGAGTAGTTGGTTCCGATGTTGAAACCGCTCGTGAGGTCATCCATTGTCACAGGGCTCACACCTGTGACGAACACTCGCTTCAAGGAAGTTGCCGTGGCCGACTTCACCGCATCGAAGAAGAGACGGAGATAGCCCTCGCCATGAGTCTGTTTGCGATAACTGGACATGTGCTGAGGCTCGCCGAGAATCTTGTTGGTGAAATGGTCGTACTCGTCGATGAAGAGATAGATTTGCTGGCCTGCTTTGTTGCATTCGTTGCATAAATAGAGCAGTTGTGAAACGCATCCTTCCAACTTATTCATCTCCTCCTTGACATTTTTAGGCAAGACTGATTGATAGGTGTCACAGAAAGAATTATAGGAGATATTGCAGTTGATGTCCAATCCATCCTTATAATCATCAATGCCTGCGGCCACTGCCGAGAAATCAAGCCTCAATACCAGGTATTTGTTACGCTCCGGCGTGGGGTTCTTGCCGATGTATAGCTCACCAAAGAGTTGCTCGAACTGTGCCTTCTTGTTTGCGTCATAGTAATTTTGGAGCATGGAGAGGGTGAGGCTCTTGCCGAAACGGCGAGGGCGGATATAGAAGAAAAACATGTTGGATGCCTCTACCTTTTCTATAAAAGGAGTTTTGTCTACATAATAGCACCCTTCCTTTCTTACATCCTCAAAGTTCATCATGCCGTAAGGGATGCGCTTGCGGTAAACCTTATTGCTTGTATCTGCCATGTTGTACCAAAATTACGATTTCATTTGCAAAGCT
>CAVKZC010000174.1:0-7307 GCA_963660455.1 Sphaerochaetaceae bacterium | reverse complement strand
CCTTACAGGGCGCACGTTAACCCCTCGTATACCCAGGGCGTTGCCCTGGGCTATACGCAGGTTGCCCTTTCAGGGCGCTCTGAGCAAAAGGGACGCAAACTGTACCAAGTTATTTTTTATCATCACTAAAAGCGCGGTTGCACATCACTAAAATATCAATTTACAAAATAGAAATACAATTATGAAGAAGAACAAAACTTTATGGATCGTATTGGCCATTGTCGTAGTGCTGGTGCTCTGGCTTTTCAGCAGTTACAACGGCATGGTAAGTCAACAGGAGCAGGCCACCACCGAACTGGCCAATGTGCAGGCGCAGTATCAGCGCAGGGCAGACATGATGCCGCAGTTGGCCAAGATCGTCAAAGCCTATGCCAAGCATGAAAAGGAGACATTCGAGGAAGTGACCAAGGCGCGTGCGTCCGTAGGACAGGTAAAGCTCGATGCCGACAACCTGACGGCCGAGAAACTGAAGCAGTATACGGCAGCGCAGGGCGAACTGGCCTCCGCATTCTCCAAGTTGATGGTGGTGGCCGAAAAGTATCCCGAACTCAAGGCAAGCGAGAATTTCAAGTCTTTGCAGGTGCAGGAGGAAGGCACGGAAAACAGGATAGGCGAGGCGCGCCGCAAGTACAACGAGGCGGTGCAGTCGTACAACCAGACCATCAGGCGCATGCCCAATGCCCTCGTGGCAGGTATGTTCGGCTTTGAGAAAATGCCCAAATTCGAAGCCGCAGAGGGAGCCGAAAAGGCGCCCGACCTTGACATCTGATGCGGCAACGCACAGCTTTTTCTCCGGCATGTGGAAACACCGCATGCCGGATTTTGTTGTTTTTGGAGAAATATTATAAACACACTCTTCTTCATTTACGAAAAAACTTTGTAACTTTGCACGAAAATTAAGGAAACAAGGTAATAAGGTTATGAAACAGACTAAAATCGTAGCTTCGATAAGTGACCGTCGTTGCGACCAGGAGTTTATCCGCAAACTCTTTTTCGCAGGTATGAATGTTGTGCGTATGAATACGGCGCACGCCACCGAGGAGGGCATCCGTACCATCGTGCGAAACGTCAGGGCTGTGTCGCCGCATATCGGTATCATGATAGACACCAAGGGCCCCGAGGTGCGTACCACCGACGTAAAGGAGCCTATACATTATAATATAGGTGACGTGGTGAAGATTTTCGGCCGTCCCGAGATGGAGTCTTCACACGATATCCTCAACCTGAGTTACCCCGACATTGCTGCCGATGTGAAGGTGGGCGACGACCTACTCTTCGACGACGGCGAACTTGACATGAAGGTAATCGAGAGCAACGGCCCCATGCTCGTGGCAGAGGTGCAGAACGAGGGTGTGCTCGGGGCGCACAAAAGCGTGAACGTACCCGGCGAACACATTGACCTTCCTGCACTTACCGAGAAGGACAAGAAGAATATCCAGCTTGCCATAGAACTAGACATCGACTTCATAGCCCATTCTTTCGTGCGCAATGCTGCCGATGTGAAGGCCGTGCAGGACATACTGGACGAGCACGGCAGTGACATCAAGATTATCTCGAAAATAGAGAACCAGGAGGGTGTGGACAACATCGACGAGATTATTGACGCCTCCTACGGCATCATGGTGGCCCGCGGCGACCTCGGTATAGAGGTGCCCATAGAGAAGATACCGGGCATACAGCGCCGCATCATCGCCAAGTGCGTGAAGGCTCGCAAGCCGGTCATCGTCGCCACGCAGATGCTCCACACCATGATCAAGAACCCCCGTCCTACACGTGCCGAGGTGACCGACATCGCCAATGCCATCTTCTACCGTACCGATGCGCTGATGCTGAGTGGCGAGACCGCCAGCGGCAAGTATCCCGTAGAGGCCGTGCAGACCATGGCGCGCATTGCCGAACAGGCAGAGCAGGACAAGTCGCCGCTCAACGATATCGACCCCATCGAGGGTGGCGAAATCACACAGAAACTCTTCTTGGCGCATGCTGCCATCGAGGCTACCAAGCAGTTGGGTGTAAAGGGTATCATCACTGATGGCGAGACTGGTCAGACGGCCAGGGACTTGGCTGCTTTCCGCGGTCCCAACCCCGTGCTTGCCATTTGCTATAAGGAGAAGCTGCAGCGCTGGCTCAACCTGAGCTACGGTGTCATCCCCATCTACCAGAAGGACCAGATTTCCACCAAGGCCATGTTTACGGCTGCTGTCCGCATGTTGAGGCAAAAGGGTTACCTTGATGCCGAAGACAAGATAGCCTACCTTAGCGGAAGCTTCGGCGAAGGTGGCGGCACTACTTTCGTGGAAATCAACAAAGTGCAGAAGATATTTGACAACAGCTACAGTTTCAATCTTCCTTCCAACGGTATCGACGACAAATGACAATAAGGGTGCAAAATGTTGCGGAAAGATTTGCCATATTCGCAAAAATGCACTATATTTGCACCCAATATTACAAAACAGCTGTTTTCTATGAAGAAATTAGCATTATCATGGATTGTGGTCTTGGCTGCAGTCTTGGCTTTCTCGGGATGTGCTTCCAAGCAGGTGGCATATTTCCAGAACATCGACACCCTGAACCTATCTGCATCGCGCATGCTCTATGATGCACGCATCATGGCAAAGGATCAGTTGTCCATCATCGTAAAGGCCACCAACGAGGAGGCTTCCAAGCCCTTCAATCTTTACTCCAGTTCGATGGGCTCGTCTCAGAACCAGAACCAGCAGTATTACCTGGTAGACAATGAAGGAAACATCGATTTCCCCGTTATCGGTAAGCTGCATGTGCTCGGACTCACCTCGCGCGAATGCGAAGACTTGGTAAGAGAGAAGATACGTCCGTATCTGGCTGCCTCTGAGCATCCTCTGGTATCAGTGCGCATGGCCAGCTTTCGTGTCGTGGTGACGGGCGAGGTAGGCAGCCCCGGTGTTGTCACCGTCCCCAACGAGAAGATGAGTATCGTCGAGGCTCTGGCACAGAGCGGTGACCTCGGTCTGCAGGGCAAGCGCAAGAACATCATGCTGATACGCGAGGACGCTACTGGCAAGAAGTCGGTACACCGCCTCGACTTGACGGATGCCAATGTGTTCAACTCGCCCTACTTCTATCTCCAGCAGAACGACATCGTGTACGTCGAGCCGAACGGAGCCAAGAAGGGTACGGCAGGTCTGAGCAATTCTGTTACGTTCTGGATTGGTCTGACATCGTCCATCATTTCGCTTGCGACACTCATTGTCAGCTTCACCAAATAATTTTTTACGAACAAACACTTGTAGATTTACTATAACATAGATATGTGTGGCATTGTAGGATATTTAGGAAATGGGCAGGCTTTCCCTGCACTTATCAAGGGTCTGAAACGTCTTGAATACCGTGGTTACGACTCGGCTGGCGTGGCACTCATCAGCCAGGCGGGTGACTTGAATGTTTACAAGACAAAGGGTAAGGTGGCCGACCTCGAAGCCTTCTGCTCTGACAAGGACATAAGCGGTAACGTAGGCATTGCCCATACTCGTTGGGCCACCCACGGCGAACCGTCATCGGTGAATGCTCACCCTCATTATTCCACGTCCAAGAACCTGGCCATCATCCACAACGGCATCATCGAGAACTATGCTGACATCAAGAAGAACTTGATGGCTAAAGGTGTTACCTTCAAGAGCGAAACTGACACGGAGGTGCTGGTGCAACTGATAGAATACATCCAGATAAAGAAAGACCTCGATCTCCTTACTGCCGTACAGGTGGCGTTGCGCCAGGTGATAGGAGCTTATGCCATTGCCATCCTCGACAAGCGTCAGCCCAACCAGATTGTGGCTGCCCGCAAGCAGAGTCCGCTGGTGGTGGGCATCGGCAAGGAAGGTGAGTTCTATCTGGGTTCTGACGCAAGTCCCATTATCGAATACACTGACCAGGTGGTCTATCTGGAGGACGGCAACATTGCGGTGATGCGCCTTGGAGAGCCTCTGCAGGTGGTGAATATCCAGAACGTGAAACTCAAGCCCGAGGTGCAGACGGTAGACATCGACCTCGGTCAGATAGAGAAGGGCGGATTCCCTCACTTCATGCTGAAGGAGATCTTCGAACAGCCCGAATGTCTCCGCAACTGTATGCGTGGACGTGTGGTAAACCGCACGGTAGAGACACGTGTGATGACAGACGGAGGCGACAGTACTTGTAAGAAGGAAACGGAGATGGGCGTGGTGCTCAGTTCCATTACCGATCATCGTCAGGCTCTTCTGAATGCCAAGCGATTCATTATCGTGGCTTGCGGAACATCATGGCACGCAGGACTCATCGGCAAGCAGCTGATAGAAAACTACTGCCGTGTACCCGTCGAGGTGGAGTATGCATCCGAGTTCCGTTACCGCAACCCCGTGGTGACGAAAGACGACGTGGTGATTGCCATTTCGCAGAGTGGAGAGACCGCCGATACCTTGGCTGCCATCAAACTGGCCAAGGACAAAGGCGCTTTCATCTATGGCATCTGTAACTCCATAGGCAGCAGCATTGCACGTGCCACTGATACCGGTACCTACATCCACGTGGGGCCGGAGATAGGTGTCGCCTCTACCAAGGCGTTTACCGGACAGGTGACTGTGCTCGTGCTCCTCGCCCTTGCCATAGGACGCGAGAAGGGCACCATTGCCGATGCCGATTACCAGGACATCACTGAGCAGTTGTGGAGCATCCCCGAGAAGATGAAGGAGGTGCTGCAGCTCAACAACAAGATTGCCGACCTGAGCCGTTCGTTCACTTATGCCCGCAATTTCATCTATCTGGGACGCGGCTTCAGCTATCCCGTTGCCCTCGAAGGCGCTTTGAAACTGAAGGAGATTAGCTACATCCATGCCGAGGGTTATCCGGCGGCTGAGATGAAGCATGGCCCTATCGCCCTTATCGACAGCGATATGCCTGTGGTGGTCATTGCCACACACAACCCCATGTACGAGAAAGTGCTCTCCAATATTCAGGAGGTAAAGGCACGCAAGGGTAGGGTAATTGCCATTGTGACAAAGGGCGACGAGACCATTGCCAAGATAGCAGACGAGGTGATAGAACTTCCCGACACGCTGGAGTGCCTGGAACCATTGTTGGCCACTATACCGTTACAGCTTCTGGCCTATCATGTCGCCGTATGCAAAGGAAAAGATGTTGACCAACCAAGAAACTTGGCGAAGTCAGTTACCGTTGAATGATATTGAAAAAGGGATTCGCCATTTCTTGACGATTCCCTTTTTTTGGGATTCAAGCATAAACTGCAGATTCAAATTTTACAATTACATAAAAGGAAAATAGAGAGAATGGAACCATTGAAGCATGAGTGTGGCGTGGCGATGATTCGCCTTCTCAAGCCACTGGAGTATTACCAGCAGAAGTACGGTACCTGGATGTACGCGCTCAACAAGCTCTATCTGATGATGGAGAAGCAGCACAACCGTGGGCAGGAAGGTGCCGGCATGGCTTGTGTGAAACTCGGAGGCAAACCGGGACATGAGTATATGTTCCGTGAGCGTGCTGAGGGCAAGAATGCCGTGACCGAGATTTTCGGCAAGGCCAACGCCAACTTCAAGGACTTGACTCCCGGGCAACTCGCTGATGCCAAGTTTGCCAAGGAAGAACTGCCTTTTGCCGGCGAACTTTACATGGGACACCTGCGCTATAGCACCACGGGCAAGAGTGGCATACAGTATGTGCATCCTTTCCTGCGCCGCAACAACTGGAAGGCAAAGAACCTTTGCATGTGCGGCAACTTCAATATGACCAACGTGGAGGAAATCTTCGAGGAACTGACCGAGAAAGGCCAGAGTCCGCGCATCTATAGCGACACTTACATCATGCTCGAACTGATGGGGCACCGTCTGGACCGTGAGGTGGAGCGTAACTTCGTGGCTGCAAAGGCGATGGAGATGGAAAATCTCGACGTGACAAACTATATCGAAGACCACGTGAAGATGAGCAATGTGCTGAAGACCACCATGGCCGATTTTGATGGAGGTTATGTGGTTTGCGGCATTACGGGATCCGGAGAGATGTTCTCCATGCGCGACCCCTGGGGCATTCGGCCTGCTTTCTATTACAAGAACGATGAAATCGTCGTGCTGGCCAGTGAGCGCCCTGTGCTCCAGACTACCTTCGACCTGGAAGCTGAGGAAATCAATGAGTTGATGCCCGGTACCGCCCTCTTGGTGAAGAAGAACGGCGAGTGCAGCATCGAGCGTATCCTCGAACAGAAGGGTGACTCTGCCTGCTCTTTCGAGCGTATCTACTTCAGCCGTGGTTCTGACAAGGATATTTATAAGGAGCGCAAGCAACTGGGCGAGCAACTTACGCAGCCCATCCTCAAGGCTATCGACAATGATGTAGACCACACCGTGTTCAGCTATATCCCAAACACTGCCGAGGTGGCTTATTATGGTATGCTGAGCGGTTTCAAGCAGTATCTCAACGATACCAAGATAGAGCGCATTGCCAATCTCGGTCATGTTCCGAGCAAGGAAGAATTGCAGGATATCCTCGGCGACTATGTGCGTTCTGAGAAGATTGCCTGGAAGGATATCAAGCTCCGCACCTTTATTACCGAGGGCAACAGCCGCAACGACTTGGCGAGCCACGTGTACGATGTGACCTACGGAAGCATAGAGCCCAACGTGGACAACCTCGTGATTATCGACGATAGTATTGTGCGTGGTACCACACTGAAGGAGAGTATCTTGCGCATCCTCGACCGTCTGCATCCCAAGAAGATTGTCATCGTGTCGAGTGCGCCTCAGATTCGTTATCCCGACTACTATGGCATCGATATGGCTCGCCTGGAGGAGTTCTGTGTGTTCCGCGCAGCCATCGAACTCTTGAAGGAGCGCAACATGGTGAACCTCATCGAGGAGACCTACGAGGCTTGCAAGGTCGAACTTGCCAAACCCAAGGAGCAGCAGACCAACCCTGTGCGTGCCATCTATGAGCCTTTTACCATCGAGGAAATCAACGAGAAGATTGTAGAGATGCTTCGTCCTGAGGGCATGACCACACCTATCCAACTCGTGTTCCAGAGCATCGAGGGACTGCATGAGGCAATACCTAACCACAAGGGCGACTGGTACTTCACAGGCCATTATCCCACACCGGGCGGCACCAAGCTGTGCAACCAGGCATTCGTCAACTATGTGGAGGGAGTACACAATAGGAAAAAGTAAAGACTGAAGAAGCAACGCTCGGCGGCCGAAGGGAAAGCCAACGAAGAGTGAAGAATTCAATAGCTTTTCCCCACACGCCCTGAAAGGGCAGAAGCGCCTAGCCCAGGGCAACACCCTGGG
>CAVKZC010000173.1:0-7354 GCA_963660455.1 Sphaerochaetaceae bacterium | reverse complement strand
GGACATTTTTATCGCTCCACAAGTTTGCGCACTCGGAGTTAATTAGCAGACCCTAGATACCCCAGTACCGTTTTCTCTGCATACGGTGTTCCCCGTTGTTTCAGTCTTCCCTTCAAGTCATCACCTTCCACAAAGTCCATCACGTAGTAAGCGGTGCCGTTCTCCTCGAAACACTCATGCACTTTCACCACATGAACATTGTTAATCAGTTTGAGGCGTTCATACTCCTTCTTGAATTTCGCAAGCTGGGAGTCAAAAGCATCAGCATTATCCTTAGTCTTGTCAACGCTCACAGTCACACCGTCTGCCTCACGCTGATTTGCCGTGTTCATAAAAAACTCCTTGATGGCGACCTTCGTATTGCGCGAACCATATTCGGCAAGATACGTCTTCCCGAAGCCACCCGACGAAAGGTGGCTCTTTATTCGGTATTTCCCTTTCAGAACAGTACCGACAGGAAGTGATGAATTGTCTTTACCCATTTTATTTCAATCTGTTGTAAGTGTATGTTGTCTTCCCTCCGTCCTCATCCGTCGATTCCGTAACATACTTGTTCTCTTGCAACGTTAGAATCCTTTCGGTTGAGGCATCAAGAAGTCCCTCTTTCAGATCTTCCGCTAATCCATTTGATACCTCTTTAAATTCATTTCCCGTGAGTTCTCCTATGAAGGAACCATCTGACGGGTCATAGTATCTCAAACTTGTCACCTTTACTCCTGCGGATGTCGGAGTGGTAACAATCTCTTTGTCATTCACCGTCCATTCTCCGCTATCCTTATAACTAACACCCATCTTTACTTGAACATTAACACCTTCAATCTCTGTGTCAAACGTACAGACAGCGTTTGCCACACCTGAATAAGTGCCGTCTTCATTATTCGTATCAGTACCCTCAAATCTAACCGTTCCACCATCAATGGTCATTGTCTTGACATAATGCCAAGTTCCGACCAACTGGTCTTTAGTTGATTTCTTACAAGCAGTCAATCCCATCAAGATTACTGCGATTGCGATAAGGACGTGTAATTTCCGTTTCATAATTCTATCATTATTGGTGAACAAAATGTTTTACAAGTTCTATTCTATTGATTCTTTTCCATTTCTCCTATTTCCCTCATAATAAAAGCCGTCGTTATAAGTAATTTCAATAACCATAATAATCCACGGCAGAAGTATCTGCAACATAATGATAGTCATCACATGCTGCAGTATCACATGCTGCAGTATCACATGCTGCAGTATCATATGCTACACTATCTACTGCCTCACTATATTGCTGAATGTCTCCCATACCAGTTTTCCTATAAGACCCCATACATATAAGTGCAAAAATCACGAGCACAATCAGAACAATTTGACCCAATTTCTTTAAACTCTCTTTGGTGACACCATTCTCTCTATTTCCATATTCATTGTTATAATGGTCGCCATAGGAAAATAGCATAACTAAGAAATAATATGGTATCAACTGAAACCATCCTGAATGCCCCAAGTCATGGCACCGTTTGGCACCGATAGCTAAGACCATGTATGAATAGAAAGCGTACCACAAGATGCCACATAGCACAAATAAGGTAGGAGTTCTATCGTCATAAGTATAGTCAATTAATACAGATGTGATAGCTATGAGCAAACAGAATACAAGCAAACCACCAAATAGGGTTAACCAATACTGCAATCGTCCTACACGTCCTTTGAATCTAAAGATCGAATACTGTTTTTGCTCCTCGGCTTGCGTGGCAGTTGCTGTGGCGACATTAATAGATTCTTGTAGGCGAGTTGTATTTCCAGCTTTCTTAGCAGCAATAGCACCTATCGTCGCATTCATTCCATGCGTGTTGACATAAAGGAATGCATCCTTTTCTTCCACATTGAACGCTTCCATATACTCTTTCACCAATTGTGTCTTCTTGTCTTGCACGGCAGAACTTGCCAAAGAAGTTTTTTCGGAGTCTGAAGAATTGTTTGCAGAAGTAACTATGGTTTCATCTTTATCCGTTCTTACAATAGGCTCGTTTGTAGAGGCTTTGTTTATTGTTGGGTTAGTTGCAGTCTTTATACCTTCAAGGTTGCTCTTGAAATCACGAATGGTCTGCGTACGCTTTCTTACATTCGGGCACATAGCCTCGACAACAACCTTGACGAGATTGTCAGACACACCTTTTGCATGAAGATTGTTCTCCAATAGTTCATCGTCACTTACGAGGTCGGATGCCGGAGGAGGTGTCTCACGAGTGAGAAGTTTATAGAATGTTGCACCAAGTGCATACACGTCGATAGTAGGACGGAACTCACCGTTTTTTGCTCTGTTACCTTGTTCAATTGGTGCATAGCCAGCTGTGCCAAGACCGATGGTGGTAGAAGTTTCAGGCTGACCGTCTTCACTGAAATGCTTGCTGAGTCCAAAGTCAATGAGGAAGATGTGGCCGCCACTATTGCGGCGCATTACATTGCCGGGCTTCAAGTCGAGGTGGAGCATATGCTTCTCTTCGTGCATGTATATGAGGGCATCGGCAACAGACTTGATGATGCTTGTTGCTTCTGCTTCATCCACATAATGAGACTTGACATAATCATTGAGATTCTGTCCTTCTATGTAGTCCATCACATAGTAGAACGTGCCGTTCTCGCTGAACGAGTCGGTTACACGCACAATGTTGGGATGGTCAAGCCGTGACAGGTTGATAGCCTCCTTTTGGAACTTGGCACAATAGTTCTGCGACAGACTTCCGTCTGTCATACCAGTGATACTTCCATCTTCGCCACGAGAGTTGAGTTCCTTCATGAAGAACTCCTTAATGGCGACCTTTCTCCCAAGATTAGTGTGTTCGGCAAGATAGGTTATGCCGAAACTGCCTTGTCCGAGGACTTTCTCTATTTTGTATGACCCTCCACGTAGAAGGGTTCCTATAGTCAGTTGTTGCATGGCTCGTTTCTTTTTTGTAACTCATTCATTTTTTGCTTCAAACTCTCTGAGTTTTGTCGCAATCTTTCTGTACTTTGGTGTATTTTCTCTGTGGCGTTTTCTATCGCTCGTTCGCGAGTTGACTTAAAACCGCACTTGTGCATTACTACGAGAAACACTACAATTATTACAACCCATAATATATTCAAAGGGGAGTCTTTTTCTGATTTGCTCATTACAATTTTCCTTTTAGTTTAATTTCATTCTCTTTCTTCTTAACAAACTTATTGACAACGTCAGGCTTTTCTTTGTCCTTTTTTGCAGCAGGTTGTTCAACCTTAACAGGCTCCAACTTACCTTTGTTGCCTTTTTCTTCTTTCAAAGGTTGATTCTCCGAAGTTGCGTTTTGACGCTGGCGAACAGCCGTGTCTTTTTTCACCGTGTCACCCTTATGTTCTACTGGTTGAACCTTTGTTGAATTTCTATCTGTGCCAACTACTTCCGAAGCGTTGTTCTTGCCTCCAAACACGAAGAATGACGTTGCAACAGCGATAACCGCAATGGTGGCGACACCAACAATCCATGGCCATGCTTTCCGATTCTTCTTGGGCTTATCATACTCAGGAGTAATCCAGGTGCCTTTTGCGGAAGAGTGTGATGCTTCGTTTGAGACGGCAGAGGCATTACCTTCCACCTTATTTATATGTATAAGATGAGCCGTGTGGTTGTCCTTGTTGTCCTCGGTCACTTGACGGAGCATTTCCAGTTTTTGCTCGTCGGTGACATTCGGCTTGGTGATGATGTTGAGAATATTCTCATCAGAGGCTTCCTCCAGCATACCATCGGAACACATATAAAAGTAATCACCCGGCTGAATGTCGGTGAGGTGAGCGATGTCTGCCTTCGCCCTGTGTTCTTGGCAAGGTTGCATGGCTCGGGTGATGACGTTCTTCTGCGGATGGTGCTTCGCCTCTTCTTCCGTTATCTCGCCTATCTTTACGAGGTCGTTGACCAACGAATGATCTTGCGTGCGGAACACGATGCGAGCTGGTGACTTCTTTGTTGCTGGGCGCAACTGATAGACACGACTGTCGCCGATATGCGCCACGGTAGCACCATTGGCATGAAGGCAGAGGAAGGTAAGGGTTGTGCCCATCTTGCGTTCCTCGCCATTGTCTTTTGCATCCAATGCGTCATAGGCAGTACTAAGTGCTTGTAGGAAAAGTTCATCACTCAATGCCTCATTGGGATTCCATGCGGAAAGGATGGTACCACTGATAGTTTCGCAGACCGTGGCCGATGCCACTTCACCTTTCTCGTGTCCGCCCATTCCGTCGCAGAGGACGAACAGTCGGTCATCGGGCGTTGACTTACCCAGTGTAGGGAAGAGGGAATCTTCCTGATTCTCCCTTTGCCCGAGTTCCTGTAGGTTGTATGCTTTAATCTTGTATTTCATACGCCATTATATTTTGAATGTCAGTTCTGTGTTGCCCATCTTGATGCGGTCACCGTTGTTCAAGATGAGTTGGTCATGCTGTCCGATAAGCGAGCCGTTCAGATAAGACGGGTTCTTGTTTGCACCGTTTCTGAGGATGTGGATAGTCTTACCTCTTGCATTGCTCACTTCTATGACGGCATGACTGCGGCTCATGGTGCGGTCGTCCGTAGCTATCTGTACGGAAGCCGAGGATGATGAAGCCTTACGACCTATGGTGTTGACGCCCGAACGCAACTGATACGTCTTGCCCATGTTGTCCACAAGTACACCGACCGCAGGACGTGAAGCAGAACCTATTCTCGTTTCATCACCTCCACCATATTGAGGTTGCGAACCAATCCTTGTTTCGTCGCCTCCCTGTTGTTGGGCAGAGCCACCTCCATACCCATACCGAGTTTCATCAGCCGAAGAGACTGTTGGCTTCGGTTGCTCCACATATCGCTGACACTTGCCTACGACATGCTTTTCCTTACACACGGGACAGGTGAAGGATGCCGCATTGATGTTCGGGGCATCTTGCAAGCGGAGTATCTTTCCACAGGTCGGACATTTTATCTTAATCTCACTCATTGTTATACCTTATTATATATGTTTCACCACTTCATCACCGGCATATTGTTGGAGAACTTGCCCCACATCACGGGATGCTGGCGGTTGCCGGAATCCTTTTTCACCTTCGCACTCACATAGTCGAACAGTTCCTTTGCCGTGATGATGCGGTCTTTGTTTGCGTCAGCACCGCCACGCAGTCCGTGTTGCAAGGCGTAAGTGAAGAAGCCGTTGGTCATCTTAGGTGTCTCGATGGACTTCTCGTTGCTGCGGCAAGAGAGGAAGAACATCACATTGCCATTGTTGTTGCTCGAACTTGTATTGGTATTGTTCTTGCTCTGACGCATAGCCCCAGAGAAACAAGCGTCGGCAAACACCATCTTGTTTTTGCTCTTGCACGAAGCCATTGCCGAATAGATGTCGCTATAATACAGGAATCCGTCGTAGCAGACAAAACCGCCCTTTACGCCATGACCGCTGAAGAACATCACCACAATGTCATCGGCGGTGGCAAGGGAAGCCATCTTTTGCAGAGCCGCTTTCACGGTCGCCAACTTTGCCTTGTCGTTCATCAGCAGACAGACCTTTGCCTGCTTGTTTTCCTTATAGAGCCACTGCATCGTGGCGGCATCATTGTGCGGCAAGCGAAGGTCGTTCTTTGTGCCGGGATAGTCGGAGATTCCGACCGACAAGAGATAAATCTTCGCTTGGACAGATATAGGCAACAAGGCGAGCATTGCCAACAAAACCAATGTCCTCCAGACTTTATGCAAATGACAAGTCAGCATCATTATTGTAGTCTTGCTGGTCATCGCTGGCATTATAGGCGAAGGTGTCATGCTCCTGCTGCATCTGCTCTTGTTGTTGGGCGAGATATGTGTCTTGGAAATGAGACATCTGTATATGGTCGTTGGAAATGTCATAGACTTCGCCCTCTTCAATTTCAATCTGTCCATTTCTGTTATTATCGTGAAGTAGGACATCTGCAGTGCCTTCACCATCCAAGTCCACAACGGCAGCCACATCCTCGCCATCGGTCAGCACAGCAACTTGCATGGTCTGCCCTTGGTCGCCTTGCGCCTCATACACGCCCAACACCTGCACCTCGTTGGTATCGGTATCGCTGGTTTCATTCACTGCGGCATGTACTTCAGGATTGGGAGTGACTGGGTCGGCACCATTGTGCCCGGTATAGTCGGTTTCTACATTTGCTTCCTCGTCCACCTTGACTGCAACTTCCTCTTTTGGAGTTTCGTTGTGTTGCTCCTTTTGCGGTTCTTCAGTGGTAGCCGCAACAGGCTCTTCACTTGCTTGCGCTTCCTCTTCCGGTTTCTGCTCCTCAGCTTCTTTGTCGTGAAGCATTTCTGTGGCTGCGTATGTAGCACCGCCACCGACAACTCCGCCCATTACTGCTGCGGCAGCAGTAGCGGCAACTTTCTTTCCCTTGTTCGACTGCGTTTCAGTAGTCTCTACATTCTGTGTCTGTTCAGCCTTATTCTTGTTCTGCGGCTTCATGACGATTGTTTCTTCGTTGTTCATACCGATAGCTTTTAAAGTTCGTAAATAATTGTTTGATGCTGCAAAATTAGGTTGCTTCTGTCTCAATACCATAAGAAATTCGGCATCTTGTATGAAACACCCCGATTGTTACACGAAATGTCAGTGGGTGTATTTGCAGCCGCACGCCAAGCACTGCTTGTTATACTCGATATTCCTGTAAGGTATTGCCCCAAATGGTCTTCCGCAAGCGGGATTGGGACACTTGTATTTCTTGGCATACTCCTCGTCGAGGTCGTGCAATTGTTGTTGGACTGTTGCCCCTACGCTTCCTTTTATGAAGAAATAGATGGCGATAGACAAGGCTGCGACTACGATGATGATTCGCAATGCAGGATTCATGCCTGGTATAAGACCGATACACACACCAAGCATGGAGAGTATGCCTTGCAAACGTTGCTTGTTGGCTGACTTTGCTGCATTGTTCTGTATCCCCATCCTACGGTTGTCATATTCCTTCCATACTGCCTTCATGGGTTTCAGTGAGAACGTTGGAAATTCTTTTGGGGCTGTTCCAGCATTGGCAGCAGAAACTCCCACCAATTGCAGAATCTGCTGCAACGGCACAAGAAACTTCTCTTCGCCCAACTGCACTCTGCTTGTAGGTGTGATTCCCTTGCAGAATATCTGGTTGCCGTCAACAAAGGTCACGTTCTGTGCCTTGATGTTCTCTATGTTGATGTTGCTGCCATTGACGGTTATCTTGCAATGGCGACGACTTACGGACAACGGCACCGAGCCTGCCTGTCCGATATTGAACTCACGTCCTCCTGCAATACAATGCAGACGGCGTGCGCCTTCTTCTCTTCCTATGATGATTTCCATGATGCGGTTATTCTACGTTT
>CAVKZC010000172.1:0-7386 GCA_963660455.1 Sphaerochaetaceae bacterium | reverse complement strand
AAGAAAAACCATTGACAACCTAAAATACACAGGGCAGCTTATGGACACATCTTTCACACTTACTATAGATTTACCGACTGGAAACATCGATTTCCCTTTCAAGGTACAAAAGAGCGTAGAAGAACTGGGCAAGGCCACCCTCATCTCCCTCAACGTACAGAAGGAGATGTACACTTCTGGCTATATAGAGGCCGTGTTCCAAATAGAGTCTCAGGGAAACATCAGCTCCATCGACACGCTTGACTTCAAGGCGCTGTTGGGCAGGTCTGTGAAGCTCAACGACGGGGCAAGAGACCTTGCCCAAGACTATGTTGTCTTCGACTATGTGCCGGAGTACAAACCGTCGCAGGCCGGTACCTCTCTCTACCTGAAGCTCAACATCTTCAGTCCTGAGCATGTCTTTTCTTTCCAGAAATACAACAAGTGCTATGTTGCCAAGAAGTTGGGAGCAGGCATTCTGAAGAGTGTTGCCGACCAGTCTGACCTGGTAAAGAGTATCGACATCGGCCACTTGCAGCACACCCTCATCAAGAATGAGTCAACTGACGACTGGATGGAATTCATCCAGCCTTACCTCGTGCAATATGAGGAGACGCCGCTCGACCTCCTCAGGCGAGTGGCCAACCGTTGCGGTGAGTTTCTGTTCTACGAGAACGGCACGTGGCAACTTGGTTTCAATCCTACCCCTGCCGTCGAAATAAAGAACTTCTCCGCGTTGTCTTTCAAGAAGCCCAAGGATAAGGATGTGGAGAACTTCTTCATGACCAACTACATGAAGACAACCGATGAGCAGGAGCAACCGGAAAAGGATAAGAACACGAGGAGATATAGTGGTCCGAACGAGGAATACCTGGAGACACTGACGAAAAGCAAGAGCTCTTTCCTCAAGGCGTTCGAGAAAAGCTTTGCCATCGACGATCCGGGTTCCTATCTTTACAATGCGTGCCAATGGATGAAGAAAGACAACCTTTACGAGATTGTCACTAGCTTAGGTGCGGACATCGCAAAGAATGCCATCAAGACCGTAACCAAGCTCAACGAGAAGCAAGACAATTGGAACGATGTTTTCATCAAGCCATACGAAGAGAACATCGAGCAATGTACAACCGACGGTGATGTCGTAGTTTGTCCGCTCAGCAACTATAATGCCCACAAGTATTTCGGCAAGGACTTCTACGTAAAGACGAGAGAACAGGAGCAGAAGGTTGCGGAGCAGGCCATACACATCGACTTTGGTACCTATTACGAGCCTCTCCTGCTGGGCGACATCATCACGGTATTGGGGAAGAACTACATCGTAGTCAAGACATCCGCTACCTGCGAACACAAAGGTTCGGTGGGCAGAATGGACGCATATACCACCTTCGAAGTGGATGCCGTCCCCGTACTTACCGAAGGTTACTATCCTCCTCTGCTGGACGAAGTCCCTTCACCGTCCATTGCCAACCAGGTGGCATACGTCGTTGCCAACAATGACCCCTCAGAGTTGGGAAGAATACAGTTCCGTTACCCTTGGCAAACGGAGGAGGCAGGGTGTCCCTCATCTCCCTGGGTGAGGACGACACAACCCTTCGCGTCCAAGGATTCCGGCATCAGGTTCACACCGCAAGTAGGCGACGAGATCATGGTAGGCTATGAGTTCGGCAACATCGAGCGCCCCTTCATGATGGGTGCGATGACATCGGCAACCAACAAGTTCAAGGTGGGGCAGAACAGGGCAGCCTTCCTCGAGAACGCTGTGGCAAACACCACCGTGGATAGCGGTCTCGACGGCTACTGCAACAACGACTTCATGATCAAGTCGCCCACCGGCCAGTACATCAAGTTCCTGTCGCCCTCCAACCAGAGCTGCGCCAACTTCGCCACCAGTTTCTTCCCCGCCCTCAATGCCTGGCTGAAATACATCCCCACGGCACGCGACATCATCACCTATTCCGGTGACTCCGCCAAACAACTGAGTGGCGGCATCAACATCGGTGATGCCTATGGCTTCTTCAATATCAATATGTCGACGGAGAAGCGCAAGATATTGATTTCCTCCCCACTGGGCAATGTAAACATCGACGCCATGACCGGCATCACTATCAGTGCCCCCAACGGAGACGTGAAGATAGAGGGCAGGAACGTGGACATCGTGGCAGGCAACAACCTGAGGCTCACGTCCGGGGCCAACATCCCCAAGATGAAGAAAGCCTATACCAAGGACTACAAAAGTGCCTTGGCGGCTGCCGCCATCGGATTTGGATTGAATGAAGTGAAGAGTTTGACGACACTCTTCGACCTGCGACTGCTGAGGTCGGTGATAGACGCTTTCTTCAAGCCCATCGGCGGAACGACACTCATCAAGTCGAACCGCTTCCTGTGTCTGGAGGCAGGAAAGGGCAAAACGAAACTGCCCGACAAGGCTTACAAGACCGCCAGCTTCGCCACGAAGGGAGATTCCGACTACAAGCTTCTGGACCTCAAGGTAAAGGATATACTCCGTTCCAGTATTGTCCTGGCAGACTATATTGTCAATCTGCATGATAATGCCCATGACAAGATTAAGGAAGCCAAAAAGAGATATGTGGAAACGATAAACGCAAAAGTAGCATGGTGGGATAGTTACAACTATAGAAAAGGTCTCGACGAATTTAAGTTTGACAATCAAACCATAGACATAGCCCAAATTGTCGCCAAGATTGATAGCGCAGACGATATCGTTACTGCGGCATGCAACAGGGAAACGACAGTGGAAAATTCGCACCCGAAACTGGATAAGCTTACCGCTATAGAAAGTCGTCAATACAAAGTGTTCAACAATGACAAATTGTCAATGCAAGCAGCTGCAGAAGCTTTGGCAGGGACAGTAAAAGGATATATTACCAGCGTAGACAGTATCAACCAGGTGATAAAAGAATTCGTCACTATCTCCGATGCAAATTTCGTCAGCAATTGTGTCCCACTTGACGATTATAAGGGGGATATTGTAAGTTTTCTCCTTTTGGTGCCCGAGACGATGTTCCAAAAAATGCCATGGCTACAGAATGGAAGCGAGCTGAACAAAGCTTATCGCGAAAAAGAATTGACAGATAAAGACAAGAGAGAAATCATATATGGCGTTATCCAAAAGCTGAAAAAGGAAAAATACATCACCATAGACATCTCCTCTGCGAGCACAGCCGACCAACAGGCGAAAATCACGAAGGACAACATCTCCGTTTGTGAAAACAACGCCACTTGGAGAAATTACCTTGGCTGTATCCAACACTATGGAGACGGCGTAAGTATGGGAAGTGTGTTTGCCCAACATGTCTTCAATGCCATGTGGGGTAACTGGGAAGAGAACAGGGTCTGGGATGCGGAAATCAAAGGTGAGATCCTTCTTTCTGACTCGGCAGGCAACACTTGCAACATCAACGGCGAGTCGATCGAGGCAATGCCCATCAGCAACATCAAAAAGGAATTGGAGGAACTGAGCCGGATTTAGGACTTCCCCCGATTATTAACCGCATAAACATCTACGCGTATGCCACAGAATATGTATGACAGCTGGCTCGAGTCAATGAAAGCCTTCAAGGCCAGCATGGACAAGGACGTGAACGAGGTCAGGCGTTACAAGGACGAGATACAGAAGATAAAGCAAGACATGACCGACAAGTATAACACGGGACAGTATATGAGGGACGAGCAACGCATCGTCATCTCTGCCCCCGAGATTGTCATAGGTAATGTCCTGAAGGACGGGACTCTGATTCCCAACGAGACCTCCAAGGTCATCATCCGCGCCAACAATATCCAGCAGGAGGGTGTGGGCACTGGCTTTGGGCAAGGCACCATCACCAACAAGGCTACCGAGATCAAGAACATCTGTCTGGACCCCGGTGTAGACGGCAACGAGGAGGTGGTAAGCTACCGCTCCAGCTACACCGTACAGGCACAGAGTGTCGCCCTGCAAAGTGAGGATACGGAGGGTACGTTCGCCAAGATAGCAACTTCCCTTCCCGGCGAGATCAAGCTGCAGGCAGACAACCATGTCTCCATAGCGGCGATGGTTCCCTTGAAAAGCAGGAAAGATCAGATTGACGAAATCGTCAAGGCGAAGAGTGCCGACAAGGAAAGGTTCCAGCAGGAGTCCGACAGCAGGATGTCCGCGATAGAGAATACCATCAAGGAGTTGAACGCCCTGTTTACACTGACCAAGAATCTCTTTGATGCCGGTCCGCGGGTGCGCGTCTCCATCGAAGACATCGAGACGACGAAAAAACTTATAGACGAGAAATACAGCATCATGTGCGAGGAGTTCAAGGCATTCCAGGAAGCGACGTCCAAGCTCGCCGAAGCCAATCGCCAGATCAAGACCTTGAACGCCAAGAAGACCGCCATCGGGAAGACCGAGCAGAGCGTGCAGAACAAGCTGAACACCGGTG
This sequence comes from Sphaerochaetaceae bacterium, assembly GCA_963660455.1. Taxonomy (GTDB): domain Bacteria; phylum Bacteroidota; class Bacteroidia; order Bacteroidales; family Bacteroidaceae; genus Prevotella. Next base: position 2,977 of record CAVKZC010000172.1, on the reverse strand, counting down.
CCTCCATCGACATTCTCGCGGAGAACACCAACATCCACTCTGTAGACGCCAACTACAAGGTTTGTGAAAGTGAGGGCGCCGGACTGGATATTGCTGCCAAGAAGGTGGAGATCAGTGCTGTAGCCAACGGGAACGGTGTTCTTGCCGACAGCGAGTTCTCTGTCAACACGCATAAGATAGCCCTCTCTACCGCCAACAGGAAACCCGGTGAGAACAAGGGAGAAATCGACATGCCTGCGGAGGGACAGGTGAACATCACGTCGAGAAACATCGTCATGGAGTCGGTAGACAAGGTCTATACGCCCGGCGAGACACCCGGAGGAGACAACGAGGTGAAAGAAAAAGCCCTCACAAGCGGTGGCTTGATCAAGATGCGCGCCAAGTTCGTGAATGTGAGAAGCCAGACAACCGACGGGCAGGCGGAAGGCGAATTTAACGTCAACAGCAAGTTAGTCAAGATGTCTGCCACTGAAACGACCGATAGCGGCAACTTGTCTATAGCCCCCAAGAGCTACATAGAGTTGGGTTACAATCAGACCAGAATAAGGGCCAAGGAACACATCATCATGGATGCCGACAAAGCCATCCTTGTCCATGCCAATGAAGATGTCGAGATACAGCAGTCCTTCAACAAGGCTGCGCTCCAGCTCAATCAGGGCAATGCGTCCTTGAAGGGTGAAAATGCGAAGATTCTCGGCAAGACTACCATGTCCGGCGATACGGACTTCCATGCGAATGTTGAGATGAAGTCTGCCACGGTCAAAGACCTGAAAGTTACCGGCTCTATCAGCACTCCCAATACCAGTGAAGGCACCGCTACACCGGGAGTTACCTCGGAGGAAGCCATCAATCTCCTTCTGAAGTTGTCGGAACTGGAACAAAAGACCGACGAACTGCTGAAGAAAGCAGAGGAGGAACAGGAGAAAGAGATACAAGGGGGAGAGACACAGGAGTAGGGGAGAGCTTTAAGAGTTGTCGCCTGCACACCTTGAAAGGGCAGAAGCTATTAGCCCAGGGCGTTGCCTTGGGCTATGTGCAGGTTGTCCTTCCAGGGCGCAAGCAACCGTACAGGTAGAAAAAACTTCCCGTCAGTCTCTGCGGAAGATGTCACGCGTATACACTTTTTCCTTCACGTCGTCCAGACATGCATCGTAGCGGTTGGCTATGATGGCGTGGCTCTGAGCCTTGAAGGCCGCCATGTCGTTCACCACGCGGCTTCCGAAGAAGGTACTGCCGTCTTCCAGTGTAGGCTCGTAGATAACCACCTCTGCACCTTTGGCCTTGATACGCTTCATGATGCCCTGTATGGCACTCTGTCGGAAGTTGTCGGAGTTCGATTTCATCGTGAGGCGGTATACACCTATCACGCATGCGTGCTCCTTGCTCGCGTCAAAGCTGTTGTCGTCGGCATAACTGTAGTAGCCTGCCTTCTGCAGCACGGCATCGGCGATATAGTCCTTCCTCGTGCGGTTGCTCTCCACGATAGCCTCAATGAGGTTTTCCGGCACATCGGCATAGTTTGCCAGCAGCTGCTTCGTATCCTTCGGCAGACAGTAGCCGCCGTATCCGAAGCTCGGGTTGTTGTAGTGTGTACCGATACGCGGGTCCAGTCCCACGCCTTCTATGATGGCTTTTGAGTCCAGTCCCTTCACCTCGGCATAAGTGTCCAGTTCGTTGAAATAGCTCACGCGCAGGGCCAGATAGGTGTTGGCGAAGAGTTTTACTGCTTCGGCCTCCTTCATGCCCATATACAGGGTGTCGATATCCTCCTTGATGGCACCCTCCTGCAGGAGGGCGGCAAAGGTCTGGGCAGCCTCTTTCATCTTCTCCACGTCCGTCACCTGCAGTATGGCTGCATTCTCGGTCTCAAACTCGGGGCGGTCTATGAGCTTGGGATAGCCCACGATGATGCGGCTGGGGTAGAGGTTGTCGTAGAGGGCCTTGCTCTCACGCAGGAACTCCGGTGAGAAAAGCAGGTTCATTTGCTTCACTCCTTTCTGCGCATACTTCAGGTAGAGGTTGCGGGTATAGCCCACGGGGATGGTGCTCTTGATTACCATCACGGCATCGGGGTTCACCTCCAGCACAAGGTCGATTACCTCCTCCACGTGTGAGGTGTCAAAGTAGTTTTTCACGGGGTCATAGTTGGTTGGTGCTGCGATAACCACGAAGTCGGCATCCTTGTATGCTGCCTTGCCGTCGAGCGTGGCGGTGAGGTTCAGTGGTTTCTCCGCCAAGTATTTCTCGATGTAGTCGTCCTGGATAGGCGATATTTTATGGTTCAGTTTCTCCACCTTCTCGGGTATGACATCCACCGCACTTACATGATGGTGTTGGGCCAGCAGCGTAGCGATGCTCAGTCCCACGTAGCCTGTTCCGGCCACGGCTATCTTCAAGTCTTTATACTCTTTCATCGTTATTCTATAGTAAAGTCTTTATTATATAATGTATAACGTTTTCCCTCTCAGTTTATTTTATGTCAGAAGTTTTTTTTCTGCCTGTACGGTTGCTTGCACCCTTTAGTGATGATAAAAAATAACTTGGTACAGTTTGCGTCCTTTTTACTCAGAGCGCTTCTGCCCCTTTCAAGGCGTGCCGGGGAAATGTACCAACTTATTTTTTTTATGATTGCTAAAAGGGCTTCGAAGTATGTCGAAGAACGTCGAAAATCGCAAAACCTAAGGAAGCGCTTCGTTACCCCCTAAGGAAGCGCTTCGTTAACGGTCAAGGAAGCGCTTCGTTAGCACCTGAAGAAGCGCTTCATGAGACTTCCCTCATGCACTTGTTTCGTCCATCTTCCATGCGTAATAAAGAGCCGATATCCTGCGGAGGTGAGCATTTATGCAGAAAATGTCTGAAAATGAGTAAGATAAATGATAAATACCCGATTTTCCGGAAAAATATCTTCTTTTTATTTGCTTGTTTGTAGTTTTTTGATTACTTTAGCACCGAATCGGAAAAGAATAGCAAATGGTGT
>CAVKZC010000171.1:0-7389 GCA_963660455.1 Sphaerochaetaceae bacterium | reverse complement strand
TAGGCGCTTCTGCCCTTTCAGGGCGTGCAGTGTAAATGTACCAACTTATTTTTTTTTCGATTACTTATATGTGTGTGTGTATCTTTCTTTCTGTGTGGGATTCGCATGCGCTGTTACAGGTCCCAAGCGATGGAACTTGCACCGAGCACAGCTGCCGAACTGCCGTTGAGAGAGGAAATCAAGAACTTGGCCTTGCCCTTGAAGATGTTGAGGACATGCTTGTCGTATGACTCCCTGACGGGCTTCATGAGCAGTTCGCCAGCCTTGGTAAGGCCACCGAAGAACACGAATGCCTCGGGAGAAGAGAAGTTGGCAAAGTCTGCACATGCCTCGCCGAGCATGTTGCCGGTAAACTCGTACACGCGCTTGGCCAGGTTGTCGCCCTTCTCGGCGGCCATGCTCACATCGTAGGAAGTGATGTCCTCCGGTTTCATCTCGCGCAGAACAGACGGCTCGTCGCTGGTCTCGAGGAATTCGCGTGCCGTGCGTGCCACACCCGTAGCCGAGCAGTATGCCTCCAGACATCCCTTGCGGCCGCAGTTGCATGGACGCCCGTTCTCACCGCGCACCATGGTGACGTGGCCCAGTTCGCCGGCAAAGCCGTCACATCCGTACACCATCTGTCCGTTGGTCACGATACCCGAACCTACGCCTGTGCCGAGAGTAATGTCGATGAAGTTCTTCATACCGTGAGCCACACCATAGGTCATCTCGCCGAGAGCCGCCGCGTTGGCATCGTTGGTAATGCCTACAGGAATTCCGCCGAGTGCATCGCTGAACATCTTGGCCAAAGGCACTTTGCAGGAATGTGCCCACACCAGGTTGGGGGCATTCTCTACCGTACCTGTATAGAAGTTTGCGTTAGGGGCGCCGATGCCCATGGCCTTGATGGTGTCAAGACCGCCTACGGTCTCGATGATGGGCTGCAGGGCATCCACAGCTGCTTTTACATACTCTTCTGCCGTCTTGTAACCCTGTGTCTTGATGGCAGTGGTGGCCTTTATTTCGCCACGTGCGTCTACAATGCCGAAAACAGAGTTGGTTCCGCCAAGGTCCAAGCCGATAACGTATGGCTTAACTGAAGTTTCTGTCATGTCTATATGTTTTAAATTAGTTAGAAGTAAATTTTCGTATGGGCAAAGTTAAGAAAAAAAAAGCACTTCGCAAACTTTTAGTATGAAAATTTGGTCGTTGTGAGCAAAAAATTGTATCTTTGCACCTTGTATGAATTTACCGTTTCCGATAGAGATAAACATTCTTGATTTTATTTTCAAGGGTATCGTTATAGGTGTGATAGCCTCTGCGCCCATGGGGCCGGTGGGTATCCTTTGTATCCAGCGCACACTGAACAAGGGGCGTTGGTTTGGTTTTGTCACGGGTGTGGGCGCTGCGTGCAGCGATATGGTCTATGCCCTGTTTACAGGACTGGGCATGAGCTTTGTGATGGATTTCGTCAACAATGCGCAGAACAAGTTCTACCTGCAGATTTTCGGCGGACTGCTGCTGCTTGCCTTCGGGATATACTGCTTCAAGAGCGACCCGATGAAGAACATGCACCAGAGTTCGGGCAAGAAGCAGGGCACCCTGCTGCACAATGGTGTGACGGCTTTCCTCGTGACGCTTTCCAATCCGCTCATCGTCTTCCTCTTCATGGCCACCTTCGCCCAGTTTGCCTTTGTCGTGCCCGACATGCCGATAGAGATGGGTGTGGGCTATCTGAGCATCATGTTCGGAGCGCTGCTGTGGTGGTTCGGCCTTACCTGGCTGGTGGACAAGATACGCGGAAAGTTCGATACCAACGGCATTCTTATCATCAACAAGGTGATAGGCAGCGTCGTGGTCATCTTCTCGCTCATCGCCCTCATAGGTACTGTGTTCAACCTCTATCAGTTGCCGCAGTTTTAATGTATAAAAAGGTAAAAAGATAATGTTTGTAGCAAAAGAATTACGCAAGAAGAGCATTGCCGAATATCTGCTCTATATGTGGCAGGTGGAAGACATCATCAGGGCTTACGGATGTTCGCTCCCCGTTATCAAGAAAAACTATATCAGCCGTTTCGAACTCACCGACGAACAGCGTGAGGAGGAAATCGACTGGTATGGCAACCTCATACGCATGATGAACGAGGAGGGCAAGCGCGAGGCGGGACACCTTGACATCAACAGGGTGCTGCTGCAGGACGTGATAGACCTGCACGGTATGCTGCTGCAGAGCAGCAAGTTCCCCTTCTACAGCACGGAGTACTACAAGGTGCTGCCGTTCATCGTGGAACTGCGCAACAGGGGCGACAAGGACGTGAACGAGATAGAGACCTGCCTCGACGCCCTCTATGGGGTGATGATGCTGAGGCTGCAGAAAAAGGAGATAACCCCGGAGACGGAGCGTGCCGTAAAGGAGATAAGCATATTCGTAGGCATGCTCAGCGACTATTACATCAAGGACCGTACCGAAGGACTGAAGTTTGAGGACGAAGTATGAGCCTCGCTTCCGTCGTGAATCAAAAAAAATCAGAATCAACAGAAAAGAGCATGAAAGAAATAGAAAGAAGAAGAACGTTTGCCATCATATCACACCCGGATGCAGGTAAGACCACGCTGACTGAGAAATTCCTTCTCTTCGGTGGACAGATACAGGTGGCGGGTGCCGTCAAGAGCAACAAGATACGCAAGACTGCCACCAGCGACTGGATGGACATAGAGAAACAACGTGGTATCTCGGTATCTACGTCCGTGATGGAGTTTGACTATCTGCCCGACGGACAGACGGGCGACCCCTACAAGGTGAACATCCTCGACACACCGGGTCACCAGGACTTTGCCGAGGACACCTACCGCACGCTTACAGCCGTAGACTCTGCCATCATCGTGGTAGACTCTGCCAAGGGTGTGGAGGCGCAGACGCGCAAACTGATGGAGGTGTGCCGTATGAGAAACACGCCTGTCATCATCTTCATCAACAAGATGGACCGTGAGGGACGCGACCCCTTCGATGTGCTCGACGAACTGGAGCAGGAGCTGCAGATCAAGGTGCGCCCCTTGAGTTGGCCTATCGGACAGGGACTCCGCTTCAAGGGCGTCTACAATATCTACGAGAAGCAGCTCAACCTCTTTACGCCCAACAAGCAGCGTGTCACCGAGAAAGTGGCTGTGGACATCCACTCCACCGAACTTGACGAGACCGTGGGGGAGCGCGAGGCACAGCAGCTCCGCGATGACCTGGAACTGGTGGACGGCGTATATCCCGAGTTTGACGTGGAGACCTATCGCTCTGCCGAGGTGGCTCCCGTATTCTTCGGTTCGGCATTGAACAACTTCGGTGTGCAGGAACTCCTGGACTGCTTCGTGGAGATAGCCCCGTCGCCCAGACCCACCAAGGCGGAGGAACGGGAAGTGGAACCGGAGGAGCCTAAGTTCTCTGGCTTCATCTTCAAGATTACGGCCAACATCGACCCCAACCACCGCTCGTGCATCGCCTTCTGCAAGGTTTGCTCGGGCAAGTTTGTGCGCAACCAGCCTTACCTGCACGTCAGACTGGGCAAGACCGTGCGCTTCTCTTCTCCCACCCAGTTTATGGCTCAGCGCAAGAGTACCATCGACGAGGCTTATCCCGGCGACATCGTGGGTTTGCCCGACAACGGCATATTCAAGATAGGCGATACCCTTACCGAGGGCGAGCAGATTCATTTCAGAGGATTGCCCTCTTTCTCGCCGCTCCTCTTCAAATACATCGAGAACGACGACCCGATGAAGAGCAAGCAGTTCCAGAAAGGACTGGAGCAGTTGATGAACGAGGGTGTGGCCCAGTTGTTCGTCAACCAGTTCAATGGCCGTCGCATCGTGGGAACCGTAGGCCAGTTGCAGTTTGAGGTTATCCAGTACCGTCTGGAGAACGAGTACAACGCCAAGTGCCGCTGGGAACCTGTCCACCTGCACAAGGCTTGCTGGATAGAGGCCGATGACGAGAAGGAACTCGACAACTTCAAGAAGCGCAAGTACCAGTATATGGCCAAGGACATTGAGGGTAGGGACGTGTTCCTCGCCGACTCGGGCTATGTGCTGTCTATGGCGCAGCAGGATTTTGAACACATCAAGTTCCACTTTACATCGGAATTTTGACAAAGGCAGGTTAAAGGCACTTTTAAGATGTAAATATGTAAATATGAAAATATGGAAATATGGCATGCGCCACAAAGGCTGTTGGCTTAACTCCTTAACTCCTTACCTCCTTTAACCTTCTAAACAATAGTGAATAGAACAATGGATGAAGAGATTATAGAAAAAGAAAACCAGGGATGGGTGTCCCGGATGGTGGACTGGCAGAAGAAGCATATCACCGACCGTCAGATGACGCTGATACTTGCTTTCTTTATAGGACTGTTTGCCTCATTGGCAGGCTATTTCCTGCACGGCATCGTGCACGAGATACAAGTGTTGCTCACGTCCGGGTTTGCCAAGGATACCTACAACCTGCTCTTCCTGCTCTTCCCCATCGTGGGCATCTATCTCACTTCGCTTTTTATCAAGTACATCGTGCGCGACAATATCTCGCACGGCATTACGCGTGTGCTCTATGCCATCTCCACCAAAAACTCCAAACTGAAGGGACACAACTGTTGGTCGTCGGTAGTGGCATCGGGCATCACCATCGGCTTCGGAGGATCTGTGGGTGCAGAGGCTCCTATCGTCCTTACCGGTTCGGCCATAGGCAGCAATCTGGGGCAACTGTTCCGTATGGACAAGAAGACGATGATTCTGCTCGTGGGCTGTGGAGCCAGTGCGGCCATTGCCGGAATATTCAAGGCCCCCATTGCCGGACTCGTGTTCACGCTGGAGGTGCTGATGGTAGACCTCTCCATGGCTTCGCTCCTGCCTATACTCATCTCTTGCGTTACGGCCACCTGCTTCGCCTATATCCTCATGGGCTCGAAGTCGCTCTTCGACTTTGTGCTCTCCGACCCGTGGGTGCTCGACCGTACCCCCTCGTGCATTCTCCTTGGCATCTTCTGCGGACTGGTAAGCCTTTACTTCATGCGCGCCATGTCGGCATGTGAGGGGTTCTTTGCCAAACTGGGACAGTATCCTTATGTCAAACTGATGTTCGGTGGCATCATACTGAGCAGTCTTATCTTCCTCTTCCCCTCGCTCTACGGTGAGGGATACTCGGCTGTCAACACCTTGCTGAAGGGACGCACCGAGGCCGACTGGGGGCAGGTGATGGACAACTCGCTCTTCTACGGACACAACCATCTGCTTATACTCTACATCGGACTGGTGACTTTCACCAAGGTGTTTGCCACCTCTGCCACCAACGGCAGTGGCGGTTGCGGCGGAACGTTCGCCCCCTCTCTTTTTATCGGCGGCTTCGCGGGCTTCTTTTTCTCGCGCCTCTGGAATCAATACGAGGTGGGCATTTACATACCCGAACAGAACTTCACGCTCTTTGGCATGGCAGGTGTGATGACGGGCGTGATGCACGCACCGCTTACCGGTATCTTCCTCATTGCCGAACTTACAGGTGGCTACCAACTGTTCATGCCCCTTATGATTGTGTGCATCTCGTCATACCTTACCATCAGCATCTTTGAGAGCCACTCCATCTATGCCCTGCGTCTGGCAAGGGAGGGCAAGTTGCTTACGCACCACATAGACCGTGCCGCACTCACGCTGATGAGTATGCACAGCCTGATAGAGAAGGATTACCATTCTGTTAGCCCCGACCTGCCCATGGGTAAATTGGTGGCTGAGATAAGCCGCAGCAACAACAACTTCCTGCCGGTGCTTGACGACGGCGGTGTGCTTCTCGGACTGATAGACATTACGCGCATACGCCACATCATCTTCCGTACGGAGTTGTACAAGCGTTTCAAGGTGCGCCAGCTGATGCTGCAACCTTCCGCCGTGGTGAGCGAGAATGAACCGATGGACGAGGTGATGGCCAAGTTTGACAAAACAGACGAAGCGCAGTTGCCTGTGGTCGATGTGCAGGGCGTATTGGTGGGCTACATCAGCCGTACCAAGGTCTACTCTGTCTACCGCCAGATCGTGGCGGACATGTCGGCAGAATAAAAGGTAAAAAGGTAAAAAAGAGGGAGCGAAGAACGATGAGCAAAGAATTCAACGGCTTTCTCCTTACGCCCTGTAAGGGCAGAAGCGCTTAGCCCAGGGTATCACCCTGGGGTATGGGAGTGGTTAACGTGCGCCCTGTAAGGGCAAAAGCGCTACGACATAAAAAGGTAAAAAAGTAAAAAAGTAAAGAGGAAAGAAGGAAATGAAGAAAGAAGACTTAAGAATCATATTCATGGGCACACCCGAATTTGCCGTGGAGAGCCTCAGACGCCTGGTGGAGGGCGGATATAATGTGGTGGCTGTCGTCACGCAGCCCGACAAACCAGTGGGGAGACATCAGGACACATTGCAGGCATCGCCCGTCAAGCAGTATGCCTTGTCGCAAAACCTGCCCGTGCTTCAGCCTGCCAAGATGAAGGACCCCGAGTTTGTGGAGCAGCTTCGCTCCTACAGGGCAGACCTGCAGGTGGTGGTGGCTTTCCGCATGCTGCCCGAGGTGGTATGGGCCATGCCGCGCTTCGGTACGTTCAATGTGCATGCTGCCCTCTTGCCGCAATACCGTGGCGCAGCCCCCATCAACTGGGCGGTCATCAACGGCGAGACGGAGACGGGTGTCACTACGTTCTTCCTCGACCATGACATCGACACGGGACGTATCATCATGCAGCAGCCTTTTGCCGTGCCCGACGATGCCGATGTGGAGTATGTCTACGACGGACTCATGGTGCTCGGGGCGGAGACGGCGCTGAAGACCATCGACCTGCTGCTGGAAGGTGACGGCAACGTGCCATCCATGCCACAGGACGAACTGGTGGCGTCGCACGCCCCGCTGCACCATGCCCCGAAGATTTTCAAGGAGACATGCCGCATCGACTTTACCATGCCTGCCAAGAGGGTGTATGACTTTGTACGTGGGCTCTCGCCCTATCCCGGTGCATGGACACTGATGCAGAAGGAAGGGGCTAAGGAGCAGGTGCTCAAAATCTTCAGGACGGCAAAGACAAACGTTCCCGTAGGGGAAGGCGTAAAGGCCGGTACGCTGCGTGTAGACGGCAAGTCGCTGCTTGTGGCCTGCGCCGACTGTTGGCTGCAGTTGGAGACCCTGCAGTTGAGCGGCAAGAAACGTATGGAGGCACGCGATTTCCTCAACGGTATGCGTGACGTAGAAAACTATGCGTGTCTGTAAAGGGGCAGGCAGTCAAGGTGGTCTTGACAGAAAAGTAACAGTAACACTAAGTAATCGTAAAAAAATAAGTTGGTACATTTCCCCTGCACGCCCTGAAAGGGCAGAAGCGCCTAGCCCAGGGTATCACCCTGGGTTAT
>CAVKZC010000170.1:4125-7442 GCA_963660455.1 Sphaerochaetaceae bacterium | reverse complement strand
GGTTTTCGATAATGTCCACCTTTGATATTAAATCATGGGATATATTACGCGTAGCGATGTTGTATTGTCCGTCAAACAGGTCGACTCCTTCAACCCAAAATTCGTTGATGGCCTTGCCGTTATAAGACACGCTGCCGTTCTTTGCAACCTCTATACCAGGCATTTTCTTCAGCACGTCACCGATGGTGCGGTCTTTCGCCGAAGAAAATCCGGAGACCAAATAACTTGTAGTGTCATTATGATGGGAAATCTTTTCGGCTTTTACATAGACATCCTTCAGAACAAAAGCATTTGGCGCAAGTTTTACGAGAAAACTGTTTTCTTTCCCGATAATACGCGTAATCGACTTGTACCCCATACAGGATATCTTCAAAGTGAATTGGGATAGATCTTCGCCTTTTGTCAATACATGAAATTTGCCGTCTTTGGCAGTAATGCTGCTGTACAGGATGTTGTTTTTTTGGTTACATATTGTTATTATTGCTTTGTTTACGGGTAGGTTTGTTTCTTGGTCGCTAACATAGCCGTCCACCCCCTTCTTTTGGGCAAAAGAAGAAATAGATATGGCAAACACAAAAAACAGCAAACAATATAAACCTCTCATCCTTTAGACTTATTTTTTCTTGATGCACTCTACCCGTTCCATAGTCTTGTAAGAGTATCTTTTGGGCAATTTGTCTCCTTTTATCCCCATAGTTATAGCAATACCGGAAAGAAAGGCATTGGGGTCATCAATAGACAGCTGCTTTGTTTTCAGAAAATCATATTTTGTGGTCTTTACATATTCGTCTGCAGGGATAGCTATTTCTCCTGAACATTCCCGCATTCCAAGAAATGTAAATTCATAATGATGTTGCGTATCGTACGCTTCCAATACGAGTCCTGGTAAACCGTAAAACTTCCATGGTCCATCACTTATAGGTATGTCTGGAGCGAACCATATCTCATAACATCTGCCGCCAAACGTACAAGTAGCTTTTTGGCATTCATGTTCTCCTATCATCTTTTTCTCGTCTGTGTATTGCCAGCCAAAGTTAGCCAAAGGTTCTGAATATTTATAGGTTTTTATTGCGTTATCCACAAAATCAATTTGCTGCTTGTTGAAATCCTTCAGTACATAATAAGTAGCTGTAATCCTACCGTATTTTGATCGGATACTGTCTTCGATAGCTTCTAATTCATTCATACTGCTGGCATTTCGGGACAATGAATCGCTTTCAAATTTTGCTTGTGGATAAAACAAAGACTGAAATTCTCCTATTCTTAGTGCCATCAGTGCGTCTACATTGCGTCCGTTGACAGTATCCGTCTGATAGGTAAGACGATAAACACATTCTATTTGGGCTTTGTTGCCGGATGCCATGCCCAACAAGGCGAAAACGGCAAAAAGGCATGTACTTAAAAATTTTTTCATGTGGCTTCTATATTAGTAAAGTTCCATAGGCTGGTGCCTATAATGCATCTCTGTTTCTTCTTTTAGTTCTTGACTGGAATTGCCAAAGCGTATTTTGATTAAGGCATTATGTTCTTGGTAACCGATAGGGTCATTGAAATAACGGGTCTGTTCTTTCAAAAACTTATCCTTTGTCGTTTTAAAATGTCTAACGGGGAACAATGCCATTTTCTCTGAGCATGTTTGTATGCCAAGCGCAGTAAATGTGTATTGATGACGGGAGTCGTATGCTTCCATTACAAGCCCTGGTAATCCATAAAATTTCCAAGGGGCGGCTTTTGCGGACAAGTCTGTGGCAAACCACGCTTCATATGTTCTACCCATGTACTTTCCCGTAGCTTTCTGGCATCTGCTTTTGAGAATGGTTTTGTATTCAGGGTGAATTTGCCAAAAAAATGAAGGGATGCTGTCTGAATAGCGGTACGAACTTGTAGATATTTCCTCTTGATAAGTGTATGAGTCTTTTAAGTAATCAGTAAGCACATAATAAGATACTCCACCCTTGTCTTTGGCTCTTGGCGTAGATAATGTTTTGCCCATCATTTCGCTCCATTTCTCAACATCATTGCATCTTAAGGAATCTTTCTTAAAAGTATCCAATTCATAAAACAATGACTTCTCGTCATTAAACCGAAGACAAAAAGTATCTGCCAATACGGTATTTTTTACCGTATCGGTCACGTAAGTAACTAAGTACTTTACCTCCATCTTGGAACAATCCGCATCTTGGGCCTTTGAGGCCATATACGGGAAGGATAAAATGAGTAGTGCCAATATGAATTTTCCCATAAACCTAATAACGTTTTTGTCTCCCAGCACAAAGCTGGAAGACAAAATAAAGCTATAGCATTTTAGCCGCAAAGCGACCATTCTATGTACTTCACATATTCTACAAGTTCCTTCTCGCTTACTGTGTCACCAATCTCTGTGATATGGTAAACCTCGTCGCAAGATGTTATGATATAGATGTCTACAGGTTTTGCATTTGCAGCCACACCGCCCAGCAACAACATAAAGGCTGTGCTCATAAAAAATTTCTTTTTCATAACTTAAATCTTTTAATGTTAATAATATTGATATGATATTGACGCCAATAACGTTTTTCCAAACATTCATAAGTATGTCCGTCAAAACTGCAGCAAAAGTATATTTTTTTTGTCAACCTAACAAGAAACATGCGAGTTGAGAATTTACTCATTTTTTACTAAGAATGTATTTTGTTGGTAGTCAAATTGATAGCGTCGACTTTACTGAAATTTTACTTGCAGCTGTAGTACTTATTTATAGGATCCTCGACCATTAGAAGTGGAAATTATTAAAGACGATAAGGGCAATTATGGGGATGTTAACTTTTCTGCTTTCAGTACTTACGTTTGCAGAATAAGAATCGTTGTAGAATTGTTTGGATAATTAAGAAAAATGCTTTATCTTTGCCCTCATATTGCAAAAGGCTGAACTTATGAAAGGCAGAAGATACCCGCTCGGACTGCAGACGTTCGAAAGAATAAGAAAAGAAAACTACATCTATGTGGACAAGACCGAGCTTGTCTACGACTTGACGCATACGAACAAGTTTTGTTTTCTGAGCCGCCCGAGGCGATTCGGTAAATCTCTGTTAGTAACTACCCTTAAAGCTTACTTCGAGGGAAAGAAGGAGTCATTTGAAGGGCTGGCAATCGATAGGCTGGAGACAGAATGGACAAGCTATCCTATCCTTCACTTTGACCTGAGCTATAACAAGTATTATTGCATAGAGAATCTTCACTCTACGCTTGATATGCTGATTGGCGGTTACGAAAAAGTCTATCATGTAGAAAACAATGCAAACGTATCTTACAGCGACCGCATAAAGAAAGTGATAGAA
>CAVKZC010000170.1:0-3350 GCA_963660455.1 Sphaerochaetaceae bacterium | reverse complement strand
AGAACTTCATCCTGAGTGCAGAGGACAACATGGAAGCCTTCCTCCCACATCTGCAGACATTTTACACGAAGTTCCCATACACCTTGGTCAATAACAACGAGCGCCATTACCAAGCCGTTCTCTACACCATCCTACTGATATTGGGTTGCGACGTAACGCCTGAGGTGCCTACATCCGACGGCCGCATCGACATGGTACTGAAGACCAAGCGCAGCATCTACGTGATCGAACTGAAATACAAGAAGGATGCCGAAGCTGCAATGGAACAAATAGACAGGAAAGACTACGCTACAGCCTTTGCCGATGACAAGCGGAAGAAGTACAAGGTTGGCATCAACTTCTCCGAGGACCGCAGGAGCATCGACAGTTGGAAGGTGCAGATGATGGACTGAACTTAAAATTAAGAAAGGAACAGAGATTATGGCAAGACTTGTAAACGCATATCCTGTAGGAATACAGACCTTCGAGAATATTCGAGAAGACAAGTATCTGTATGTCGATAAGACCCAATACATTGTCGATTTCATGCAGAAACAGATGAAATTCGTCTTTCTGAGTCGCCCAAGACGATTCGGTAAGTCATTGTTTGCGTCAACGCTGAAATGTTACTTCGAAGGCAAGAAGGAACTCTTCGAAGGACTTGCCATTGCCAACTACGAGAAGGAATGGGCGAAGTATCCCGTACTACATTTCGACATGAGTGGGGCGAAACATTTTGACAAGGAGGCACTGAAACGCTATCTCCACTTACAACTGCGCAACTACGAAAATGTATATGGGAGGAACGAGGAAGAGGTGGATCCCAACGAGCGACTGGACGGACTCGTGAAACGGGCCTACGAACAGACGGGCCAAAAGGTGGTGGTCATCATCGACGAGTATGACGCACCCCTGCTCGATGTCGTACACGAGGATGACAACCTGCTTACACTGCGACGCATCATGCAGAACTTCTATAGTCCGCTGAAGAAGCTCGACCCCTACCTCAAATTCGTATTCATCACTGGCATCACCAAGTTCTCTCAACTTAGCATCTTCAGCGAGTTGAACAATCTTGAGAACATCAGTATGCTCGACCAATACTCTGCCATCTGCGGCATCAGCAAGACGGAACTGACCACCGTGATGAAGCCCGACGTGGAGGGATTGGGCAAGGCACTCGGCGTGTCATACGAAGAGTGCCTGGAGGAACTGCGCAAGTATTACGACGGTTACCACTTCAGCGAACAGTCTGAGGACATATTCAATCCATTCAGCCTTGTGAGGGCACTCAATGCCCAAAAACTGGAATCGTATTGGTTTGGCTCAGGCACTCCCAGCTACCTGATCAAGAGTCTACAGAAGTACAATGTCAACGTTACGGACATTGAGCAAAAAGACATCAGTGTAGATGACTTCGACGTGTCCCCAGAGCAAATGACATCACCGCTGCCCTTACTTTACCAAAGCGGCTACCTCACAATCAAGTCCTATAACCCTGCTTTCCAAACCTACACATTGGGCTACCCGAACAGGGAAGTGAAGATTGGTATGCTGAAGAGCCTTGCCCCCAATTATCTCTCCCCCATCTCGGTCAACAACAACAGCCTGGTTGTGAAAGTGGCACAGCATCTTTACAATGGACAAGTAGAAGAATGCATGCAGAACCTCAGGGCTTATCTCTCCAGTATCTCCAACCGTCTCTCCAACAAGAACGAGCGCGATTTCCAGACGGTCTTCTATCTGATTTTCAACCTCATGGGGGCTTATATCAAGGTGGAAGAAGACAGTGCCATAGGCAGAGCTGACGCTGTGGTTCACATGCCAGACGCCACCTATGTGTTCGAACTGAAATACGACGGATCGGCAGAGGATGCCCTCAAGCAGATAGATGACAAGGGATACCTCATCCCGTATTCCGCCAATGGCAAACGATTGGTAAAAATAGGTGTCAACTACGACAGTTGCCAACGTACCATCGGCGATTGGAAAGTGGAAATACAATAATATTGCATCTAGAATCTTCACTCTACGCTTAATATGCTGATTAGCCAATCGTGTGGAAAACAATGTAAACGTATCTTACAGTAACCGCATAAAGAAAGTTATAGAAGCTGCCGACGTACAGACAGGACATAAAGCCGTCGTACTGATTGACGAATACGACGCTCCTAAGCACAACTCCATGAAAGATGATATGTTGCAGAAGCAGAAACGCGACATCATGCGCAGCTTCTTCAGCCCCTTGAAGGCTGAAGAAGGCAATCTGCACTTAGTCTTTATGACAAACATCTCCAAGTTCATGGCAGGCGCAGATAAAATTATAAAATTGCTGCACATGAAGAAGTTTTTATCACGAATATCAACTGTTGCCTTCTTATTTCTATTTTTTACAACTTGCAGGCATGCAAGTTGCTACGAATTAGACAACATATCTGGCTTGTTGGACAACAATCCAGATAGTGCACTATATCTTTTACGCAAAACAAACAGGGAGAAACTATCTGAGAAGGGCCAAGCACAATATGCCCTATTTTATACTACAGCTCAAGACAAATCTGGACTTGATGTCGACAACGATTCCCTTATTCGCTTAGCTTACGAATGGTATGTGAAACATCCTGAGGATTCCCTCTATGCAAAATGTTTGTATTATATGGGCAAGTATTATATGCTCAATGACAGTACGGAACAGTCCGTTCTATGTTTCAAAGAATCTTATATGCGAGCCTTTAAGCAGAAGGATATGGAGAGTGGAAGCCTTGCTTTAGAAAAACTTTCCAAGGTTGTACGTGATGTAAATCCAAAGGAAGCTGTTGAATATTCCCAAAAGGCCATGTTGAGTTACAATAAATGCAAGCAGCCGAAACTTGCCAATAAGATTTACCTAAGGTTAAATTATGAAGAGGCCCTCTCTTTTGCTGGACAAACGAGAAAAGCAATAGAAGATATTCACTTGTTATTAAAGGATGCTTATTCTTTGGGAGATTCAACGGTCTTAGCTGACGTATATCAAGATTTGGCCAATTTTTATTTGGATTTGTCTTCGAAGGACAGTAGTCTTAATTGCGCTTATAGGGCATACTCTTTGCGCCCCGTAAAAAATTTATCTTGCAGACTGATGTTGGCTTCAGCTTATATAGAGGTCGATTCTTTGCAAAAGGCAAAAATTGTGTTGCATGGAGCAGAAACTAAAGGTTATCCAGATCTAATTATCAAGTATGATATGTTGAGAGAAATTTCATATAAAGAAAAAAAATTGGAAACGACCAAACGATATTCCGACTCCATGTACCATTATTTGGAAAAAATGAATCAAGAAGCAGTTATTGGTAATATTCGGTATTTCACGGCTGCTATAGAGAAAGAAA
>CAVKZC010000169.1:0-7444 GCA_963660455.1 Sphaerochaetaceae bacterium | reverse complement strand
CGGGGTGTAGCGCAGCCCGGTAGCGCTCCTGGTTTGGGACCAGGTGGTCGCAGGTTCGAATCCTGTCGCCCCGACTCTATGTCAAGTATTTCCTCTCCGTAGTGTAGCATCGGGGTGTAGCGCAGCCCGGTAGCGCTCCTGGTTTGGGACCAGGTGGTCGCAGGTTCGAATCCTGTCGCCCCGACACAAGGCTAAGAAGAGTAATCTTCTTGGCTTTTTTTGTTTTATGCCATCACGCACGAAGCCAGAAAACAAGGATAACAAAACAAACGTATCAAAAACATAGACTCAAAAAATGATTATAACGATTGCACGCCAGTGTGGCTGTGGTGCCGTCAATGTCGGCAAACTGCTCGCTGAGCATTACCACATTCCTTTCTACACGCGCAAGAACCTGATGGAGATGGCAGGCGAACGCGGTGTCCTCAACGAGATGGAGACGTTCTTCGACGAGCGTCCGGTAGACGAACTCCTCTTTGCCATGTCCTCGTATGGTGAGGCACGCCAGGGACTTACCGAGCGGCCGCTCCGTACGCTCGCCAAGATGATAGGCAACGAGAACTGTGTGGTGATAGGCCGGTGCGGCAACTTCATCTTCCGAGAGCGCAAAGACCTCGTGTCCGTATTCCTTCGTGGCGACATGGAGGCACGCATAGCCGACATAGAGGCCGAACAGCATCTGTCATACGACGAGGCAAAGGATTTTGTGGAACAGGCCGACGACTGCCGCGAGGCTTACCACAAATATTATACGGGACTGACATGGGGCAATGCCTCCGACTACGACATCTGTCTCGACTGTACACGTCTGGGCACCGAATGTACGGCGCACATCATAGAAGAATATGCAGGAAAGGTAGGTGTGGCATTATGAAGTATCTCATACAGTTTCTTATCGTCATAGCGTTCTCCTTTCTCGGCGAACTGCTCCACTACTTCCTGCCGTTGCCCATTCCAGCCAGCATCTACGGCATCATCCTTCTCTTCGTTGCCCTGGAACTGAAGTGGGTAAAGGTGAAGGACATCCGCGAGACAAGCAGTTTCCTGATAGCCGTCATGCCCGTCATGTTCATACCGGCAGCCGTGGGGCTCATAGACTCCTGGCAGGCCATCAGCGGTTCGTGTGTCAAGTATATCGTGGTGACGGTAGTGACGACATTTATCGTCATGGCCGTGTCGGGATGCCTCACACAGTATGTGATACGCCACGGAAAGGAGGCAGCCAAATGATAACGCTCTTTCAGGACTCGGTATTCTTCGGCGTGCTGGTGAGCCTTGCCGCCTATAGCCTCGGACTGGCACTGAAGATAAAGACGGGCTGGTCGCTCATGAACCCGCTGCTCATCTCCATCATCCTCGTCATCTGCGTGCTCCTCGTTACGGGGGTGAGCTATGAGTCGTACAGTGCGGGGGCCAACTGCATCAGCTATCTGCTTACGCCGGCCACCGTGTGCCTGGCCGTCCCGCTTTACCAGCAGGTGGAACTGCTGCGCCGCAATTTCAAGGCCGTGATGCTCGGCATATTGTCGGGCGTGCTGGCCAGTCTGGTGTCTGTGTTGCTGCTGGCCCTGCTCTTCCATTTCGACCATGCAGACTATGTCACGTTCCTGCCCAAGTCCATCACTACGGCGATAGGTATCGGCGTGTCCGAAGAACTGGGAGGCCATGTGGCAGTGTCGGTGGTGGTCATCATCATCACGGGTGTGCTCGGCAATATCTTTGCCGAGGGATTCCTCAAACTGCTGCGTATCAAGGAACCCATAGCCAAGGGCATCGCCATAGGCTGCTCGTCGCATGCCCTGGGCACGGCCAAGGCTATGGAGATGGGCACCATAGAGGGAGCCATGAGCAGTCTCAGCATAGTGGTGTGCGGTATCATGACGGTGATAGGGGCATCGGTCTTTGCCATGTTCATGTAGACAAGAAGGCTGGTTTTTAGATAAGGGGGCAAAATGTTGTCCCCTTCTTTTGTGCCTCTTTGTCTGCAACGTGGACAATAAAAACGGAAAGACTGCGTTATATGGTTGATGAAAACGAAAAAAGCATTATGTTACATGATAGGTGCCGCCATCCTCTCGATGGCAGCATCGTGTGCGGATGACGAGAGCTTCTCTACGTCTTCAGCCGACAGGCTTGCCTTCTCTTGCGATACGGTGAGTCTGGACACCACCTTCTCCAATGTGCCCACGCCTACACGCACGATGTGGGTGTACAACCGCTCCGGGGCGGGCCTGCGCTGCAGCACGGTGCGCCTCGAGGGGGGCAACCAGTATGGCTTCCGGGTCAACGTGGACGGTACTTACCTGGGGAAGGAGACCGGATACACGACCCGCGATGTGGAAATACGCAAGGGCGACAGCATACGTGTCTTTGTGGAACTGACATCGCCCATGCAGAACGTGGAAGGTCCGCAGAAGGTGGAAGACAACCTGGTCTTTGCGCTGGAGAGTGGGGTGCAGCAGAAAGTCAACCTCATGGCTTATTCGTGGGATGCAGAACTGCTGCAGGGCAAGACCGTACAGAAGGGAGAAAGTGCCGAGCTTGGCGGAACCTCCAAGCCCATCGTGCTCTATGGTGACATCATGGTAGACTCTACCGCCACGCTTACCGTCAAGCCAGGCACAACGCTCTACTTCCATGAAAACACGGGAGTGGATGTATACGGTACGCTCATCCTTGCTGGCGAGAAAGGCAACGAGGTGACGCTGCGCGGCGACCGCATAGACCACATGTTCGACTATCTGCCATACGACCGCACCCCGGGCCAATGGGACGGCATACGGCTCTACGGCAGTTCTGTGAACAACAGGATAAGCTATACGGACATACACAGCAGTATCGACGGCATCGTGGTGGACTCCAACAAGGTGGACCGCATGGCACTGACGCTCGCCCATTCTACAATACACAACTGCCAGGGTTATGGCGTCAAGATAGACAGTGCCCGGGTGGAGATAGAGAATACGCAGATATCCAATACCCTCCGCAATCTGCTGTACGTGCGTGGCGGTGACGTGAAGGTCAACGCCTGTACGCTGGCACAGTTCTATCCCTTCGACGCAAACAGGGGAACGGCCCTCTTCTTCCGTCAGCCTCTGAAAAACCTGAAGGTCACCAACTCGCTTGTGACGGGATATGGCGATGACGAGGTGATGTGGACAGAACCAGTAGATGTCGACTCGGTAAAGAACCCGTTCAAGTTCTCCTTCGACCACTGTGTACTGCGCACTCCGCAACTGGATACGGACGATAGCCTCAAGTTTACCAATATCGTTTATGAAGACCTTAAGGTCGACTCCGTGAAGCGTGGCGAGGCGTATGTCTATCTGAAGGACAAGCACTTCGTGCGCTTCGATACCGACAACTTTATTTATGACTTCCGCCTTCAGCCTACATCGGCAGCAGTGGGAGTGGCCGATGCCGCCACTTTGCCGGCCTTGGACCGTGACGGCAACGAACGCGACGAGGCAAGTCCCGATGCCGGATGCTACCGCCATGAACCGTCAACCCAAGGCGACGGGGAAAACAAGGAAGATACGCCGAGCGGCAGCAAGCAACGTATCACATTTCTGAGCGGCAGGAGAAAGTAGCAGATGAGAAGAGGACTTCTGACACTGGGGATGATTCTCATGACCTTTGCCGCTCCCGTTTTGGCACAAAGTCCTTCTGCACCGGTTGACAAGCGCGGCGATGCAGAACAGCTGGGCAAGGCGCTGGAGTATTTCACGTCAGGCAAATATCACGAAAGTCTGCTCATACTGCAGGAACTCGGCAAACACTACAAGCTCAACCCACGCTACAAGGCCTATCTGGGCGTGTCAGCCTATTACGAATGGGACTATGAACTGGCCGTGAAATGCCTGGACGAAGCCATCCCCCTGTTGGCTGGCTTTGCGCCGCACGAACGGTCGTTCTATTACTGGGCTGATGCAGAGAGCCATTTCGCACTGGAGCAGTATGCCCCTGCCATACCGCTCTACCAAGAGATGCTCAAGCTATGCCATGCCAACGAGCGAGGCGATGCCTGTTACCGCCTCGGTTTCTGCTATCTTTTTCATGAAGACTGGACCAATGCCTGGACTTCCCTTCTGCAGGCGCGTGAGTGTTACGGGCGTTACCCGGGCACTACGGCCAAGGCACGCATCGTCCAGATAGACAACATGCTGAAAGGACTGTCACCCAAGGTGGCGGGCGTGTTGGCAGAACGCCTTAGCGCATGTTGGCATCGACAAAGCAGAAAGGCAGCAAATCCTTGACGCTGTCGAACACCAGGATGCCGTCTGTGCCATAGAGCAGTATGCGTACGGGGCGGTTGTAGCGGTCTTCTATCTCGAGAATCACCTGTCGGCATGCACCGCATGGCGAGATGGGGAGTTTCATCATTCCGTCTTCGTTCTTGGCAGCTATGGCAAGTGTTGTGACAGGCTGGTCGGGATAGTTGGCCTGGGCACCAAAGATGGCGGTGCGCTCGGCACAGAGACCAGAGGGGAATGCCGCGTTCTCCTGGTTGGCTCCTATGACGATGGTGCCGTTGGCGAGCAGACAGGCTGCCCCTACGCAGAAGTGGCTGTAGCGGGCATACGAGTTGGCTGTAGCCCCGATGGCTTTTTCTACCAGTTCCTGCTCTTGCTGGCTCAGTTCCTCTTTCTGCGCCACGTGGTATCGGATACTCAATGTTTGTTCTTTCATAGGCTTGGGTTATTTTATTTTAAGGAGTCTTTTGTCGTATAGAAGTCGATGAGTCTTTGCAGGGCTTGCTTGCAAACGGGGCAGAACTCCGGTGTTTCGTTTATCCTCATGCGGCAGTCTTGTGTGCCACGGTAAACGCCCTTCAGCGCATAGCCTGCTCCCTCGAACACGCCCACCTTGGTCTTGGCTTTCTCCTTGTCCTTGGACAGGGGGGTAGGTATTTTCGTTCCTTTCTCTATCAGGTTCTCCCATTTGCCGTGGAAGTCCTTGAGCGTGGTGATGTTCTGTTCCCACGGCTCTATGTCCTTGGGGTACATCTCGAGCGGCTCGTTCTCGTAGGCATACTCGTCTGCCAGTCCGGCGAAGGAATGGCCGAACTCATGTACCACTACGGGCTTGGTCCACTTGTTGTGTGCCATGGCCAGGTTGTAGGAGTTGAGAATGCCGCCTCCACCATACTTCTCGGTGTTTACCAGAACGATGATGTGCTCGTAGGGGGTGCCTGCCAACCAGTCGTGCAGGTCTTTGAGATGCAGGGTGGTAAGGTATCGGTCACTGTAGAATGTGTCGAAGTGCGAGCTCAGTGCGGTGCGTTTCCACAGACCTTGTGCCGGGATGCTCGTACCGCTGTCCGTAGAGGGCGCCTCCACGGCAATGACATTAAAGCGCTCCCTTGTCGCCTTGAATGGCTCGTGCTGGAAGAGGGCTTCCGTCGCTTCGCGTGCATCCTTTATGAAGGTCGGCATCTCGGCAGGTGTATACCCTTCAGCCAGGAAGGCTATGTGTATGCAGCGGCTGGTGTCTGCAGCCTGTTGCAGGGTGACGTAAGGGGTGGGGTGCTCGCCCTTGTGGCGTATCAGGATGTCGGTGGGTACTACCTGGTGGGTGAGCGTGGTGGTCACCTGCCGGCGGTTGTTGCGCAGGTCGATGGTTACGTCTGCCGTGTCCTTGGGCATGGGCACAAGGAACACGTTCTCGAAACTCTTTGCCGTGGTCTTGGCCTCGGGGTAAGTGAGCCACTCCTGGAAGAGGGTGGAGAAGGAGTTGCGGTATATTACCTTGCCCGTGTGGTGGTCTCTTACGGTAATCTGTCCGTTGCCCTCCACGGGCAGTTCGGCGAGTCGCTGCCTCTTGCCGTACCAGCGCGGCATGACGCTCAGTTCGTCGACGGCTATCATCTGCTTGGCCTCGTTGCCGGCGAAGGTGTAGTCTATGCGTAGGGTCTTGTCGGTAAAGTAATCGTCGAAGTTTTGCGCTATGGTCGTGGCTGGTACCAGCATCATTGCCAGGGCAGCCCATGTTATGATCTCTTTTTTCATTTTTACCTTTTTACTTTTTTACCTTTTTACCTTTAATCGGCTTTTACCTGATCTTCAGACTGTCTCCAGCCTTGATCTGGTAGTCGGGTGACAGGCGGTTCATCTTGTAGAGATATTTCAGCCGGATGCCGTATTTCTGTGCTATGGTGTACATGCTCTCGCCCTGCTTTACGATGTGCGGGCGTTTCTTGTACTGCTTGGGTGCTTTCTTCCTTTTCTTCTTCAGGTAGACGATGTCGCCTTTGTGCAGCACGGTGTTCTTGTCCAGTTCGTTGTATTTGGCCAGCTTGCGCACACTGATGTCCACTTCCTGGCTCAGTCCCTTGAAGGTGTCGCCCTCGCGTGCAATGAGGTAGTAGTTGTCGTTGAAAATGTGGATGGGGTGCAGTGTGCCTTCGGCGTTGATGGGCTGGTCCGTACCGCTGTGCTGTGCCATGAAATGGTCGTAGCGCTTGGCCTTGTCGTAGGTGTGCAACTTGTACAGTTCGATGATCTGTATCAGTTTCTTGGCATACTGCGGGTTGGTGGCATAGCCGCATGCCTTCAGTCCGTGTGCCCATCCCTTGTAGTCGGTGGGACTGAGGTTGAAGAGGCGTGCGTAGCGTGGCTGCTTGGCAAGGAAGAGGCTGTGGTCTTCGTAGCTTTCACGGGCATCGCTGTACACCCTGAAGCACTCGCCGCGTGCGTCGTCGTCGTGATACTGGGTAGGTCCTGTCCATGACGTGTGGCACTTGATGCCAAAGTGGTTGTTGCCCTGCTTTACGAGGTCGCTCATTCCGGCACGGCTCTCGAAGAGTCCCTGTGCCAGTGTTATGCTGGCCGGAATCTTGTAGCGCAGCATCTGTTCTATGGCGAGGTCCTTGTACTGGTTGACGTACGTCTGGTATGTTTGGTTCCACTTCATCTGCGCGCTTGCCGTGGCCCATGCCGCCAGCAGGCAGAATCCGAGTATGTAGTAGCGTATATGTTTCATGGTGCAAAAATATAAAAAAAAGCGGACACATACCCCATTTGTTATGGTATTTTTGCTAACTTTGCACACTGATACATGTAAAACGGTACTTCTTGTGACAAAAATTATCATTTCCCTGGGTTCCAATGCCGGTCAGGAACAGCACATGCGTCAGGCTCGTGGCCTCTTGGCCAAGACCTTCTCGGACATGGTTTTCACGCCCGTGTTGTGGACGTCTCCTGTGGGCATGCCGTGTGGCGCGGCCATGTTCCAGAATGGCCTTGCCGTGGCAGATACCGACATGGTGGCCGACGAGGTGCAGAGGGTGTTCAAGGAGGTGGAACGCCTTTGCGGGCGCCGTCCTGAAGACAAGGCCAAAGGCATTGTGGCTATGGACATCGACCTGCTTCTGTACGGCGAAAAGCGCCTGCACGAGCGTGACTGGCAGCGTCCTTATATGGCACGGCTGATGGGAATGCTGGGG
>CAVKZC010000168.1:0-7536 GCA_963660455.1 Sphaerochaetaceae bacterium | reverse complement strand
ACTAGCATCATTGCTAGGATAAATGCAACTTTTTTCATACGAATGAATTTTAGATATTATTGAATTGTCGATATTTTTGCTGTTAGAATTATGTGGGAATCATCTTATACTTAAGCCCTTTATATAATATTGACTTCCCGATGATATGTTGATTCTCTTTACATTGCTTGGCAACGCTGGGTATGTTTCTGCAAAATCAATCGGGTCGGTGTCATACGAAATTACAGGGCTACTTTTAAAACTGATAGAACTCGTCTTCAGGTAATATTTTCTACCAGTATCCGCATCCTCTATGAACTCTTCATTGTCACTGAAGACGTAAGTCCCTTTCTCTTTCGGGGTAACTCTCTTTCTGAGTACCGTTTGACCTTCTTGAATCTGAATTGCAGTACATTCCCAAACGTGTGATGAAGTATTCAGCTT
The DNA here is from genome assembly GCA_963660455.1 of Sphaerochaetaceae bacterium. Taxonomy (GTDB): domain Bacteria; phylum Bacteroidota; class Bacteroidia; order Bacteroidales; family Bacteroidaceae; genus Prevotella. The sequence goes on along the minus strand of CAVKZC010000168.1, from coordinate 7,113 downwards.
ATCACTGCTAAAATATTTCCATCCGAAATTATTCAGCTGAACACCCCTTAACGCCCAACCTTCGCCAGTCCAGCCCGACTGCAAATTTCCGTTTGGCTCGATAAAATCAAATTCAGTTGTCCCCTTCGGAATGGGAGTAAAGTACAACTTAAAGCTAAGCGACACGTCTTCCATTGATTTCCAGTTGGGATATTCTGTATGGTTCGGTATATAAGATATGCCTTCTGCTTTTTGCAACAGGTAGCGTTTGCCATTTACAAGCAAATAGGAATTTTTGTTTATTCCGCAATATGAAGTTTGACGGTTGTTGAACGAAATAAAATCAACTACCGTGTATGTATTGCCTGTGTGTACTCTTGTTATGTGCAACTTAGAGTCTGTACCCCTATTACGTATAGATGGAAAGTAAAAATCATTAGCACTAATAAGAGAATTTGCAACTGACGATGAAAGTTGAGAACCACCTTTATCTTTCTCGCTATTATAGGTATTGTAATAGCATGCGGTAGCAGCTTCTATGGCACTAGCCATCTTCATGACAACAGCATTAAAATCCTCTGCCTTTTTGATGTACATTTCACTTTCAAAGACTACAAATCCATCACCTGCATACGCTTTTGCCCCCTTTGTAAAATTGGCTTTTTTTATACCTTCAGCCATCGCATATTCTGAATTATTCGATGGTGTATTGTACCCTGCTGATAATGTTACAAAAAATGGATTTTCGTCAGTATCACTAATTTCAACTAGAAACTTTGTCCCATTATATGTGAAGGAAATCTCGTTATATTTACGTTCTCCTATCTCAGAAACTTTATTCTTGAGATAGCGATAAATATCATTCTTTACACTTTTTTGAGCAGAACTCAATGTTTGGCCTTGCACGTATACAAGACCAAACATTATAAATAGAATTATTCCAATTGTCTTTCTCATAATACAAACTATTTGCGCATCATTTTTACAGCATCAACAGAACCTTTGTCTCCGTATTTTGCAGCTTGTTCCGTATAGTATGATGCCAGACTTTGGTCTTTATCAGTTCCTCTACCAAAACGGTAGCACGCTCCTAAATCTTTATAAACCTCTGCCAATAAATCCTCATTCAGAGAGTTGACATCCTTTACGGCGGTTGAGAGATATTCAAATGACTTCTGGTAATCCTTTGCGACCATCCCTTCTTCTCCGGAATAATAAGCAACTCCTAAAACAGCACAAGCAAAAGTATATCCTTCATCCGCGGCTTTTTTCATGTATTCTAGTGCTTTCTGCTTGTCAGCGTGTATAATCTCACCTGCATAATATTCATACCCGAGAGAATAAATGGAAGATGTGTTGCCTAAATCTGCAGCTTGGCGAAGATATGTTATGGCAGCGTCGGTATCTTTTGTTACGCCATCACCCTCACGATACAAACGATACAATCTTTCCAGAGAATAAGCATGATTCGAATCAGCTGCTTTTTTGTAGTATGTAACAGCTGTAGAAATATTCTTTTGTACACCAATACCATTTTCATAACACATGCCAAGTCCGCCAATGCCATTAGTATCTTCAGCATCTGCTGATTGTTTGTACAAGTTATATGCTTTTGAATGGTCTTCTGTAACTCCAATACCAACAAGATACATATAGGCAAGTTGATTACATGCGCTTGTAACATTTTGATCAACCGCTTTTTGATACCATTGGGCAGCTTGGATGTTATCTTCTTCAACTCCAATACCATAATAGTAGAGATCACCTTTTAGCTTGTATGCATAAGGCTGTTCCTGTTCTACAGCAGCTTCTATGAATTTAATGCCTTCACTGACATTTTTATCAACGCCTAGTCCACGAAGATAAAACTCTCCCAATTGAGCTTGCGCAATTGCATCGCCTAGTTCTGCAGCCTCTTTAAAATAATTGGCTGATTTATTTATATCTGCATCTACACCGACGCCTACTTGATAACAAATACCTAAGAGACGCTTTGCTTGCGCATTGCCTTGCGCATCTGCCTTTTGCAAATATCCTAATGCCTTGTTGACATCTGGAGATATGTTGTTGTCCGATAATCCGTACAAGTAATAATACCCCAAATCACTTTGTCCGCTTGCGTCACCTCTATCAGCTGCCGCATTGAGCATTTGCCAATATGCAACAATATTTTTGCTGACATAGAGTCCATCTCTGTACATCAGACTCATTAGGTAGTATGCTGAGGCATTGTTTTGCTTCATAGCTTTGCTGGCAAGTTCGTATGCTTGCTTATAATCTTTAAGCACTCCAATACCGTAAATGTAATGGTATGCAAGTGAAACTTGTGCAGGCGCATATTTCTTCTTGGCAGCTTTTGTCAGCCACGTTGTTGCCAAACTGTAGTCTTGGTTGACACCACCTGTACCACGAGTGTAGCAATTTGCCAAATTGTACATGGCTTCAACATCACCTTTGTCCGCATACTTTCTGAAGAAAGATGCGTCTTGTGCGGAAGCGTTTGCGATTGCACATAAAAGAACCGCAAACAAAATAATCAGTTTGTGCTTCATATTTTTTACTTTTAAAATTAATCGTAATAACCTAAATTTTCAAGAGCCATAATTACTTTCTTTCCATCACTAAAGCCAGCGGTTTTTGCTTTTTTAGCATATGTCTCAGCTAAGGAATACTCACTGTTTTGTAGATAGTATTTTGCCAACGGGCCATAAGCCGCACTATACCCTTCATTGGCTAACTGCTGGACTTTCTTGTAATTACCTTTGGATATTGCATTCCTTAATGTTGCGGCGTTGTCTTCTTTTATTTCCTTAGTCGTCTCCTGAGACGCATTTGTGTGTGTTGTATTTTCACCCTTTGATTTGGAAACACTTTGATTGTTGGCATGATTGCGAACTTGCTGTTTGGGCACAGAATCAGTATTGGCTTCAGGATATACCGAATCGACTTGCTCTGTGGAAGCAGATGTGGATTCGGTTGACGTTCCCTGTTGAGAGAAAAATACGACCATGGCAACAAGTACAAATGCAACTATAGCTCCGACAATAACTTTTTTCTTGCTAGAAGAATCGTTATCAGTTTCGTCATGATAATTTTCCTCCACATTTTCATTTTGAACAGTGGGGGCTTCCTTATATCCAATCTTAGAAGACTCCATTACAGTGTCTTCGGAATTATCACCAATAATAGGTGCTGTACTCTGTACCACATCTACAGAAGTATAAGGACTAGTTAATGAGCGTAAGGCCTCTTCAAATTCTCGGACACTTTGAAAACGTTTCTTGACATTGGGATTCATCGCCTTGATTACAATACCTATTAGCTCTTTTGAAATTTTGTTGGCCGACATTTGCGTTTCAAGCAAACTGTCATCACTAACAAGGTCTGATGCTGGCGGTGGTGTCTCACGAGTGAGAAGTTTGTAGAAAGTTGCACCAAGAGCATATATATCAATCGTAGGACGGAATTCGCCATCCTTTGTTTTGTTTCCTTGTTCTATTGGTGCATAACCAGCTGTTCCGAGTCCGATGGTTGTTGAAGTTTCTGGTTGACCATCGTTGCTATAATGTTTTGACAATCCAAAATCAATAAGAAATATGTGACCATCTTTATCTCGGCGCATAACATTGCCAGGCTTCAAATCCAAATGTAACATATGCTTTTCTTCATGCATATACATGAGTGCATGCGTTATTGAGAGAATGATGTCGATAGCTTCTGATTCGGAAACGTGGCTTGTTTTAACGAAGTCATTCAGATTCTTACCTTCAATATACTCCATTACATAGTAGAACGTTCCGTTCTCATCAAACGAATCCGTTACACGTACAATATTGGGATTGTCCAGCCTAGACAGGTTGAAGGCTTCTTTCTTGAATTTTCTAGCGTAGTTGTACGACAAACTGCCATCTGACATTCCTGTAATACTGCCATCTTCACTACGAGAGTTGAGCTCTTTCATAAAAAACTCTTTGATAGCAACCTTTTTTCCAAGGTGGATATGTTCGGCAAGATAGGTTATGCCAAAACTACCTTGTCCGAGAACTTTTTCTATCTTGTATGTTCCATGCAAGACCGTTCCTGCTTGCAACATTGATTTGTTGTTTGTATCCATGCAATTATAGATTAACGTTTATTCCTTATATCCGTTTGCAATAGCCTTCTTATACCACTTGTATGCAAGGCTTTCATTGGTTTTTACCCCATACCCATTCTGATAGTAGAGTGCCAATCTGTATTGCGCAAACGGGTTCCCCTTTTCTGCACTTTCTTTTACATTGGCAAACGCCTTTCTATTGTCTTTTTCTTCGTAGCAGATTCCAAGTGAGCAAAGAAAGTACGGGTCACGTCCTGACAAAGTTACTCCTCTTTGTGCAAAAGAAATTGCTTTGTCTTGGTTCGCGGTAACACCCCAACCGCGCAGATACATTACTGTAAGGTCATCTATAGCTTGTAAATCATCAACCTTTTCGGCCTCTGAAAGGTATTTGAATGCCAAGTCATATTTGTCTTGTTCGTAATATATATGACCTAGCTGTGCTTGAGAAGACGATAACTGCATATCTGCTAGTTCTTTGTATATCGAAATAGCTTTTGTCGTGTCAATTTTCGTTCCTATACCTTGAAGATACATTGAGGCCACACCATTTCCTTTGGCTTTATTTGCTTCGTACGCTTTTTGTTGATAATCAAAAGCCTTTTTCTCATTTGCATTGCATCCAATTCCATTCAAATAATACAAGGCCAGATTTTGTAAAGCATCACTATATCCTTGCTCTGCAGATTTCTGCATCCATGTAAATGCCTTTGAATTATCGGCTTGTGCTCCTACACCAGAAGAATAAATTAGTGCTAAAGCACATTGAGAATACATATCACCTTTTTCAGCCTCTTTGAGCAAAATAGGAAATGCTTGTTCACACAAACGATTTGCCTCAATAGTATCCATTGTGATGCCAGCACTTCCATTTTCATAGTATTGTGCCAACATCCAAATTGCAGGCCCATATTGTTTATCTGCTAGCTTTTGAATGATGGGGAGTGCCGTCACGGAATCTCCTGGTAGAAACACCCCATCCTTTATGATATGTCCTTCTATAATGTCTTCTGCATTTGCATACTGTTTCGCTTTATCGTCTCCGATTAAGCAGATTACAAATACAATTATATATATTACTGCAACAATAACTCCCAAGACTTTCAGGCTCTTCTTTGAGATACCATCATCTTCTTTCCCATATTCATTGTCATCACTATCTCCTGAAGAGAATAGCATTACAAAGCCATAGAATGGAATTAATTGAAACCACCCCGAATGTTCTAAATCGTGACATCGTTTAGCACCTACAGTCAAAGATATATACCAATATAATATATAGTAAATAGCATAACAAGAAATAAATATTGGACTATCAAATACAGAATCCACATCTACTCCAATTATTATCAAAATAATTATTGGGATGAAGAATGGGAAAAGACCTCCAAATAAAGTCGCAAAATATGCCAAACGACCAACACGTCCATTAAAAGACCAGATAGAATTACACTCATGTATCTCTTCGTCTGCTCCTTCAGCGTTTTCTGTGACCACAGTAGGGGTTACCTCAACAGCCGGCTCCTCTTCCATGGGAGTAACAATAGTTTCTTCTGTAACTCCCTGTATATTTTCGTTTATGCTAAAATTATGCGCTTCCCCCACAACTTCTAAAAGTTTATCTTTGAAGCTTTTGATGGTTTGTGTACGCTTTCTAACATTGGGACACATTGCTTCAGATATAACCTTAATATATCCTTCTGACACACCTTTTGCACGAAGACCGTTCTCCAATAGTTCATCATCACTTACGAGGTCGGATGCTGGAGGAGGTGTCTCACGAGTGAGGAGCTTGTAGAATGTTGCACCAAGTGCATACACGTCGATAGTAGGACGGAACTCACCGTTCTTCGCCCTGTTACCTTGTTCAATTGGTGCATAGCCAGCTGTACCGAGACCGATAGTAGTAGAAGTCTCTGGTTGACCGTCTTCGCTAAAATGTTTGCTGAGTCCGAAGTCGATGAGAAAGATGTGGCCGTCAATATTACGTCGCATCACATTGCCTGGCTTTAGGTCGAGGTGGAGCATGTGCTTCTCTTCGTGCATGTAAATGAGGGCTTCGGCAACAGACTTGATGATGCTTGTTGCTTCTGCTTCATCCACATAATGAGACTTGACATAATCATTGAGATTCTGTCCTTCTATGTAGTCCATCACATAGTAGAACGTGCCGTTCTCGCTGAACGAGTCGGTTACACGCACAATGTTGGGATGGTCAAGCCGTGACAGGTTGATAGCCTCCTTTTGGAACTTGGCACAATAGTTCTGCGACAGACTTCCGTCTGTCATACCAGTGATACTTCCATCTTCGCCACGAGAGTTGAGTTCCTTCATGAAGAACTCCTTAATGGCGACCTTTCTCCCAAGATTAGTGTGTTCGGCAAGATAGGTTATGCCGAAACTGCCTTGTCCGAGGACTTTCTCTATTTTGTATGACCCTCCACGTAGAAGGGTTCCTATAGTCAGTTGTTGCATGGCTAAATTTTCTTTTCGTTAGGATTGATTGGTTTGGCTTTTTCCGTCTTTGGGGATTGCGACGGTTTGACAAACTTTTTAACAACATCAGGCTTTGCCGTGTCTTTTTTCACCGAATCACCCTTCTGTTCTATTGGTTGAACCTTTGCAGAATCCGACTTGATGTTATCCGTGCCAACCACTTCTGCGGCATTGTTCTTGCCTCCACATATGAAGAATGATGTTGCGGCAGCGATAACCGCAATGATGGCAATACCAATAATCCATGGCCATGCTTTCCGTTTCTTCTTGGGCTTGTCAAATTCTGGAGTAATCCATGTGCCTTTTGCGGAAGAGTGGGATGCTTCGTTTGAGGCTATTGTGGCGTTGCTTTCTACCTTACTGATATGTATAAGGTGAGCCGTGTGGTTGTCCTTGTAGTCATCGGTCACTTGGCGGAGCATGTCCAGTTTTAGCTCGTCGGTGACGTTCGGCTTGGTGATGATGTTGAGGATATTTTCGTCTGAGACTTCTTCCAGCATACCGTCGGAACACATATAGAAATAGTCACCCGGCTGAATGTC
>CAVKZC010000167.1:0-7557 GCA_963660455.1 Sphaerochaetaceae bacterium | reverse complement strand
ACACCGTCAAGTTCAAGTGGAAGTACCGCACGCCCCAGTTCCCTCACACCGTCCCATACCCCTCCAACATCTTCGACGACCCCTTCTCACGTCCATTCGATTGATGCTTCGCAGGGAATTGGGGAATGGAGATTGGGAATAGCAATTGCCAATTGCAATACCTTCTTTCTCTATTCGTTCAATTTGTGTGATTCGTGTTCAAAGACAATAAATTCCGTGTATTCCGTGAATTCCGTGTTCGAAAAATAAAAAACAAAACTCCGTGTTCCGTCATGCAAAGCATCCACATATCTACCCTTCGCAAACTCTTAGACAGCCCCGAGCCCCTCGATCTCACCATCTGGACACGCTCTGGCGAGATCCAACACTGGCACCGTTGCATCTCCCTCCGCTACGACTTCTACAAAGGCACACGCCGCATGAAACTCCTCGATAGCAACGAAATCCGCCAGCTCCGCGACGTGTGCGTCTTCGAGGTGAATGGTATGGAAGTGTTCCTGTAAGTCATATTATTTTTCCCATTATAACACACTTTTGACATTTTCCTCTCGTTTTGTTCTTTCGTTTGGCGTTAATCGTGTACCTTTGTAATAAGGTCTAAATACTTTAAGCTATGCCAAACCTCAACAGAATAAAGGTTGTACTCGTAGAGCAACAGAAAACCGGGCGGTGGCTCGCCTCCCAAATCGGCAAGTCTGCCTGTTCGGTGAGCCAGTGGTGCAGCAATACCTCGCAGCCCAACCTCATCACGCTCGACCGCATCGCCAAGGCGTTGAAGGTGGACGTGAAGACGCTACTCAACGACACCGTATTTGAACAGGAACAGAATTAGAATCTAATGGAAACGAGCATACAAGAATATCGCCAAGCGGTGTCCGCCATAAAGGATGCCATCTTGCACAGCCAATACCGTGCGGCAAAACTGGTGACGGGCGAACAACTGTCGCTTTACTTCGGCATAGGCGGATATGTGTCGGCACATTCTCGCCAAGACGCTTGGGGCACGTCAGCCATTGACCGCATCAGCGAACAACTGCGCCGCGACCTTCCCGGACTGCGTGGATTCTCATCGCAGAACATCCGTAATATGCGTAATTTCTTTGAATATTGGTCGCAGTATCTAATTTGCTCGCCCACGGCGAGCAAATTGCAAATCACTGTAAATGAAGAAGAAATAGACATAGATAAGTTCTCTCTGCAAAAATGGTCGCCCATGGCGAGCGAAATAGACCGCGACGAGTTTCTTGGTATCAGTTTTTCTCATCACATGGAGATTCTTCATAAAGTGAAAAACCTGCCAGAGGTGCTCTTCTACATTCATCAGACCGTTCTCCACAAGTGGGACAAGTACGACTTGCGCGACCGCTTGAAAGAGAACCTTTACGCCAAGGCTGGTGCTGCCGCCAACAATTTTCTTCAGACGATGCCTGTTAAAGATGCCCGCAAGGCGGTGGGCATGTTCAAAGATGAATATCTGCTTGACTTTATCAACGTAGAGGAAATGGAGGTGGACAAGCCTGATGACGTGGACGAGCGTGTGGTGGAGCAAGCCATTGTGCGCAACATCAAGAAGTTTATCATGACCTTTGGGCGCGATTTCGCCTACATCGGCAACCAATACCATTTGGAGATATTCTCACAGGAACTTTTCCCCGACTTGCTTTTCCTCAACCGTGAACTCAACTGCATGGTTGTGGTGGAACTGAAGAAAGGCGCGTTCAAGCCCGCCTACATCGGGCAGTTGCAGACCTACATGAAGGTGCTCGACGACAAGGTGCGCAAGCCGCACGAGAACCCCACCATCGGCATACTGCTCTGCAAGAGTGCCGACAAGGCTTTCGTGGAATACGTCATCCGCGACTACAACCACCCGATGGGCGTTGCCACCTACAAGACCGCCGAGGACATGAGCGAAGAGCTGCGCAAGGCTCTGCCCGATATGGACGAGATGCGCAAGTTGCTCACAGAGGAAGAAGAGTAATAATGATTTAGCCTATATATAATTTGCATGGCAGCTATAAACGAACTGATAAATCAGATAAAGGACGAGGCGCTGCGCTCTCGTATAGAGCAGGAAATGAATCGTATGCAGAAACGACAGAAGTTTGGCTTGGTATACGAAAATCATGAACCCGAATGTGCTATATTGCCCGATGTAGTGATACGGCGTGGCACAAAGGTGGCACGTCGCACGGGTAAAATTGACTGTATATATACGGTGCAGTGCTTAGAAGATAAATTCGCAGTATGTTTACCTGAAGGTGCAGACGATGCCATGACGGAGCGCATTGCAGTGGAAGAACTCGTATCCGTGGCGGAGTTTGGCGAGCCTATCTATCCTTACTTGAAGCCGGTGGACAGCGTGAAGAATGCTCCCGACTCTGAACTTTGGCACACGCTGATAGAGGCGGACAACTTCCATGCTTTGCAACTGCTGACGTATCTCTATGCCGGAAAAGTGGACTGCATCTACATCGACCCACCCTATAACACGGGTGCTCGTGACTGGAAATACAACAACGACTATGTGGACTCGTCCGACCAATACCGCCATTCCAAGTGGCTCTCCATGATGGAGAAGCGTCTGCAACTGGCAAAGAAACTCCTCAATCCTGCTGACTCCGTACTCATCGTGACCATTGATGAGAAAGAGTATCTGCACCTTGGGTGCCTTCTGGAGCAGATGTTCCCAGAGGCTAATATACAAATGGTGAGTAGTTGTATAATGCCTGGAGGTGTCTCTCGAAAAAATGAATTTAGCCGATCGGACGAATATGTATTCTTTGTAAAATTGGGGGCTTCATCTCCATCACCACTCCAATTGGGAACAGAATGGATGGGAGGCGTTAAAAATACTTCCAAAAACAAAGTACACTGGGAGGGATTGTTGCGTACAGGTACAAATAATATGCGATATGACAGACCTAACTTATTTTATCCTGTTTTAGTTAGTGAAGATGGGAAAACATTTGTTGGTGCTGGTAATTCTTTGCCCTTAGGGGAAGAAAAGGCTGCATATATAGCACCAGAGGGTTGTAAAGCTATTTGGCCAATGCATACAGATGGGAGTGAGGGGTGTTGGAGAATCAGTCGAGAAAAATTACTTGAATTGCAAAGAGAGCATGTTGTAAGGTTGGGGGGGCTTACTAAACGTGGGATGGCAATTAATTATTTAAAAGAAGGAGAATATGGAAAGGTTCTCAATGGAACGTATAAGATAATTGGTATTAAACAAGATAACTCATACGAACTGGATGACAGTGAATACAAGCCATCTTTCGTACCATCTACACAATGGACAATTGCATCACATGATGCAAGTAGGCAAGGTGCAGGATTACTTTTGAAAATATTTCTAGAGAAACGTTTCTCCTTCCCCAAGTCTCTCTACGCCGTTCACGATGCCCTGCGCTTCTTTGTAGCCAACAAGCCCAACGCCCTCATTGTCGACTTCTTTGCCGGTTCTGGCACAACGCTACATGCCGTAAACCTGCTGAACAAGGAGGACGGCGGAAAGCGCCGCTGCATCATGGTGACCAACAATGAGGTGAGCGAGGACGAGGCGACTGCCCTCAAAGCCCAAGGCTACAAGCCCGGCGATGAAGAATGGGAACGGCTGGGCATCGCCCGTTACGTGACTTGGCCTCGCACGCAATGCTCCATCAAGGGTGTGGACGTGAACGGCAAGGCTATCAATGGCGACTACATCACGACGCTAACCGAGGAGAAGCGAACGGTGAGAAAAATCAAGCAACTGGAGTTTGACATTCCGCAAGGTCGGGACGGCAAGAAAGTGAAGAAGCAGATAGTGGCGTTGCTGGGCAAGAATAAACTGGCGCAAAGTCTCGTCACCGACGACTGCCCATACATCGTTTCGGAAGACCATCCTGTAAGCATCCTCTTCGAGGACAGCTCGGCAAGCGAATGGCTCGACGAACTGGACGGGCAAGACCACATCAAGGAACTGTATGTGATAACAAAGAACAGTAAACTCTTCAAACAGGTAAAGAACGAGATTGCAGAATTGCTTGGCGATTACGTCGAATCGGTGCCTGTAACCTTCCCCATGCAGGACGGCTTCGCCGCCAATGCCGAATACTTCAAGCTCGGTTTCCTCGACAAGACAAGCGTTGCACTCGGACGACAGTTCAGGGAGCTGCTCCCCATGCTGTGGATGAAGGCAGGGGCGCACGGTGAACGACCAACGATAGACGATGGCGAGAGCATACCGCCCATGCTTGTGTTGCCAGAAAATCGCCTCGCCATTCTCACCAACGAGGCGTGGATGGACGACTTCATGGCGGAAGTCAAGGCAAGCGAGAATATCAAGTCGGCATTTATCGTTACCGACTCAGATCCCACATTCCTCGAGATAAACCATGCGCTTCCCGATGTGGAGTGCTATCAGCTTTACAGCGACTATCTCGACAATTTCCGCATCAACTGCACACAGCGGTAAACCATCATCAACGTAAAAAGCAAGAAGAAAAATGAAAATATCACAGATAGCTTTCCAGCAACGTGCCATCAGAGAGCTGCGCCAGCGAACGGCGCAAGCGATGGACGGCTACACAAAATACGGCTTGCCACAGGTGATAAGCTATTCCGCACCGACAGGAGCTGGCAAAACCATCATTATGGGATCGCTCATAGAGGAAGTGCTCTTTGGCAATGCTACGTTTGCCGAGCAACCCGATGCTATATTTGTGTGGCTTAGCGATTCTCCAGATCTCAACCAACAGTCAAAAGACAAGATAGACACGAAGAGCGACCGGCTCACCTTCGGGCAAACAGAGACCATCAATGAGGCTTCGTTTAATCAAAGAATACTTGATGACGGAAAGGTGTATTTTATCAATACACAGAAGTTCGCTACGACCAGTCTGCTGACCAAGCACGGCGACACACGCCAATGGACTATTTGGGAGACACTTGCCAATACTGTTGAGGAAAAAGGCAACCGCCTCTATTTCATTATTGACGAGGCCCACCGTGGCACGAAAGGGAATAGTGCCACTGCAGCCACCACCATTATGCAGAAATTTCTCAAAGGTTCTGACTCTGACGGCATACCGGCAATGCCTGTGGTAATAGGCGTGACGGCAACTCCCGAACGCTTCGACCGATTGGCAGCAGGACTTACGTCTACCGTACACAAGGTGGTGACAACTGCCGATGAGGTACGCTCGTCAGGGTTGCTGAAAGATGTAATAGAGATAGGTTATCCGTCATCCCTTGGCAACGAGATGGCGGTGCTACAAACGGCAACCGACGAATGGATAGACAAGTGCCAGCATTGGGAGCAATATTGCCGAGAGCAGCACTATGCTTATATAAACCCCGTAATGGTGGTACAAGTGCAGAACGGCAGTGGTTCGCAAATATCAGCCACTGACCTTGACGACTGTATGCGCAAGATAGAGGAACGTTGCGGACGACGTTTTGAAGAGGGCGAAGTGGTACACACTTTTGGACAGACCACAGGAGACGTGACAATGAACGGACTCGCCGTGCATTACGAAGAACCTTCGCGCATTGCCGACGATATGAAGATAAAAGTGGTGTTCTTCAAAGAGAACCTCTCCACCGGGTGGGATTGCCCACGTGCTGAAACGATGGTGTCGTTTCGTCATGCCAGCGATGCCACATATATTGCACAATTGCTTGGGCGAATGATACGTACACCGAGAGGGCAACGCATACAAGTGGACGAATCGCTCAACAACGTTTGGCTTTTTCTCCCGTTCTTCGATGAGCGCACCCTTCATGAGGTGGTGGAACAGATACAAAGTACAGACGGCGCAGGTCTGCCAACAGACGTCGACAGCCAGCAAATAGGCAACAAGACGGTAGAGACCTTGACGGTACGTACAAAAAAGAATCCGGTTTCACATACTCCCGTACAATATGCCGTACCTCTGGCGGAGGCGCAAGAACATATAAGTAAAGCACAAGAGGATAACCCATCATGGAAATCTGATACGCTCTTTGGACAATCGGAGTCGGGAGAATCCAATGCTTCTGACGACATTCCGCAAGAAGAATCCAACGAATCGAAACCAAACGGAACAGGAACAGCCACACTGGATAATGTACAACAGGAGGCTAACACGACGGATAAGTCAAAGGTCGAAGAACATGTTGAAGCTGCAGATACCGAATATATCGAAGAAAGCATAGACCGCGAAGGTGTCATCAAGGATATCAACGCAATGGGACTTCAGACTTTTGAGGTGCGCACTGTAAAGATAAACAACTATCTGAGTTCTCTATTCAGCATGGCACACTTGTTGGTAAGAAGTCGCATAGATACGAACGCCGTAAATAGAGCTACACAAGAAGCAGTACAGATGATTGCAACGTATATTGAGAGCTTGAAAGCGGCTGGCAGATATGACGAACTTGCAACAAAGGTAATGCAATACAAGCTGAACGTGGAGAGTCTCGACGTTTATGGTAAGGCTTTACAAGTGCATCAAAGCACGCTGTTCTCTACTACTGATTTGGACTTGGATAGACAAGTCAGACAGGCTGACGCAAAATTGGCAAGAGAAGGTTTGCCAAACCGTTATGGAGAGGTATATTATTCTATTGAAAATCCTAATGCTTGCAAGATAGACATCATCCTCTTTACTTCAGACTCGGAACAAATGAACGCGTTGGAGGAATATGCTAAGAAAGAATTCCATAGATTGCGTGACGAGACTCGTCTTAAGTCATTAAGCCTATCGCCAGAAAACAGAAAGAAATATGACGTTATTGTGGCTGACGGCGATAAGATCACTCCGCACAATTTCACGCTTCCGATGGACATCCAAAGCATACGTGACGAAGGTGGAACAAACTGGCCTGACCATTTGTATGTGCATCCCGAATCGCGCAAAGCCATTATCAAACTCAACACATGGGAAACCGATGTGATAGAGGAAGAGCGCAAACGTCATGACTTTATTTGTTGGGTGCGCAATCTATCAAGAAGTTCATGGGGTCTTGTTGTCCCTTATGAGATGGACGGCGAGACAAAGAGGGCTTACCCCGATTTCCTTATTGTGCGCAGTAATGACGTAGGAGGTTATATTGTTGACATATTAGAGCCACACGACCCATCAAGAAAAGATAACCTGCCCAAAGCAAAGGGATTTGCCAAATATGCGAAAGACAACCCACTTGTTGGCAGATTCCAGCTCATCCGGCAAACGTCTGATGCCTCTGGCGTGCGTTATCGTCGTTTAGATTTGACGAAATCACTTATACAAGAAACCGTCTGCAAAGCGACAACCGACGACGAATTGACCCATATCTTTGCTGTGTATGGAGAATATAATGATTAGTGCTTGATTTTACTGGGATAGCGCACGTTCTTCTTGTTGTGCTGTCCAACTGTCTTTTACCCCATAATTCATCGCTCATATCTTTGCTAACAAAAAGCAAGATATGAGCGATTTTTCTTTTTCAGACAACACATTCACCGTGCGAGCCATTCCGGGGGCTCGGGCTGCGGCGGCGTTCTCGCCGAAGACCTCCGAGGTGTTCAAGGAAGAACACGAGGTGGCGCCG
>CAVKZC010000166.1:0-7561 GCA_963660455.1 Sphaerochaetaceae bacterium | reverse complement strand
CGTAGACTTTACGCCTATGGTGGATATGCTCATGCTTCTTATCACGTTCTTCATGCTGTGTACAACGCTCAGCAAGCCCCAGACCATGGAGCTTACCATGCCAAGTAATGACAAGAACCAGAACGAGGACAACAAGAATGAGTCCAAGGCATCTGAGACTGTTACTGTCTATGTCGCAGCTGACAACAAGATCTACTACGGATCGGGTATTCCTGAATACACCAATGTCAACTGGCTCAAGGAGACTACCTGGGGTAACGAGGGTTTGCGCAAGGTTCTCAGAGAACACGCTACAGAAAACGGTACACGTCCTGTAGAGCGCATCACACTCGCCGTTAAGGAATTGAATGCAGCCAAGGCGAAGGATCCAAAGATGTATCCTGACAGCATCTACCAGAAGGAGTTGAGCAAAATCAAGGGTGGCGAGCTGAAAGACGGTAAGATTCCTACTCTTACCATCGTCATCAAGCCTACTGACAATGCGACATACAAGAACATGGTAGACGCACTCGACGAAATGCAGATATTGAACATTGGTACTTATGTCATTGACAAGTTGAATGCCGACGACGAGAAACTTCTCGAGTCTAAAGGCGTGAAACTTTAACCAACGACAGATACCAACAATTAAAACAAGAAGAAAATGGCAAAAATTGATCTTTACGATCCTAAATGGGTCGAAATGGTTTTCGCCGGAAAGAACAAGGAGTATGGTGCATACCAGCTCCGTAAGGGTACTTCCGGACGTAACATCAAAGCGCTTGTCATCTTGGTCATAGCTGCAGCTCTCGTCGGTGGTTTCCTCGCTTGGAAAGTGATCGAACAGAAACAGGCTGAAGAGCAGCAGGCTTATATGGAGGCTATGCAGTTGGCACAGCTCCAGGAGCAGGCTAAGAAGCGTGAGAAGAAAGAAGAGCCCGTAAAGCCAAAGATAGAACAGAAGAAAGAGATACCTGTGGCTCGCGAGACTCAGAAGTTTACTGCACCTGTCATCAAGAAGGATGAACTCGTAAAAGAGGAGAACCAGGTAAAGCAGATGGACAAATTGGATGACAAGGTGGCTGTCGGCACCGAAAACAAAGAAGGTGTCAAAGACCGTAACGTAGAAGCTGTGCGCACGGAAATCGCCGTGGCTGCACCACCTCCACCACCAGCACCGAAACCTGAAGTTTCCAACAAGGTGTTCGATGTCGTTGAGGAGATGCCAAGCTTCCCCGGAGGTTTTGCAGCACTTAACACGTTCCTCAAGAACAACTTGAAGTATCCTGTTGTAGCACAGGAGAACGGTGTTCAGGGCCGTGTTACGGTAGGTTTCGTCGTTGAGCGCGACGGTTCCATCACCGACGTCAAGGTAATCAAGTCTGTAGACCCATCTCTCGACCGTGAGGCTGTGCGCGTTGTCAAGGCAATGCCTAAGTGGACTCCCGGTAAGCAGAATGGTTCTGCTGTACGTGTGAAGTACAATTGTCCAGTTGTATTTAGATTGCAGTAATAGAATGAAGAAAACATCTTATATATTTTCATTTATAGGATTAACCGTACTGTCCTTGGCTATCCTCTCGTCTTGTGGCGGGAAGAAAGCCAAGGACGGCAGAACTGACACTCCAACGTCCGGGACAATACAGTTTGTCTCTGACGAAAGTTTGAGTCCTATCATCGACGAGGAGAGAACACAATTCGAGTTCGAATATCCCAAGGCTCACCTCAAACCTCTCTATACCGACGAGGTTACAGGACTCCAGATGATTAAGGATTTCAAGACTACACTTCTCTTTACTACACGTAATTTGAAGCAGAGCGAAATAGCATACTTGAAATCCAAAAGCAACGTCATTCCTTCTGTTTTCCCGATAGGTTATGACGGACTGGCTTTCATCGTCAACAGAAATAACAACGACACTTGCATAACCGTCAACGACATCAAGCGTATTTTAACGGGCAAGGCTACGAAATGGAGCGACATCGTTCCAGGCTCTAAAAGGGGCAATATTGAAGTGGTATTTGACAATACCCGGTCGGCAACGACCAACTTTGTTGTAGACTCCGTACTTCACGGAGAGAAACTCGGTGCCAACATCATGGCAGCAAAGACAAGTAAACAGGTAGTGGACTATGTGGACGAGACACCTAACGCTATAGGTGTGATAGGCAGCAATTGGCTCAACGACCGCAGAGACTCAACCAATACAACCTTTAAGAAGAACATACACGTAGTACAGATATCCATCAAGGACAAGGCAACCGAAATGAACAGTTGGAAACCTTACCAGGCATATCTCTTAGACGGTAGATACCCGTTTGTACGAACGATATACGCTATTGTAGTGGATCCCCACAAGGCATTGCCTTGGAGTTTTGCCAACTACATCACAAATCCAAGAGGACAACTGATACTCTTCAAGACAGGACTTCTCCCCTATCGCGGTGACATTACTTTCAAAAAGGTAAACGTAAAGAAATAACTACCCAAGCGAAAAATCCGACAGGAAAGAGAGAAGACGGTTTAGGCAACAGCAAGAAAATAACGAAAACGACCATTCTTAGCCCATAAGGCCGCACCATAAAGAATGTCAACCACCAAAACAACTGAAATATGAAAGCAGTAAAATATCTTGTAGCCGGCATGCTGATGATGGGATTGTCAGCCCCGGTAATGGCTCAGGACGTAAATTATCTGGATTTACTCAAGCCTATTGAGAACAGCCTCAAAGCTGGCAACACAGACCCCAAGGGTCTTGAGAAGAGTGTAAAGGACTATACCAAGGAGTTCAAGAAGAATCCTAAGGCTCTGGTAGCTCTCGGCAACTTGTTTGCCGTAAACAAGAACTATGAGAAGGCTACAGAACTGGCCAACATGGCACTGGCAAAAGACGCTCACTTTGGCGACGCTTACTTGTTGCTGGGCGATGTAGAAGCCATGCAGGACAAGGGTGGCGAGGCCGCAAGCTGGTACAAGCAGTGTATGACGATGGATCCCAAGAATCCTCAGGGCTACATCAGCTATGCCAACGTTTACCAGAAGATAGACCCTGCCGGAAGTGCAGAAGCTTTGAAGCAGTTGAAGCAGGTTAACCCAGACTATCCTTACGAGGCCAAGGCTGGTTACAACTACTATAGCAACCAGAAGTTTGAGGAGGCATACAATCTCTTCAAGCAGACAGACCCCAACAAACTGGAAGAGTATATCTATGTAGCATACGCTATTACAGACTATATGCTCAACAAGAAGGATGAGGCGTTGTCGCTTTCAGAGAGCGGTCTGCAGAAATATGCCAAGGATGCCACATTCCACCGCGTAGCCCTTTGGTCTGCTGTCGACTTGCAGAAGTTTGACGCAGCACTGAAACATGCTGACGTCATCATGAACACCGACTCCATTAAGAAGACAGCACGTGACTACAACTACTATGGTATGGCACTTGTGGGAAGCCAGCAGTATGACAAAGCCATCGAGCAGTACCAGAAGGCTTACGACCTGAAGAACGATGATCCCAAGCCCTTGCAGTACATCTCTGAGGCATACAAGCAGAAAGGTGATGAAGATAAGGCTTTGGAATACAATGACAAGTACATGAGCAAGAATGCTGATGCCAGTCCTTCAGACTACGTAAAATGGGCAGACATCTACAACTCTAAAGCCAAGAAGGGCGGAGCAGATAAAGCCAACAGCGTAAACAAAGCCATCGAAATCTACAACGCAATGGCTGCCAAGTATCCTTCACTGAAGTCGTATGCAGACTTGCAGGCTGCCAACATTGCCTTTGCCAACGAGTTGGATGACAAGGCTCTCGAGAACTATCAGAAGGTTATCGACGAAGTGGCTTCCAAGCAATACGATGAGGACGAGAAGGGATACCTCATGCAGGCATACAAGAACGCAGGCTACATCTACTGGAGTTCAAAGAACGACCTCGAAACTGCAAAGCCTTACTTCGAGAAGCTTTTGCAGCTCGACCCCAACAACTCGCTTGCCAAGAAAGCGCTTGGCTTAGAGGAAAATGCCGAGCAATAATCCATTACAAAGATTAATAATGTACCATAAAGAGGGTGTGGCTTTTGTCACACCCTCTTAGCGTATAAGAGAGAAGAGAAGACAATATACACAAGCTGGAGTCAGAATCCACTCAACTTTCTGAAGTGTAGGAAGTTAAAGAAGTTTAGGGAATTCGGGGATTACAAATCCCTTAAATGCTAAAAGGGCGGGGATAACAAATCCCATTAGGTGATGATAAAAAAATATGCGATCGTATGGATGCTTGCGCCATACAGTATGTAGTACATCAACTAAAAGAGCGACCCTTAAAGAGCCGCTCCGATAGTGTTTTATGTAACTAAAAGTATCTATCCTTAAAAATTAAGGAAGACTGATTGCCTCGTTAGGACAAACATCAGCGCAAGTGCCGCACTCTGTGCAAGCATCAGGGTTGATAGAATACTTGTCGCCCTCAGAGATTGCACCTGATGGACACTCATCGATACATGTACCGCATGCGATACAATCGTCACCAATTACGTAAGCCATAATAATAATGTTTATAATTAATAATGTTTTTGTACTGAACCATAGGTTTTATTCGTTTCACTCACGATACCTACTTTATATGGTGCAAAGGTAATAATTATTTTTGAAATACCTACAATTGGGTATTACTTTTTTCGTAATACATACTCAGTCTAAATAACGACTTAAACAATAAGTGGGGAAAAACTGCGTTATATAGGCATGAAGAAGAAAGTGTTTATATTCACATTAATGGTGGTGTCGATATTTGCAAAGGGTATGGCACAGGAAAGGACTGTAGAAAACAGGCCCTATACGGATTTGCGCAAGTTCCATTTTGGTGTGCTGATAGGAATGCACCTGCAGGACATAGAACTGGTCAATGCGGGGCATCAAACATACATCAACGATGCAAACGAAGAAGTTCCCACGTGTGTAACAGTAGACCAAGACCGATGGGACCCTGGCTTTACGGTCGGGGTATTGGGGGAGACACGCCTCAGCACGCACTTTCAGTTGCGTATCGCTCCAGCCATGTATTTCGGCACACGCCAACTCATTTATCACAACCTCCTGCAAACTGATGCGAGCGGACAACCGACCGAGCAGCGGCAAGAGATGAAAACGGCTTACTTTTCTACGGCATTTGAACTGATATTCGCCGCACCCCGCTTCAATAACCACCGACCTTACATCATGGCGGGAATCAACCCCATGCTCAACCTCAACAGTACAAACGACGATTATCTCAAACTCAAGAAGTCGGACGTGTTTTTGGAAGTGGGCCTGGGCTGCGACTTCTACCTTCCGTTCTTCAAATTGCGCCCGGAGCTCAAATTCATGTTCGGTCTGTCAAACACGATAGACAAGAACCATGTCAACAACATACAGGACAAAAACATGTTGCCATACGCAATGTCGGCAAAAGAAGCGCACAGCAAAATGATAGCCCTTACTTTCTATTTCGAATAAACCATACGCAGGCTCCGACAGCACAATAATAAGGCGTGTTCTAAATAAAAGCGTATAGCCAAGGCAATGCCCTGGGCTATACGCTTTATTCTTCCTGTCGGAACCCACGAATTACTTGTGGTCAACTCTCTTAGTCAAATCGAGTACCATCCGACCTATCCAGAGACCGCTTTTTCCATTCTGGTCTATAGGAACAGGCGTACCGTCAAGATTGTTCAGGTACTCCAGCTTTTTGAAATAAGTATGGCTGTGCCCACCCAGTACAAGGTCAATGTTTCGTGTTGCGGGAACCAACTCGGTGTCATCGATGCCATCAATATCCCACCCAAGGTGAGACAGGCAGACAACGACATCACACCTTTCCTTGTCCTTCAGATACGCAGCCGTTTCGTTGGCTTTACTTATAGGGTCTTCATATTTGATGCATCCGTAATTGGCCTCACTCACAAGACCTGCCAATTCCGGGCAAACGCCGAACACCCCTATCTTCAGTCCCTTTCTGTAAAGGATAGTATAAGGTTTGACGATTTCGGCAAGTGGCGTTCCAGTGAAATCATAGTTGCAACAAACTATGGGGAACTGCGCCATTCTGAAGATTCGGGCCATATTGTCAATACCGAAGTCAAACTCATGGTTGCCGATAGTGGCTGCATCGTACCTCATCTCGTTCATCAGTCCCACCTCTACATCACCTTTGAAAAGCGAATAGTAAGGAGAGCCCTGCGAGAAATCACCACTGTCGAAGAGCAGCAAATCCGGGTTAGCGCTACGTTCCTCCTTCAGCAAAGCCACTCTGCGAAGATAGCCGCCACGGTCAGCCAAGGCAGTATCAGCCATATTCGCATTGATGGGCATGACACAGGAATGGGTATCGTTGGTGTGCAACACAACGAGCTGAACATGGTCCGCCTGAGACTTCTTGACCTTTTTGGCGAATACGGAAGATGGCTGGCAAAAGAAGACAGTTGCCGCCAGACTAATATATAATAATGTATGTCTCATCATTTTGTTCTATTATCAGTATTCCACATATCGTATTATTCCACAACACATCGGCCTTCCACTCTCGACTCGACACTTTCGCCCTGCGCCATTTTCTCCCGGAAGTAGTCCATGATGATGTATCTCACGTTGTTTTCAGTTTCCTTGGGCGAAAGCACATCCGTTCCGCTCTTGAAAGCTACCAATTGGTCGTTGCCCTCAGCCAGATAGTCGAGCGTGGCGATGCGGTATGCCTTGGATGCGTCCACTGGTTTACCACCCACAGAAGCACTGGTGAGTTGTCCGTCCTTGGTTATCACGAGCTTCACCGCATGACTAAGGCCCTCTCCTCCCCTATGTGCTATCTGTTGGAAAAGTTCGAGCACCTTGTCGCCACTAAGCGTAAGGAAGCAAATCTTGTTTTCGAAGGGAGCCATATCGTTGATATCCCCCACTGTAATCTTTCCTTCGGGAAGCCCGGAACGTATACCTCCCATGTTGTATACGGAGAAGTCAGGTTTTTCACCAAACTTCTTGCCAGCCCATACCAGTATGTCGCACAGCAGATTGCTCAGTTCACTCTCGGGGCGATGACGGGCCATATAATGGGCAGCAGTGCCAACCACTGGTCCCATAATGCTGTCCACCTTAGCCTTATAGGGGGCAATGAATGCAGCAGCAGCACTGTCAGGGTGATTGTCCCAGCGCTTGTCCACAAGGATACGTGTACGTTCCACTTTGGCCACCCTGTACTGCTGTGCAGAGACAGGAGCTGCTGCCAGCAAGCCAAGCAGCAACACAGATGTTAAATGATGGTTTTTCATAATTTCCGATTTGTCTATATATGCATGCAAAGGTACGTTAAAACGAAGAATAAAACAAAAAAAATCGATTAAAATAGTAATAAAGCATCTGAAAGCTTGCAAGATAAGAGAAATTGTCGTAACTTTGCAGCCGCTTTTCGACGTAACCGCTGACAGGACTGAAGAGTAGTCCTTCATGTTGCGCAGGAACGACAAACAATTTTTTAATATCTACAGAAAATGGATTTGATTAAAGTTGCTGAAGAAGCATTTGCAACCGGCAAGAAGTTCCCTGAGTTCAAGT
>CAVKZC010000165.1:0-7587 GCA_963660455.1 Sphaerochaetaceae bacterium | reverse complement strand
TTTCGTTTTTTTGACTGCAAAGATACAACTTTTCCTCCGTTACGCCAAATTACTTTTCGTACTATTAAAATATGTAAAATTATCTATAATAAGTTTATCCTTTTGCACTTCATTGCACTTTAGTCGACAAAAAGGCTTAAATTTGTATTGTTTTTCAACAGCAACGACCTATGACGAAATGGCGCAAGTATAACATAAACCACTCCTTTGCCGCGAAGATATGCTTCTGGGTAGCCCTCGGCATAACTGGCGTGTTTATGCGTACCTGTACCTCTACGTCGCGCGAGACGAGCAAGATGATGCTGGAGAACGCCAACAAGAAGGCCAACCTCGAACTGGACAAGGCCATCCTCTTCATAGACACCGAACTGGAGGCTGTGGAGATAGCCGGCGAAAACCTCGTCGCCTTCCTCGACAAGCAGCACCGCATGGCGCCAGAGACCGCCTACGGAATCTGCAGCGACTTCCTCGACACCAACGTCAACATACAGGGCGTGGCGATCTGCTTCGAGCCGGAATTACACCCCGCATACGCCAAGGGGTTCGCCCCCTACGTGATACAGGACTTCAAGAGCGGCAAGCAGACAAGAATGAACCTCGCCGACAGGTATGCCTACGAGAAGCGCTACTGGTACAAGGAGGCCAAGCGCAGACGCGGACCGCTGTGGACAGACCCCTTCAGGGAGGCCAACGGAAGCATCGTGTGCAGCTACTGCATACCCGTGTACAACCGCGAAAACAAGTTCATGGGTGTGGTGGCGTTCGACTTCAACATGGAGGAGTTTACAGAGGAGGTGCAGAGCATCAAGCCCTACGTCAACTCGCACATCAGCATACTGGACCGCAACTACCACTTCGTGGTGCACCCCAACCCCTCGCTTATCATGAAGCAAAACGTGAAGAGCATGCTCGACAAAGACAGGTTCGAGGCAGACAAGCCCATCCTCGCCGACTTCAAGGCACACAAGCGGGGAGACTGCACGCTCGTGCAGCAGGGCGAAGAGAAGAAAAAGAAGATAATTTATTATGCCCCCATCAAGCGCATGGGATGGACCGTGGTGCTGTCGTGCGACAAGGAAGAGATTACCCGTGGAGTATCCGAACTGGTGGCTACGCAGTCGGCTATGTACACTGCGTTCGTCATCGTACTGTGGATACTCATGTTCCTGCTCATCTGGCAGTTCCTGCGCCCCATCCTGCGCTTTGCACGAACGGCGCAGTGCATCGCACAGGGCGACTTCAGCGTGAGGCTGCCCAAGGTGCACAGCCGCGACGAGATTTACTACCTGGGACGCGCACTGCAGCGCATGCAGAGCCACCTGTCCAAGTACATCGACGAACTGAAGGACATCAACCAGGAGAAGGGACGCATAGAGAGCGAACTGAACATCGCCAGCCAGATACAGATGTCGATGATTCCGAAGATTTACCCGCCCTACCCCGACCGCGACGACATCGACATCTACGGCATGCTGAAACCGGCAAAGGCCGTGGGCGGTGACCTATACGACTTCTACCTGCGTGACGAGAAACTCTTCTTCTGCATAGGCGACGTGTCGGGCAAGGGTGTGCCCGCATCGCTCGTCATGGCGGTGACGAGGAGCCTGCTGCGCATGGTGTCGGCTCAGGAGAGCAACCCCGACCGCATCGTGACGAGCATCAACAGCTCCATGTCGGACATGAACGACTCCAACATGTTCGTGACACTCTTCGCCGGCGTACTCGACCTGCCTACCGGCCGACTGAGATACTGCAATGCGGGGCACAACGCACCCGTGCTTATAGACAGCGCCACGGGCAAGGCCACCATGCTCGACGTGAAGCCCAACCTGCCCATCGCCGTCGTGCCCGACATCAAGTTTGAGGGACAGGAGGTGGTCATCACCCCGGGCACTGCCATCTTCCTCTACACCGACGGACTGACCGAGGCGGAGAATGCCGACAAGGAACTGTTTGGCGAGGAGAGGATGACCGCACAACTGGACAGGAGCGCCAACGCCGACTCCAGGGGCATCATAGAGCAGATGATGGAGTGCGTGCACAGCCACGTGCTGGAGGCCGAACAGAGCGACGACCTCACCATGGTAGCCATCAGGTACATGCGTCGCAAGCAGGAGAACAAGTACTACAGCAAACTGACCCTGCACAACGACATTGCCGAGACACCCAAGATAGCCGAATTCATGGATGCCGTGGCCGAGGAGGCCGCCCTGGAGCCTGCCCTCACCTGCAGTCTGAACCTCGCCATAGAGGAGGCCGTCGTAAACGTGATGAACTATGCCTACCCCAAGGACCACAGAGGAGAGATAAAGCTGGAGGCCTACGTCAACGACGTGCGCATGAAGTTTGTCATCACCGACAGCGGCGAACCCTTCGACCCCACCACCAAGGCGGAGCCGGACACCAACGCCGCCCTCGACGACAGGCCCATAGGCGGGCTCGGCATCTTCCTGGTAAGGCAGATAATGGACACCGTTAACTACGAGCGCATCGACGGACGGAACATCCTGACACTGCGCAAGAACTTTTAGCGCGAGGAGCACACGGGTTCCGAACGCGACATAAAAAAGAGAGGAAAGAAGAATATGGCAAACGCATACGACAGGCTCGACATGAAAAGCCAGATGATAGTGGACGAATACGACGAGCGGCAGGACATCCTGGTACAGATGCGTGACATCGCCCTGGCCGAGATTAAGAAGGTGCTCGCCGACAACCGCATGGAGATAACTGCCGTGGAGGCACGCATCAAGCAGCGCGACAGTCTCATAGGCAAACTGGAGCGCAAGGGCTACAAGTATGCCACGCTCGACGACCTCACCGACATCCTGGGCGTGCGCATCATCACCTTCTTCAGCAGCGACGTAGACCGCGTGGCTTCCTACATGGAGAAGATGTTCGACATAGACTGGGAGTGCTCCATAGACAAACGGAAGATGCACGAGATGAACAGCTTCGGCTACAACTCGCTCCACTACATCTGCCGCATACCCAAGAGCCTCTTCCACGACGAGCGCTACCCGCTGATGAACAGCATGCGCTTCGAGATACAGATGCGCTCCACCTTGCAGCACGCATGGGCGGCCATGGAGCACGACATAGGCTACAAGAACGAGATAGAGGCTCCGCCCGAGTACACGCGCATGCTGGGCCGTCTGGCGGGCATGCTGGAACTGGCCGACGAGGAGTTCTCGCGCATACGCGTCAGCGTGGCCGACTACCGCAGGCGCATGGAACGCCTCATCAGGGCGGGCGAACTGTCGCAGGTAAGGCTCGACGGAAAGACCTTCGACACCTACATCGCGCAGAAGCCCTTTGCCTCGCTCACCCGGCGCATCGCCGCCATCAACCAGAGCGAGGTGCAGGAGATGTCCTTCGCGCCCTTCTTCCCCCTGCTGAAGGATGCGGGCATGCAGACACTGCAGGACATCGAAGACCTCATCAAGAAGAACGAGGAGGACGCCTACAAGTTTGCCATGAGCCAACTGGCGGACACCGACCTCGACATCATCGCCTCCACGCTGGCCCTGCAGGACCTCCTCATCGTGGCAACGCTGAAGAACGGAAGCGGAAAGACAGGACTGGTTCACCTGTACGATGCGCTCAACGGCAAGTCGGTTCACAACGAGCGGCTCGCAGAAATGGCGTTCAACACCGCCAGCAACCTGCCGTTCATGAACAAATAATATAAAGGTAAAAAAGTAAAAAGGTAAAGAGGTAAAAAAGAAATGCCAAACAGTCCTTTGAACACAGACCTGGTGGACAAGGCCATTGTCTTTGCCACACGTGCCCACCACGGAACGGAACGGCGGGGCAAGGGATTCCCCTACATCGTCCACCCACTGGAGGCCATGGCCATTGTCGCCACCATGAGCCCCGAACCCGAACTGCTGGCGGCTGCCGTACTGCACGACACAGTGGAGGACACCGACGTCACCCTGGAGCAGATAGCCCGGGAGTTTGGCGACCGCGTGGCACGGCTGGTGAGCTGCGAGACGGATGTGAAGACGGATGCCAACGGCGAAAAACTGCCGTGGCGCGAGCGCAAGCAGCGAGACATGGATGCCCTGCGCCTGGCTGCGCGCGACGTGAAGATTGTGGCCATGGGCGACAAGCTCTCCAACATGAGGGCCATCGCACGTGACTACATGCTGCACGGCGACGACATCTGGCAGATTTTCCGCGTCAAGGACAAGGCCACACACGCATGGCGCTTCCGCGGACTGCGCGACGCCTTCGCCGATATTGCCGACACCTTCGCCTACAAGGAGTTCTCCAGACTCGTGGACATGGTGTTCGGGGAAAGTAAAAGGGTAAAAAAGTAAAAAGGTAAAAAAGTAAATAAGCAAACATCAACAAACAAAAGAAAACTATGGATACAAACAAAAAATTTGTGATAACCATCAACCGCGAGCTGGGCTCGGGTGGACGCACCATCGGACGTAAACTGTCAGAACGCCTCGGCGTGAAGTACTACGACAAGGCACTGGTAAAGGAACTGACCAACAAGTTCGACCTCTCCGTAGAAGAACTGGAGAAGGTGAAGGCGTCCAAGTTCAACTGGTGGAACGAGTTTATACAGAACTATATGCTCAACTACCACGTGGAGGAGCGTTTCAACGTGGAGAACACCGTCGCCACGACGGAGAACCTGTTCCGCGTGGAGTCGCAGTTCCTCAAGAAACTGGCAGAGGACGAGTCGTGCGTCATCGCAGGACGCTCGGGATTCTACATCTTCCGCGACCATCCTAACGCCTTCAAGGTACTCATACAGAGTCCCATGCCCTGCCGCATCAAGCGCGTGATGGAGCGCCAGGGACTGAGCGAGGCAGAAGCCAAGAAGGCCATCGACAAGGTGGACAAGGGACGCGAACGCTACACACAGGAGTTCTCAGGCACAAGCCGCTACGATACGCGCAACTATGACCTGGTGCTCAACGTGGGCCAGCTGAGCGAAGATGCAGCCGTGGACATCATCATGGAGTGCATCAGCAAGCAGAACTAAACACTACAGTGAAAATATGAAAATAGACATCCAAGAAACCAACGGCACCGTGAAGGCCGTCCTCGCAGGGCGGCTCGACACGGCTGCTGCTGCCGAGGTGGCAGGCGACTTCGCAAGGCTCTCAGAGAAAGCCAACGGCGAGATAGTACTCGACTTCACTCAGCTCGAGTACATCAGCTCGTCGGGTCTGCGCCTGCTCATCGGTCTGCGCAAAGACTGCGCTGCCAAGGGCGGCAAGGTCATCATCGAGAAGATTAACGACACCATTCGCAATGTGTTCACCATGACGGGCTTCTACAGCCTGTTCGACATTAGAGACTGACCTATCCACTCACACACACAAATATGCTTATAGCCAACCTTCTGAGTGTCATCATCACCGTGGCGGCACTGGCAACGTGCTATGCCTGCCGTAGGCGCGTGTTCCGCGACTTCGACATCTTCATACGCCGTGCTGCCCTCGTCGTCTTCATTGCCGGATTCTGCGTCTACTTCGTCGGATTCCGCTCGGGACACGAGTCTGTGGGCACCCAGTTGTCTTGGTATGCGTCGTTCTTCCGTCCGCTGCTCTCGTCCATGGAGATGTTCGCCTTCCACAGCGACCTGCTCGAGGTGGGAGAGCCGTGCCACCACAGCATGGTGTACATGACGATATTCTCTGCTGTCCACTTTGCTGCGGCGGCCGTGTCGTTCGCCGTCGCCATCAACTATCTCGGTGTGCGGTTCCGCTCGGCGTGGAGGTGGCGCAAGCTACAATGGCACAAGCGGTTGCCTGGCAACGTGCACGTCTTCTTCGGCATCAACAACATCTCCCTACAACTGGCGCACGACATCCATGAGTATGCGCCGGCAGACACCCTCATCTTTATCAACGCTCCACAGGAGGCCAGCAACAGCGGACTGCTCGGCCTCACCAACATCTTCAATGTGTTCGGATTCCGGCGCGAGGTGGTGGCAAGCATCGACCGCCTCAACGGCATCATCCGACAGACACGTATGCCCATCCAGCGCATGGAGGGCAACCGCGTCATCAGCCAGCTGGGACTGGACACTGTGCTCAACAAGACGAGCGAGTTTATGCGCCTCTACCTGCTCTACGACGACGACCTGCAGAATCTGGCCAAGAACATCAAACTGCGCGGCGACGAGTTCTTCAACCACGACATGGGGAAGAAGGCGTACATCTACTGCCGCGCCACCGTGGGCAAACTGAACGGCGGTACCTCCTTCGAGTACAACTCGCGCTGCGGCGCTGAGACCATCCTCGTGGATGCCTCGCGCCTGTCGGTGAAATCGATGATGTGTACGCCCGAGGCGCACCCCGCCAACTTTGTCGACTTCGACTGGCGCACGGGACTCGCCAAGTCGGTGGCACACTACCTCATCATTGGATTCGGAGAGACCGGACAGGAGGCGTTCAAGTTTCTCTACGAGCACGGCAACTTCGTGTACCCCGACAACTTTGAGGGCCACCATGCCGTCTTCCACATCGTTGACCCCAAGGCCAACCAGAAGAAGGGGTTCTTCGAGATGCGCTACCCTTGTCTGAGCGAGCACAACCGACTGCTCGACGTGGACATACAGTGGCACAACCACAGTGCCGGCGACGGCCGTTTCTGGGACCTCATGAAGGAGATTAAGGACGAACTGAACTACATCGTTATCGCCACGGGCAGCGACAACCGTGACATTGCCATCGCCTACGACCTGGGCGAATATGCCCTGCGCTGGCGCAAACGCCGCATGGACAACTTTGCACTCGTGGTGAGGTGTTACAACCACGAGAACGAGAGCCGTTTCGACGAACTGGTAGAGTCGTGCGTGGACGGCGAGAACTGCCGACAGGTGGTTCGCGTAATAGGCAAGGTGTCCGACTCGTTCAGCCACCGCTACATCTGGGAGAAATGCCTGGAGCGCGACGCGGCTGTCTACTCTGCCACCTCCAGCAACAACTTCGGCCGTCTGATGCAGGACATCCGCGTGGCTGACGCAGAAGAGGCCTTCGGTGCATGGTGGAAACGCCACGCACAGGTGAAGGGCAACCCCATAGCCTACTCCAACCTCAAGCGCGTGGAGACACAGGAGTTCTCCGACGCCTCGCACATCTTCGCCAAATTGAAGTGTATCGGCCTCACCGACAGCGACAATGCCGTGGGCCGCGAAAACCTCAAACGACTGCTGGCATGCCGCTCCTACGCCGACTTCGAGCAGTTGCCCTTCTTCACCAACCTCATGCGACTGGAGCACCTGCGCTGTCTTGCCTCACACATCTGCATGGGCTACACACCCATGAGCATGGAGGAGTTTGAGCAGGCGGGCAGAAAAACAGAATGTGACGTGGTGCGCCACAAGTCGCTCAACCTCGTACCCTACGACCAACTGGACAAGATGCCTGTTCCCGAATGGCTCGGGCAGGCGGTGCCCGCCGCATACAGCGGACACGCCAACCTGTTCCTCCTCGCCCACATGGTGCAGACGTCCCTCGCCATCGGACTCGAGAAAAGGTAAAAGGGTAAAAAAGTAAAAAGGTAACAAAGTAAAAAGGGTAAAAATTAAATCACAAGCTTTCTCGTGAGCTGGCT
>CAVKZC010000164.1:5855-7693 GCA_963660455.1 Sphaerochaetaceae bacterium | reverse complement strand
TTTATGTAAATTTGGAATGCAACTCCATTTTTGCATAGAATGAGTAAGGCATAGCAATCGCACCAAAAGCAGTCCTTTTTCTATTATCCCTTACATGCTCTGCGAGTTACCCTTTTTACTCTTCCATACCATAAACCACAGGCCACAGGCAAGGGCGCAAGCTGCACCGAGGATGTAGGACGTTTCACGGCTGAGATTGCCGCAATATTCGTCTACCGCCAGATAACTGACACAGACAGCCACCATAAACATGCCCGGAAGCAATGCGATATAGTAGGGCTTCTTCAACTTTGCCAAATAGATGGAGATGGCGAAGAAGGTAAAGATGGAGAACGTCTGGTTGAACCAGGCGAAATAACGCCACAACACGTCGAACTTTACAAACAACAAGACTATGCTGACGACAAATACCGGCATACAGAGCAGCAGGCGCTTCATCACCTTGTCTTGCTTGAACTTCAGCATGTCTGCCAGGATGAGGCGGGCACAGCGCAGTGCCGTGTCGCCCGTAGTGATGGGCGCTATGACAACACCGAGGATGGCAAGGATAGCACCGAAGGAGCCAAGCCAGCTGTTGCAGATGTGATTGACGAAGATGGCGGGGTTGATGGCCCCGTTGGCGTCAAGCATGGCGTTGTATATCTTCTCGTAAGGTGTGTTGCCGGCAACATCCAGTCCGTTGGCAAACTGCAGGGCTGCAGCCGACCAGATGAGGGCGATAATGCCTTCGGTAATCATGGCACCGTAGAACACGCGTCTGCCATAACGCTCGTTCTTGATGCAGCGGGCCATCAGCGGACTCTGCGTGGCATGGAAGCCACTCACGGCGCCGCAGGCTATCGTGATGCACAGGCATGGGAATACGGGAAGGCCGCCGCCTGGATAATGGTTCTCGAAGGCATCTGTAATCTCGGGGATAGGTGCATCGTTATAGATAAAGATGCCTATGAAGATGCAGACCGCCATGAAGATGAGTACCACGCCGAAGATGGGGTATACCTTGCCGATAATCTTGTTGATGGGCAGTGTGGCTGCCAGGAGGTAATAGGCGAAGATTACCACCACCCAGAAAGTATAACTGTTGCCCACCGCCAAGCCGTCCGTCAGGTTGGCAAGCAGACCGGCCGGTGTCTTGACAAACACTGCCACGACCATAATCATCAGCAGCAGGGCAAGGACACGCTGTATGTTGCGGGCGAGCGAACCCATCTCGTCGCCGATAATCTCGGGTAGGGAGGCTCCGTTGCGCTTCAGGGAGATCATGGCTGCCATGTAGTCATGGGCAGCGCCACCGAAGATGCACCCCAGTACAATCCAGAAATAGGCGGAAGGACCAAACAGGATGCCCTGTATCGTACCGAAGATGGGGCCTGTGCCGGCTATGTTCAGAAACTGTATGAGAAAAACTCTCCATGTGGGCATGGGGGTGTAGTCCACTCCGTCCTGCATGGAATAACATGGGGTAGGGCGCTTGCCGTCTGGCTCCATGATGCGCTCTACAAACTTACCATAAACGACATATCCCAAAACGAGACATATCAAGCTGACAATAAATGTATACATATACTCTCTTATAAACTTGCGTGCAAAAGTACTGCTTTTTGTTCAAATGGCAAAAAGATTCTTTGTTTTATGTGGGAAAATGTAATGATTTATCGCTTTTTGCTGCTCGGTGCTATCATTTTACAAGCATCATCCCTTTCCGTTCTTTTATTACCGAAGATAGCAGGAGGGGGCAATCTGTTATATTCTTATATCTGCAAGCATCAAATTATATCTCTAACATTTGGATATCCCATAGGGTTTGCTTAACTTTGCCGTCAAAAGCAGAATCCAGA
>CAVKZC010000164.1:0-5810 GCA_963660455.1 Sphaerochaetaceae bacterium | reverse complement strand
ATGAAGCAATTCTGTAATTTTATCTCCCGTTACGTGGGCGTGATAGTCTTGTTGGTAGCTGCGGCGGCACTCCTGTTTCCTGCAAGTTTCCGATGGATAGACACTGTGTGCATCAATCCCTTATTAGGCTTGGTGATGTTTGGTATGGGTTTGACGCTCAACCCCAATGATTTCAAGGTAGTGTTCAGTCGACCTAAGGATGTCATAGTCGGCTTCTTGGCACAGTTCATCATCATGCCGGCGCTGGCATGGCTTTTGACAAAGGCATTCCAATTGCCGCCCGAACTGGCGATAGGCGTTGTTCTGGTAGGTTGTTGTCCTGGCGGTACGGCCTCCAATGTAATGACCTTCCTTGCAAAGGGTGATTTGGCATTGTCGGTAGGGATAACCTCCGTCTCCACGATTATAGCGCCTTTCCTTACACCATTCCTCACTTGGATGATTGCTGGTACCTATGTACATGTAGACGCCCTCAGCATGTTCTTGTCCATTGTGCAGGTGGTGATACTCCCCATCATCGTGGGTTTTGTCGTACAGAAATATTGTCCTAAGTTTACGAGTAGGGCAGTAGGTTATTTACCCGGTTTCTCTTCCCTTGCCATCGCCATTATCGCTGGCACCGTCGTTTCCCATTCTGCCGAGCGACTCTCAGACTGCGGTTTGGAAGTTATCCTTGTGGTGATGCTGCACAATGTTTGTGGCCTAATCCTTGGGTTTACAGCAGGCAAGCTGTTGCGACTGAAATATGAGAAGTGCGTGGCCATCAGCATCGAGGTGGGCATGCAGAACTCCGGTTTGGCCTGCTCGTTGGCCACCCTGCATTTCGCAGCCTATCCGATGGCTACGATTCCCGGGGCAATCTTCAGTGTATGGCACAATATCAGTGGTGCACTCGTGGCAAGGCTGTATAGTGCCAGCGGTATTAAGGTTTTTTTGGGCGGGCGCTGCACTTCGGAAAACTGAGCTTAGGACAAAAGCCCTTCGGTTATCCCACGCCCAGCAGTTCCACTTCGAACACCAAGGTAGACCCGCCGGGGATGCCGGGCTGGGAGAATTTGCCGTACCCCATCTCGGCAGGGATATACAGTTCCCACTGGTCGCCCACGTGCATCTCCTGCATAGCCACTATCCAACCGTCTATCAAGTCGCTCAGTCGCATGGCAAACGGAGTGCCGCCACGGCTGGAGTCGAATTTCTTTCCGTTGATGGTCCACCCCGTATAGTGGGCGGTCACGATGCTGCGCCTTGTGGGTTGTGCACCTTGCGGATTGCCCTGCTTCAACACCTTATAATATATACCGCGAGGCAGAGCCTTCACGCCCTCCTCCTTCGCTTTCTCTTCCAGCCAACGCTTGTTGGCCTCTACATATTCTCTTTTTGCCATAAATAAAAGTGTACGCGTTAAAAATCAATGTATGTTCTGCAACCATGTTGTAATCATCTTCAGCACGTCAGGAGAGATGGTTTCCTCTATCTGTTGATACTCCACAATGGAACCCGTCTTGCAATGCTGGAAGAGGTGGTTCAGGTCGTCCATCGCATGGATGTCATGCTTGCGGCAAACCAGACCGGTTTCCAATGCCTTGATGTTCGACTCGCAATCTACCTGCATGTCCTTCTTTCCGTTCAATGCCAAGACGGGGCACTTGATTTTCTTCAACTGCTTGCTCACATCCACTCGCATGAAATGCAGCATGTAAGGCGTGCTCAACTGGTCCTTAGCCTTTTCTATCAGTGGTTTGAAGACCACAGGTACATCATCCATTTTGATTTCCTCCCACTTCTTGCCCTCCTGCAAAGAGGTGAATATCTTGTCCAGGACAGAGCAATAGTTGTTGACCGTTTCTGCAGGCAATCCCATGGCTGTCAACCCTTGCCGGTTCTGTTGTAGCAGCGTTTCCTTGCCCGAAATAGCCATTCCTGCAAGAGACACTGCAAAATCCACTTTTTGTTCGGCAGCAAGCATCAGGGCGATGGTACCTCCCTCGCTATGCCCCAAAACACCCACCTTGCCGAACCGGGTGCGCAAGAACTTGATGCCAGTCTCGGCATCCTGTTTGAAATCATCCGTCGTAAAGTCGGTGAAGTTGACCGACTTGTCACCATATCCGCGGTCATCATAGCGCAAGGAAGCAATCCCCTGACGAGCCAAGGCGTCGGCGATGACGGCAAAAGGTTTGTGGTCAAAGATCTCCTCGTCCCGGTTTTGCTGCCCGCTGCCGGTCACCATGAGCACTACGGGTGTTTTCTTCGTACAGTTCTCGGGTATGACGAGTGTTCCGTTGAATGTAAACTTGCCGTTGGCGAATGTTACATTCTCCTCTTGGTACGGGAAAGGCGCCTTGGGAGTCTGAGGCCGCTTCATTTCCATCGTGCCAGGGACGAGCGTCAAAGGCAGGTTCATCCCATTCTGGCGATACGTACCGCAGATGCTGTCGCCACAGACTTTGCCTTCATATACAGCCCCGATGGCTGCAATGCTTACTTTCACTTCATTCTCGCCCGTAACGGTTTTCTCTGCCTTGATGCCCTTCACTCCCTGCGAAGGGGAATCCATCGTGCAGCCGTCTGCCCCGAAATGGAAGACCAATGGCAGTTTGATACTTTGCACGTTGAGCTCGCCTTTCCAAGTTCCCTCCTGTGCTTTGATGCCTGTCACTGTCAAGATGAACAGCATGGCAAGAAACATTCTTCTTGTTCTCATCATAAAAAATAGTTGGTTTCCGTCAATTAGAAAAATCCCCCTCAATGCAGAGAGTCATCATAGGCTTCCTCATTGAGGGGGATTCTTATGCTTTACTATCGAAAGGGCATTACTCCCATTCTATCGTTGAAGGCGGTTTTGAGGATATGTCGTAGCAAACGCGGTTCACACCCTTCACCTTGTTGATGATTTCGTTGCTCACCTTCGCCATGAAGTCGTAGGGCAGATGTGCCCAGTCGGCTGTCATCGCATCGGTACTGGTCACGGCGCGCAGAGCCACGGGATGCTCGTAAGTACGCTCGTCGCCCATCACGCCCACAGAGCGGACGGTAGAGAGGAGCACAGTGCCTGCTTGCCAAATCTGGTCGTAGAGGGAAACTTCTATCTCGCCGTTCTGCATGTCGGCAGGAACACCGGCGGCCAATACACGGCGGGCTTCCTCGCCACTCAACTTCACCTTATATTCGCGCAAACCACGGATATAGATGTCGTCGGCATCCTGCAGGATACGAACCTTTTCGGGTGTGATGTCGCCCAAGATACGCACTGCCAAGCCAGGACCGGGGAAAGGATGACGGGTGATGAGATGCTCGGGCATGCCCATCGAGCGGCCCACGCGGCGCACCTCGTCCTTGAACAACCACTTCAATGGTTCGCACAACTGGAGGTTCATCTCCTTGGGCAGACCGCCTACATTGTGGTGGCTCTTGATGACCTTGCCTGTGATGTTGAGGCTCTCGATGCGGTCGGGATAGATAGTGCCCTGGGCAAGCCACTTGGCTCCAGTCTGCTTCTTTGCCTCGGCATTGAACACTTCCACGAAGTCGCGACCGATAATCTTTCTCTTTTGCTCGGGATCGGTGACACCAGCCAAGTCGGTGAAGAACTTTTCTGATGCATCCACGCCGATCACGTTCAGACCCAAGCACTTGTAGTCCTCCATTACGTCACGGAACTCGTTCTTGCGGAGCATGCCGTGGTCTACGAAGATACAGGTGAGGTTCTTGCCGATGGCCTTGTTCAGCAATACGGCAGCCACACTGGAGTCTACACCGCCCGAGAGACCGAGAATCACCTTGTCATCGCCCAACTGAGCTTTCAGTTCGGCCACGGTAGTCTCCACGAAGGAATCGGCACTCCAGTCTTGCTTGCTTCCGCAGATGTCCACGACGAAGTTTTTCAAGAGCTGTGTACCCTGCAAAGAGTGGAACACCTCAGGATGGAACTGTACGGCCCACACGGGCTGCTTGGTGGAGGCATAGGCGGCAAACTTCACGTTGGCTGTGGAGGCAATGCACTTATAGTCTTCGGGAATGGCAGTGATGGTGTCGCCATGGCTCATCCACACCTGCGAGTTGTCCACAAAACCTTTGAACAAAGGATTCTCCTTATCAAACTGCTCCAGGTTGGCACGTCCGTACTCACGGCTGTCGGCTGCCTCTACCTTGCCGCCTTGGGCGTGAGAGAGATACTGTGCGCCATAGCAGATGCCGAGCACAGGAATGCGGCCAACAAACTGGCTGAGGTCAACCTTAAAAGCCTCCGGGTCATGAACGGAGTAGGGACTGCCGCTCAGGATGACGCCAATCACCGATGGGTCGTCGTTCGGAAACTTGTTGTAAGGCATAATCTCGCAGAAGGTGTCGAGTTCGCGCACACGGCGGCCAATGAGCTGCGTGGTCTGCGAACCGAAATCCAAAATAATGATCTTCTGTTGCATTTTTGTCTGTATTTATAGTTTACGATGTTCTGTTCTTTATCGGGGATTACAAATCCCCTTGGACTGGGGGCGGGGATTAAAATCCCCTTGGACGGGAGTTAAAGGAGTCAAGACAACAGCTTTTGTGGCGCATGCCCCCTTTTTTACTTTTTTACCTTTAACAGGAACTGTTCTGCTTCCCGCAGGGTTTCTTGTTTGCCCACGTCCATGAGCAAGAGGTCGTTCTTCACATATCCCTCGATGCGCACCTTGTCGCAATGTTTGAGGTAGAAGTCCATGATGGGGAACTTCTCCGGTTCGTCGTCCATCAAGGGGAAAAGTGCTGGAGCAACCATGTGGATGCCGGAGAAGGCATACATCTTATATTTCTTGGGGTCGAGATCCTTGTAAGGACTTTTCACTTCACCAGTCTCTATGTTGGTCCATCCCACCAGTCGCATTGTATCGTCGAAGAGGAGGTAACGCTTGGTTTTGCGGTCGCTCACCAAGAGACGGGCAGCAGGCATATCCTTCGTCTCCATCTGGTAAAACTTCTTCAGGTCTACGTTGCTCAAGATGTCGACATTGTGGATAAGGATGGGCTCTGTAGGGGTGAAGAGCGGCCAGGCCTTCTTGATGCCACCGCCCGTTTCGAGCAGATGGTCGGTCTCGTCGCTGATGCGAATATCCATACCGAAGTTGTTGTTCTCGTGGAGGTAGTCGATGATTTGATGGGAGAAATGGTGAACGTTCACTACAATGCGAGTGAAACCGGCGTCCTTCAACTGGAGGACTACCCTTTCGAGCAGCGGCTGTCCCCCTACACTTACCAGGGCCTTCGGCATGTGGTCGGTAAGTGGTTTGAGGCGAGTG
Organism: Sphaerochaetaceae bacterium; assembly: GCA_963660455.1. Taxonomy (GTDB): domain Bacteria; phylum Bacteroidota; class Bacteroidia; order Bacteroidales; family Bacteroidaceae; genus Prevotella. Next base: position 534 of record CAVKZC010000164.1, on the reverse strand, counting down.
CCCAGTCCTGCTGCAAAAATCATTGCTTGCATTATTCGCGTGTTTGCATTTTTAATGCGTGCAAATATACTAACATTTCGGGAGATGACCAAATTTGCATGCCATTTATTGCCCAAATTCCTTTAGCATGCTATACAAAAGGAGCAGGCCGTGGCCGATTTTATGCTCAACTCGTAATGTTTTTGACAAAAAATAGAGGGTGTGCCAGACGGCACACCCTCTTATAGCTTCATATGTCTTGCATAGCTTTTTACATCCACGCACCGAATCTTGCGCTTGGCAAGGGGGCGGTGAAGTAATAGTTCTGGTCGTTACTGCTGTCGAGGAAGTTGACCTTCTTCATGCCGAAGAATGGGAGACCTGTGGGGAAGAGGCGGGCGAAGTCTGTCACGCCACCTGAGAGAGCAGGACTGTTGTCCTGGAAGTTGAAGTCCCAGGTCTTGTCATAGGCAAGGGGCGCACCCTTCTCTACATCGTCCACCTCGCAGTTCACATTCATCTTGCTGCTCTGCGTGAAACTCTTGAAGAGGGGAT
>CAVKZC010000163.1:0-7702 GCA_963660455.1 Sphaerochaetaceae bacterium | reverse complement strand
AGTACATTCCGTATGTCGTCAACCTTTGCTACGCCCTTGCAGGTATCGTTGCCATTGTCGGTGCGATCTCCGTGTATATAGCTATGAACAACGAGGAGCAGGATGTCAAGAAGAAGATTATGATGACCGTCGGTGCTTGTATCTTCCTCATTGCCGCCGCCAATGCACTCCCGCTCTTCTTCGGCATCAGCAACTAATCAGCGTGTCCTGTTATGGCAGAGATGACCGAGGCTAACATGGAGTACCAGATGTTTAAGGGATTGCAGCGTCCTTTGGAGTTCATGGGACTCCAGGGACGCTACATCACTTGGGCTGCCATCACCGCTGGCGTTGGCATACTTGGCTTCATGTTGGTTTACGCTTTGGTTGGTTTTCTTGTCGCTTTAGCGTTTGCGGCAGTCTCCATCAGCTGTGGAATTGGCCTTATCATGGTCAAGCAACGAAAGGGACTCTACTCAAAGAAAACAGACAAGGGCATTTATGTCTATGCATACAGAGAACGCTTGTGAACTCATTTGCAGCCGATGGAAAATGTAAAGTTATAAGAAAGTAAGCAATCAATGGGTAGGCTCAATCCACGGCGGTAAGAGTCTACCCTTACTTGTATAAACAAAAGCAATGACTATATACGTTATCATATTCTTTGTCGCAGTATGCCTGGGCATGGTTATTTCCGTTTATTCCTTTGGGACGGGAAGCAAGCGCGCCAAAATCTTCAAGGAAATCTATTTCTCCATCGAGGACATAGACGGCATCGGCGTGTTGTATACCAAGACCGGCGAATTTTCCGCCATACTCACGATGCAGAACCCCGTGCAGAAATTCTGCGCCGACACCAATGAGTACAATTCGTTCTCCAATTTGTTGTCCTCGCTGATGTCCACCCTTGGTGAGGGTTACTCCATACACAAACAGGATGTTTTTACGAAAAAGAAAATCCAATGTGATGACGAGGGCAATAAGGAGTTCTTGTCCGAAAGCTATTTCAAATACTTCAAGGGCAGGGAATATACGGATTGCACCACATATATCGTCATCACACAAGAGAACAAGAAAAGCCGTCTGCTCAGCTATGATGACAAGAAATGGAAAGACTTCCTTGTCAAGGTCGGCAAGGTAAGAGACCAACTTCGAGACCGAGGTGTGGCGTCACGCTTCTTGTCTGCAGATGAAGCCAAGTTCTATGTAGACCAATACCTGTCCCAAAATTATACAAGCAAGAATGTTTCTTTGAACAACTTCAACGTCAAGGACGACCAAATTGGCATTGGCAGCAGAAAATTCAAGGTATATAGTCTTGTGGATGTGGACAGTATTGTCCTACCCTCTCTGATACGTCCATACACCAATATAGAAGTGAACAACATCAGTATGCCAGTGGATTTGATGTCAATGGTAGACAACATTCCCGATGCGAAGAGCGTTGTTTTCAACCAAGTCATCTTCCTGCCCAGTCAGAAACAGGAATTGAGCAAACTGGCAAAGAAGAAGAACCGCCATGCTTCGTTGCCCAATCCGAGCAACCAGATTGCCGTGGAAGACATCAAGAATGTCGAAGAACTTATCGCAAGGGAGAACAAACAGTTGGTCTATTGCCATTTCAATCTTGTGGTCACGGTTGATGCGAATGCAGACCTTCAGAAATGCACCAATCATTTGGAGAACACATTCGGACGTATCGGTATACAGATTAGCCAACGGTCGTATAACCAGCTGGAACTGTTTGTCAGCACCTTCCCCGGCAACTGTTACTCACTCAATAAAGACTATGACCGTTTCCTCACCCTTAGTGACGCGGCAGGATGCTTGATGTACAAGGAGAAGTTACCCAAAAGCGAAGACACCCCTTTGAAGGTGTACTATACAGACCGGCAGGGTGTCCCCGTAGCCATCGACATATCGGGCAAGGAAGGCAAGAAGAAATTGACCGACAATAGCAACTTCTTCTGTCTCGGCCCTTCTGGAAGCGGCAAGTCATTCCACATGAACAGCGTAGTACGCCAGTTATGGGAACAGAACACGGATGTTGTCATGGTTGATACCGGTAACTCTTATGAGGGATTGTGCGAGTATGTCGGAGGAAAATACATCAGCTATACCGAGGAGCATCCTATCACGATGAACCCGTTCCGCATACAACGGGAGGAACTGAATGTCGAGAAGATGGACTTCCTGAAGAACCTTATCATGCTCATATGGAAAGGCAACTCCGCTATACCTACAAAGATAGAGGAGCTGCTTATTGAGCAGGTCGTCAAGGAGTATTATGAAGCCTATTTCGTGGGGTTCAAGGGTTACAACAAATCCCAGATTGATGCCCTGCATAAGAAATTCCTCATAGAAACCGCTACCGAGGGCAAGCCGACCGACACCAACAAAGAAGTGGAGGAACGCATCTGGAAGAAGATAAAGGAAATGGAAGACAGACGCAAAGCCTTGGTCGTAGACGAACTGTCATTCAACAGTTTCTTCGAGTACAGTACGGAGCGTATACCCTATATCTGCAACGAGAACAAGATTACGGGCATCGACCTGTCCTCTTACAACTACTCCTTGTCGGAGTTCTACCGTGGTGGTACCTACGAGCGCACATTAAATGAAAATATCGACTCTTCGCTGTTTGACGAGACCTTCATCGTCTTCGAGATAGACACCATCAAGGACAACAAGACCCTGTTCCCTCTTGTAACCCTTATCATCATGGATGTGTTCATCCAGAAGATGCGTATCAAGAAGAACCGCAAGGTGCTTGTCATTGAAGAAGCGTGGAAGGCCGTGGCCTCCCCCATGATGGCAGAGTACATCAAGTATCTGTACAAGACAGCCCGAAAATTCTGGGCTATGGTGGGTGTCGTTACGCAGGAGTTACAGGATATTATCGGCAGTCCGATTGTCAAGGAAGCGATTATTAACAACTCTGACATCACCATTCTGCTTGACCAAGGAAAGTTCAAGGAGCGTTTTGACGACATCAAAGCGGTGCTTGGACTGACCGATGTAGAGTGCAGGAAGATATTCACTATCAACCGTTTGGAGAACACAGAAGGACGAAGCTTCTTCCGTGAGGTTTTCATCCGTCGCGGTTTGGCTAGTGACGTGTATGGAGTTGAGGAGCCAAGAGAGTGCTATATGACCTACACGACAGAACGAGCAGAGAAAGAGGCGTTGAAACTTTACAAGGAACAACTCCAGTGCAGTCATCAGGAAGCCATTGAAGCCTATTGCCGTGACTGGTCGCTTTCCGGCATCGGCAAGTCCCTTGCTTTTGCACAGAAAGTGAACAAGGCAGGACATGTGCTAGGCTTAAAACAGAACGAATAAACAACCTCAAAGACAATGAAACAGTTAACCGTCATATTAGCCATCTTCTTCTCCTTGGCCGTCGCCACGGTCAGGGCGCAGTATGCCAGTATCAATGTAGATTACAAGACCATGGAAGCCATGTCCGAGGCATTCACGACGGAGGCCACCATGGAAGCCCTTCACAACGAGAACCTGCAAAAGATATATGACAGTTACAAGGCTGCCGAAGTGGCCAGTGCCGGTATTTTCTCTTCCAAGTACCTTGACAGAAAGGCTCTTACCAACCTCAATCTTTGGGATGACAAAAAAGAGAACTACTACTATAACCGTATTTACAACATCGTAAGCAAGAGGATTATCCCAAAGACCATCACCTGTGCGCAGTTGATGATTGAGGATCCTTCCACGGCAATATACTGGGGCAGTTATCTTCTGAAAACCACAGAAGACGTGAAGTCGCTATGCCAACAATTCGAGAGCGTTGTAACAAACAGCACGCTCAGTTTCAAAGACATCGCCTTTCTCCAAATATCAGAAGACCTGAAAGCGGTTTTCAATATCACCAATTTGGGTGGGATAGATTGGAAGAACCTCTTTGAACATCTTGGAGACGACATAGAGAACAGCTTTACCAAAGAAAACTTGGAAAAGGATTTGGACAATCTCATTGGAAAAGGTGTGGGCATGGCCAATGCCGGCTACAATAATGGGATGAATGAATTGCTGAAGGGAACCAGTTTCGGTGGAACCTTTCAGGAGAAACTGGGCAGTGTCCTTACACTTGTGGATAACGCAAATGGCATGTATTCCGATTTCAAGAACAGCTCCACCCAACAGGTGTTGAACAGACTTGTCGGTGCAGAAAATTTCAATGCCCTTTTCAGTTTAGGCGATTACAATCTCACCCAATGGATTGACGACTATTCCCAAGCAGCGCAAGGTCAGTATTATACGCAAAGGGTATATATCTACAGAAGAGACTATGGTTCGGAAACCCTTTGTGAATATATTCCGCCTGAGGATGACGATGCCATATTGTATGGAGACCATTGGTATAGAATCAGCACGACAGACCCAGATTTCCGGCCTAGTACTTCCCAATATGAGACCATCCTTTCCAATTCCGAAAGCCATGCTGGATGGAGTCGGAAACGAGTTGCGGAGTTGAATGCTCAGGACACACGGAACACATACAGTATGAACTATTATAGTTCCGCCTATATATTGAGCAAAAAGAAGAGTGGCCAATACGCAAAGGCATATGCCTATTCTATCACAGTGACAAAATCATGGGATGTAAAAGAAGAAGTGTATGAAGCGGTCTATGACAGCTACAGTATGGACTGGAATACCTTTATGGCTCAGATGAACGCAAGGCTTAGCCAATACAATGCCAATGGCGACCATCAGGAAATCAACAATACTGATGAGTTGCAGGACTATATCGACACCCATCCCACAGAATCCAATTACACCTATTATATAGGTTATGATACACGACGGTACTACACTGCCACGGATGCAAGGAAGATAGCTGGCGCTTCCTCCGCCACATTCAGTATAACTTGCCATGACGGAGGCACTCTGGGTAAAGGCAGCACGACTTACAAATGTAGCAGTTGTGGAGGTTCTGTCAGTGACCACACGAAAAGTTGTTCCATGAGCACCTCATTAAGCGGTGATGGTGGAGCGGTACAGACTGGTGAGCTTGAAACCAAGCTCACACAACTCGAACAAGAAGTTGACTACTTACAAAAGGAGTTGGATGCGCTCAACAAGGAGAACAGCGAGTTATTGCGCAAGATGTCCAATGCAGCCTCTACCGAGGATTACAATGCCTATCGTGAAACCTACGAAAAGAACAAGGCAAAGATCAATGAGCTTCAGTCACAGCTTGACAGCACCAATGATGCCATCGCCCAGACCAAGCAAGCCATAGATGATGCGCAGGAGGGAGAAAAAGCGCAGACAGACGATTACAACAGAATTCCACAGCTGATGAAAGCCATGAAAGACGCTTATGGCATCACATGGACGGACAACGGCTCGTGGACAGGCAACTCCTTCATTCGTCACGGTACGGTGGGCAGTGTCAAGGGTGAGGTTACGTTCAATGCATCCCTATCCATTGCGAGAAGGCCGAAATATTTCCTTGGCATCAAGATACACCGGGCAATCGTACAGATAGACTGGCAGTTGACAAGCAGTTGGAGTGATACCTCCGTGGTGGAGACAATGGATTTGGACTCCAGCAACTCTGATGAAGAAAATGCGCGGCTTGTCAACCAACGCATGAGTGAACTTGCCAAAGACCATCCCAACTGTGATGTCACCATTGAGTATTCGAAGTCACCACAAATAGAAACCGATGATACCGAAGGAGTTCGTCATTTGTTATGGTCAAGTGACCGCCTGGAGATAGCCCGAAGCATTGAGGCACGTCTTGCGAGGATATACACCGACCTTGTCATGGTGGAAAAATTCCTTCATTACAAGCACAGCCTTTTGGATTGGGTACACGACCTTGTTCCCAAGCTAAATGCCGACAAGGACAGAAAACTCACCATTGCAGAACGTTGCCGCAGACGATGGCTGCATAACAGCGGAAGCACCCACTATGAATGGGAGGAAGAGGATAATGAATATGAGTAAGACAAGTAATATCGGTAACATACAATATCTGCGTAAGATGGAAAATACAACTCATACCAAGCACCGTGACAGGCAAGGCGTGAAATGGATTATGCTTGTTTGGGCGTGCATATTCCAACTGCTCCCCTTCCGAACCAATGCACAGGTCGTTCCACGCGACATACCTACGATAGAGGCATATATCAACGACCACAAGCAGCAACGTAGTCTACTGCTTGCACGATCCACTCTTGAAGAAAGCAACAAGCTCCTGCATAAGGCAAGCAAGGTTACACACCGTGAATACAGGGATGTCAATGTGGAACTGGACAAATATACCAAGGCCTTTGACGTGATAGACCTTGTGTATAGCACTGTCAGTACGGGATTTAATGTTTACCGAACTTACGATACCGTGTCAGACAAAATCGGGAAGTACAAGTCGCTGTTGTCGGATTTCAATGAAAAGATAGTCCAAAGGGGACGCTTTGAAACCGCCGATACGCTCTTGCTTACAGTCAATGTCCGGGCTGTAAGGAATTTGGCCAATGAGTGCCAAAACCTATACTCTTCCGTAATGGTACTTGCGGCCTATGCCAGTGGCAAAGTTCATTGTACCACAGCGTCCATGATGCTGATGGTTGAAAATATCAACAAGTCGTTAGACCGCATCAAAGCCATAGTGAATACAGCCTATTTCCAAACATGGAAGTTCATAAAGGCGAGAACGAGCTATTGGAAGTCCGAACTGTACCGTTCCAAGACCATAAGAGAAGTGGCAACCGATGCTTTTGGGCGATGGATGGAAGCTGGAAGACTTGATTATTAACGTGTAAATCACAGAAATATGGAACTACGCAAAATAGTAATGGCCACCGTAGTGACGGCAAGCACGCTGCAAACTTTCGGACAGTCAATGACCTACAATCATGATGCCTCAAAGATGGGACAGATACAGGTAATGGAGTTGGGAGCAGGAACGCTTACTCCCGACCTGTACTATTCCGTCACCCACAACAGCTATAAGAAAGGAGCAAAATCGCCCACGTCCGTCAAGAACACATTGCGAATGGCTGCAAATGTAGCCTCTCTTCCACAAGTCGAATATGCCGACAGCATCAAGGCTGATTTGGAAAGCCGGGCAAAGATAGAAGCCACAAACATTGCAGACAGAGAAGTGGATATAGCATGGCTGACAGAAGGGGAAAAGATACAAACAAAGCTACTCGCTTTCAAATCAAACATCGGCAGCCTGAACGGGAAGGCGCACAGCGAGGAGATTTCCGGATGGGAAGAACTCGGAAAAATGTATGACTTTGCCATTAAGGCCACAAAGAAAGCGTATATGCCAAACAGTGAGCGGCAGAAACAATATCTCGCCATCTATGACGAGATCACGGCCTCCAACGACAATCTACTGCTGAGAATACGCTATTTGGCAACGAAAAGTCAGGCGGACAAGATAGTTGCGGCCATGACACGTTTCCAACACCGAGTTAGTGAAATGCAACGGCATCATACAATAGGTGGCGTAACAGTGCCAACGATGCTGGAGCAGTAAAGCATAAAAACAAATAGAGAACAGCTTATGACAAATGACAGTACAGCGGTAGATTTCGGTATCAATCTACTTGAAGAAGAGATTGACGATGTGATATTCCGCACAAACGAGTTCCTTACAGATGCTACTTTCACAGGTGGACGGGGGCCATTTTGGTGGATATTACAGATGTCCATGGCACTCGCAGGATTGTTCGCAATCATCATG
>CAVKZC010000162.1:0-7725 GCA_963660455.1 Sphaerochaetaceae bacterium | reverse complement strand
GCCTATGGTCTTATCTATATTCAAAAGTTCCGAACTTATGTTCAAAGCTTTTGAATTTGTATTCAAAGGTTCTGAACTTATATTCAAAGGCTTTGAACATAAAAAAAGTGTCCTTGTCGAGTAAAGTTGCTTAGTGATAAGCGTAAAAAAGGTTCCGCCTTGGCAAGGCGGAACCCTTTCGAATATTTCAATCAAAACGTATCTGTTATTCCTCGGCAAAGGCAGCAGCTTCTGCAGCGGCAATGATGTCCTCGCGTGACATTTGCTTTGGGGTGGCAGATACATCACTGAGGTCAAACTCTTCAGTGTGAGTCTCTGCAACAACAGATGGTGTCTCAGCAGCAACAGGAGTGACGCTTTTTTCTTCGTATACTTCGGTTTCAAAGACATTGACATGCTTCTCCGGTTGCTCAGACTGTTGTGAGATGATGAAGTCGTTCTTCGTGTCCGTATCCGGCACGTTGACTACTGGCTCTTCCTCCATCTTGGTACGGTCAGTCTTTGCATTGAACACGGCTTTGATGTACTGGGGCCGTTTGCGCAGCATGTCCAGTGTCTGTTTGGAGGCCAGTTGCTGGCTTTCCTTTTTGGAATATCCTTTGCCTGTACCCCCTTCTACGCCTTCGAGCGCTACCTTGTAGGTAAATGTAGGGTTACCGTTGCTGTCCTTTACCTGTTCCACTTCTATAAAGGCCAGCTTTACACGGTTCTTCTGCGTCCATTCTATGAGTTTGCTTTTGAAGTTGACCTCCTTGTAAGCCATTTTGTCGATGTTGATCATGCTTGAAAGGATACGGTTCTTCATGAAGTTCATGCAGGCATTATAGCCTCGGTCCAGATAAACGGCACCGACAAGAGCCTCGAAGGCATTGCCCCCCATATAGCTGTTGTGCGAGTAGCTGTGTCCGTTTGATACGATGAGTTGGTTTACCCCCATCTCCTGTGCCAGTTTGTTGAGCGTGTCGCGTTGCACCAGTTTGCTGCGTGTATTGGTGAGAAAGCCTTCACGCTTGCCTGGAAAGTGCTGGTACACGATGTCGCCCACTACAGCATCAAGCACGGCATCACCCAGAAATTCCAGTCGTTCGTTGTTTACCGGTTTTCCCTTGGCGTTACGGTGCATGATGCTCTTGTGCATCAGGGCCATTTTGTAATAGCTAATTTCGTGGGGATAAAAGCCCAATATTTCGTACAAAGAAAAATAAAGCTCCTTGTCCTTGCGGAAAGAGAGCTTTATTCTGTCTATTAAGTTGTTTAGCATACCCGATATTATTCAGTATACTTCTTGAATACTACACAGCAGTTGTGTCCACCGAATCCGAAGGTATTGCTCAGTGCTGCACGCACCTCGCGCTTCTGTGCCTTGTTGAAGGTGAAGTTGAGGTTATAGTCCAGCTCTTCGTCCTTGTCATCTTCCTCATGGTTGATGGTGGGAGGTACGATGTCGTTCTTCACGCTGAGTACGCATACCATAGCTTCTACAGCTCCGGCAGCACCGAGGAGGTGACCGGTCATAGACTTGGTAGAACTGATGTTCAGCTTGTATGCTGCATCGCCGAAGACATTCTTGATGGCCTTGGCCTCAGAGATGTCGCCCACGTGGGTAGATGTACCGTGAACATTGATGTAGTCGATGTCCTCAGGCTTCAGGTTGGCATCGGCCAGTGCACGTTCCATGACGAGTTTGGCACCCAGACCCTCAGGATGAGAGGCTGTGATGTGATAAGCGTCGGCACTCTCGCCCTCGCCTACCATCTCTGCATAGATCTTAGCACCGCGAGCCTTGGCGTGCTCCAGTTCCTCAAGAACCAGACAGCCAGCACCCTCGCCCATGATGAAGCCGTCACGGCTTGCGCTGAACGGACGTGAGGCGTGCTCTGGGTCATCGTTGCGTGTTGACAATGCGTGCATAGCATTGAATCCGCCTACACCACATTCGCAGATAGCTGCTTCAGCACCACCGCTCACGATGATGTTGGCCTTGCCCAGACGAATCAGGTTGAAGGCATCAGCCAAGGCATTGCTTGAAGAAGCACAGGCTGAAGTAGTAGTGTAGTTGGGACCATGGAATCCGAAGTGGATGGAAATCTGTCCGGAAGCGATATCGGCTATCATCTTGGGGATGAAGAAGGGGTTGAACTTAGGACCGCCTTCCTTGTGTGTAGCATAATAGCTTACCTCATCCTCGAAAGTCTTGATGCCGCCGATACCCACACCAAAGACAACGCCTACGTTGTCAAGGTCTTCCTTCTCAAGGTCGATGCCGGCGTCCTTTACACCCTGCATGGCAGAAATCATGGCCAACTGGGTGTAACGGTCGAGTTTGCGGGCTTCCTTGCGGTCAATCCATTCATTGACGTTCAGGTTCTTTACCTCGCAGGCAAACTTAGTCTTGAAAAGGGTTGTATCGAAATGAGTAATAGGTGCAGCACCGCTCTTACCCGCCAAAAGGTTCTCCCAAGTTTCCTCGGGCGTGTTACCTACAGGCGTAACGGCACCAAGACCTGTTACTACAACTCTCTTTAATTCCATTTAGTGTAGATTAGTGGCTAATTCTTACTTGGAATTCTCCTCGATGTAAGCGATAGCGTCACCTACTGTAGAAATCTTCTCAGCCTTGTCGTCGGGGATAGAGATGTTGAACTCCTTCTCGAACTCCATGATGAGCTCTACAGTGTCGAGAGAGTCAGCGCCGAGGTCGTTAGTGAAGCTTGCCTCTGCCTTTACCTCTGCTTCGTCCACACCCAGTTTATCAACGATAATAGCCTTTACTTTGCTTTCAATTTCTGACATAATTGTAACTTTTAAAATGTTTGTAATTAATTTCTTGTTAAAAATCGGGTGCAAAGGAACACTTTTTTTTTTACATAGGCAAACTTTTTAGATAAAAAAGTGCTTTTTATTGCACACACACCTATTAGTTGTGCAACTTTTTGGGCTTTTTTTCCGTGTTTTGTTGGTTGTTTCCAATAATTTAATTAATTTTGTGCATAGTATTAAACATCAAAAACAAGACAGACTCATGACATTCACACAGAACGCCAATAAGGTTTTCAACCAGGCTATTACCGACTACCATGTAACGGACAACATAGATACTCCCATCCACAATCCGTATGAGGAGGGAACTATAGAAAACAGACTCTACCTGAAGTGCTGGATAGACACGGTGCAGTGGCACTTCGAGGACATCATACGCGACCCGCAGATAGACCCTGCCGAGGCTTTGCTGCTCAAGCGCCGCATAGACAAGAGCAACCAGGACCGTACCGACCTGGTGGAACAGATAGACACTTACTTCCGTGAGAAATATGCCGACGTAAAGGTGCTGCCTGATGCACGCATTAATACGGAGAGCCCTGCCTGGGCCGTAGACCGCCTGAGCATCCTTGCCCTGAAAATATACCACATGAAGGAGCAGGCTGAGCGTACAGAGGCTTCTGCAGAGCACAAGGCAAAATGCCAGGCCAAGCTCGACGTGTTGCAGGAACAGCAGGTGGACTTGAGTACTGCCATCGACCAACTGCTGGAGGACATTGAGGCAGGACGGAAGTACATGAAGGTGTATCGCCAGATGAAGATGTACAACGACCCGGCTACCAATCCCGTACTTTACGGCAAGAAGTAACACTTCCCGGCAGAGCACATCCCTGTTGCATCATTATCAAGACATCTACACCTTATTATATATATAAGCAGAATGAAGACTGAGCATATCCTCATCATACGCTTCTCTGCCATGGGCGACGTGGCTATGACCGTACCTGTGGTCTATTCGCTCGCCACACAGTATCCGTCGGTTCGCATCACGGTTCTCAGCCGTCCCTTTGCACGCCCCTTCTTCGAAAACCTTGCACCTAATGTGGGGTTTATGGGGGCTGACATCAAGGGGGAATACAAGGGCATCAAGGGGCTTAACGCACTCTACCGGCGCCTTGTGGCCAAGAAGTTTACGGCCATAGCCGACCTGCACAGTGTGCTGCGCTCAGGTTATCTGCGCATGCGCTTCAACCTCAGTATGTACAAGGTGGCACACATCGACAAGCACCGCAAGGGCAAACGCAGTCTTGTGGCTGCTGAAGGGAAGGTGCTGCAGCAGCAACCTACGTCCTTTCAGAACTATGCCGACGTGTTTGCCGAACTGGGGTTTCCTGTCAAGATGCAGTTTTCCTCTATTTTCCCAGACGGCAAGGGCAAACTGGATAGTCTGCCTAAGGAAATATTGCTTTCAAAAGAAGGCACCGGCACCGTACCGCCCAATTCGCCCGAAACGCCCTGGATAGGCATCGCCCCCTTTGCCGCACACCTTGGAAAAATATATCCGGAGGAGCAGATGGAAAAAGTCATCCAACTACTTATCCACAGTTATCCACAGTGCCGCATATTCCTTTTTGGTGGTGGTGAAAAGGAGACTGCCGTCATGGACCGTTGGGCAAACGAATACTTGCAGGTGGTGAATGCTTCGGCTATACTCAACGGATTGGAACAGGAACTTGTACTCATGAGCCATCTGCAGGTGATGCTGAGCATGGACAGTGCCAACATGCATCTTGCCTCGCTGGTTGCCACTCCCGTGGTAAGTGTATGGGGTGCCACGCATCCCTATGCCGGCTTTATGGGGTGGCAACAGCGTGCCGACAATACTGTGCAGACCGACCTGCCTTGTCGACCGTGCAGTATCTATGGCAACAAACCTTGCATGCGCGGTGACTTAGCCTGTATGAAAGACATCTCGCCCGAGGCTATTGTCGAGAAGATAAAGAACAACATTTAGGCTCAGCATTTCTGAAATGTGGAAGTAAAAAACGTATTATGACACACGACGGTATCACTGCAGTAAGCCGTGACAGCATAGAGTCGGCCTATTGCTTCATCCACCAGAAATTGAGGGTGTACGAATATTCTTCAAGTACTACGCAGCGTGACGACATAGAGTATGCCATCAGCCAGTATGTGGACGAGATGAATGCTACCCTGTACCGTATACTTGCCGCCGGAAAGTCCGGTTATCTGTTGGACCACACTACTTTCGAGCAGGATATGCGTGATGCGCAGGAAAAACTTGAAAGTATGCTTTGAGCGGCAAAACTAAAAAAGCAGACCTGCTATGGACACGCTTGTCCTGCAGGTCTGCAGTTGTTTATATTTGAGAGAGAAATATTTTTCTACTTTACGTCATCGTTATCGATGGTACGTTCCGCCTTCTTGACGGAAGCCTTGAGCGACCCGAACCGATAGCTGATGTTGAAGGTCAGTCGCCTCATGGAGTTTTTTGTCCAGCTCGCTTTTCTGAAGTTGTCGCTTTCGGTCATTTCCGTCTCCGTTACATACTTGTTGAAGATATTGCCCGCATAGAGTGTCATTTTCAGACGCTTGTTGCAGAACGCCTTGCCTATGGTGATGCCATACTCCTTGTATGAGCCGCTCTTTCCCTGCAGCGTCACACCCCTTGTGTAGCCAAAGAAGTCCATCTCTATGGTCCAGTCCTTGGGCAGTGTCTGCTCCAGTCCTGTGAACGTGTTGCCGTACCAACCGTTGTTCCGCAGTTGCATGCCGTCAGAGAGGTCCGTGTAGCTGCCCCATAGGTTGGTGTAGATGCGTGTGGTGCTGAAGATATTCCAGTTGATGTAAGCACTCAGTCCGGTGGTCTTTATCTTTCCTATGTTCTGGTAGGTAGAGTAGAGCACGCTCTTTCCGGTAGGGTTCTTCAGTCCGGCAATGGTGCGGTCGTCGACGAGCGAGGTAACCTGCTCGATGCTGTTGTTCACAAACGAGCTCCTTGCATTCAGGTTCAGACTGAACTTGGTGGTATTCAGGTTGAATCCGAGACTGACGGAATGACTCTTCTCGCTGGTCAGGTTCGTGTTGCCCTGACTGATGCTGGTGGGGTCACTGTCGTTGATGTAGGGATTGAGGTATGTAATGCCGGGGCGGTAGATGCGCATATTGTATCCCAATCTGAGGTTTATCTCGTCCGAAACGCGCCATCCTATACTTGCCGACGGCACAATGTCGTCAAAGTTCTTGCTGAAGTCATCCCCCCTACCCTGCAGGTACTTCACGTCCTGCAGCGTGTGTTCGTAGCGCACACCGAGTCTTGCCGACAGGCGGTTCCACTTCAGTCCGTAGCCTGTGTAGGCCGCAAAGATATTGTTGGTGTGTCTGTAGTGCGAACTGTTGTCGTTGTCGTAGGTCCATGCGTCGCCTGCCTGCACATCGCTTACGTTGCGGTCATCGTTGCTGCGGTTTCTGCGCAGTATGTATTTCACACCGGCCTCTATGGTGTGCAGTTTGCTTATAGGTGTGGTGTAGTCTATCTGGAAGGTGTTCTCTGTAGTGGCACCGTCATGCCTGTAGTACTGGTTTTGCAGATAGTCGAGGTAGTCGCTCCATCCCTCTTGGGCCTCCATGTTGTCGTAGTACACATAGGTGTCGTTTGTGCTTGGGCGCGAGTGTATCTTGTAGGAGAAGGTAAGCATGCGCCCTTGGGTATGGAACAGGCGCTGGTAGTCTATGCTTCCGTCTATGGCATACCAGCTCTGTTTGCTGTTGTTGTGGTTGGCATAACTGTAAAGTGTGCCGGCATTGACGGGGTGATAGCCCAGTGTGCTGACATCCGTATCGTATTTGTTGCCCATGCCGAATATTCCGAACGAGGCAGATACCAGTCGCAGGGTGTCTATCTCGTAGCTTGCCTCAAGGTTGCCGTTCTGATAGTTCAAGGTGTTGAGGGAGGTACTCTCGTTCTTGATGTTGGCTGAAGTGTTGTCCGTATCGTTTCCCGTTACCTCGCGTTTGCTGCCCGACCACGAACGGGGTCCCTTGCGGTACATATAATTGTAGCGTCCGCTTACGGTCAACTTGCCTTTCTGTACCGTGCCGAACAGGTTGCCGCCTATAGCCCCTTGGCTGTTGGTGGCAGCCCCTATGGTAAGGGTGTATCCCTCCATGCCGCTGCCCATCGTGATGATGTTGAGAATGCCTCCCACGCCCTCAGCGTCATACTTCGGACCGGGGTTGGTTATCACCTCTATCTTCTTCACCGTGTTGGCAGGCATACTCTTCAGCACCTCGCTGGGGTTGTTGCTCATCATGTTGTTGGGTTTGCCGTTCACGTATACTTTGAACGACGAACTGTTGTTTACCGTGATGTTGTCCTGTCCGTCCACCGTCACCATGGGTACCTTGCGCAGCATCTCCAGCAGCGTTTTGCTTTGTGCCTGAGGGTCCGATTCCACGTCGTAGGTGGTCTTGTCAATGTCGGTCTTTACGAGTGGTTTCTTCGCCACTACCGTCACGCCCTCTAGTTCCTTATACCATGCGGCACTGTCGCGTGCTGTCGTGTCGGCAGGCACTATGTCCGTATGTTGCGCCATTTCAGCCAGTCCGCCGCTTACAGGCGTGCCGTATGCATTGGCTGCAATAAATCCGAGCGTACAAGCAAGTATGCCGATGCAGTTTTTCTTTTCGTTCACTTTTCCCATCGTGTAGACTCTCTTATATATTTCTCTTTTTTAATGTACATATTCTGCCAACATCACGTGTACTGGTGTGATGTTTTTGCCGGCTTCCTATTTATAAATACGCAGTGGGAGGAGAAATATAACGCTCACCTTTCGTTTTTTAACATCCTTTACGATAACGGACGACCTGTACCTATTCTCTCTATATGCTGTCCGCCATGTGGCTACACAAGCACATAAAAAGTTGTTTTTCTGCTAAAAA
>CAVKZC010000161.1:0-7733 GCA_963660455.1 Sphaerochaetaceae bacterium | reverse complement strand
GTAGCGCTTTTGCCCTTTCAGGGCGACACTCTTGCTTGCAACATAACCCAGGGCGTTGCCCTGGGCTAGGTGCAGGTTGCCCTTTCAGGGCGTGCTGGGGACAACTTTCATGGAATGACAGTGATGTTCCAACCGTACAGGTCGAATAAAACCTTGCGTTTTGTTGTAGAAGCGCACGGCAAGGCATCGAAAAACGGCCTTGCTGTGCGCTTTTTCTCGTTTTTGTCATTCCGTTTTGCTGTTTTTTTAAGCGTGTTGAAACATCAGCTACTAAATTATTCTTTACTTTAATGGTTTATATCTAATTTTGCATTTGGTAATCTTTATGAACTAAATATAGTATAAGAAAATGGCACAAAACGGTAATAACAATACCTTAGTCATTGGAGAACGAATAAAACAGGAACTCAAAAGACAAGGTAAGACATCAGTATGGCTCTCAAAACAGCTTGGCTGTCATCGTACCAACGTATACAAGGTCTACGGTAGGGCTAGTATCGACACGGGAATGCTTCTGCATATCAGCAAGATCTTGAAGTATGACTTCTTCAAGCTTTATTCGGAAGCACTCTTGGCCTTCCAGCAGAAGGGATAAGTGAAAAGGGTTATAATTTTCCTAGAATAATTTTTAGCCATTCCCGTTAGCGGGTAAAGCAAAAGGTGAGAAATGCCGGGAGGCACGTCTCACCTTTTGCTTTTCTTGTGGGGATATTGTGGCTTGTCCTGAAAATTGCCTTTTCCCGAACTGCCTTATGCCAGTCTCTTCTCCAGTCGCTCGCGTATGGCGGCTATAAAACCGGCTGAGTTCACGGCTTTGGCCTCTACGCCTTCCATCAGTCCTACGAGGTCCTTGGTGGCAATGCCGTCGTTCAGCGTGTCGAAGCAGGCTGCCTCCAACTGGTCGCCGAACTGCTCCAGCTCCTTGATGCCGTCCAGTTCGCCGCGCTTTCTCAAGGCTCCGCTCCATGCAAAGATGGTGGCCATGGGGTTGGTAGAGGTGTCCTCGCCCTTGAGGTAGCGGTAGTAGTGGCGTGTCACGGTGCCGTGTGCAGCCTCATACTCGTACTTGCCGTCGGGTGACACCAGTACGGAGGTCATCATGGCCAGCGAACCGAAGGCGGTGCTCAGCATGTCGCTCATCACGTCGCCGTCGTAGTTCTTGCATGCCCAGATAAAACCGCCCTTGCTGCGTATCACGCGTGCCACGGCATCGTCTATCAGCGTGTAGAAGTATTCTATGCCCAGTTCGGCAAACTTCTCCTTGTAGTCGCTCTCGTACACTTCCTCGAATATCTTGCGGAACTGTGCGTCGTAGGTCTTGGAGATGGTGTCCTTGGTGGCAAACCACAGGTCCTGCTTGGTGTCGATGGCAAACTTGAAGCAGCTGTGTGCGAAGCTGCGGATGCTCTTGTCCGTATTGTGCATGCCCTGTATCACGCCTGCTCCGTCGAAGCTGTGTATCTCCACCTCCTGCTTCTTGCCGCTCTTCCCTTCGAAGACGAGCTTGGCCACGCCCGGTTCGTCGGCACGCAGTTCCACGCTCTTGTATACGTCACCGTAGGCATGGCGGGCTATGGTGATGGGTTTCTCCCAGTTTTTCACGCACGGGTGGATGCTCGGTATGGTGATGGGGGCACGGAACACGGTGCCGTCCATGATGCTTCGTATTGTGCCGTTGGGACTTTTCCACATCTTGTGCAGTTTGTATTCGTCCATGCGCTGGGCGTTGGGCGTGATGGTGGCGCACTTCACGGCCACACCATATTTCTTTGCCGCTTCGGCAGAGTCGATGGTTACCTGGTCGGCGGTCTCGTCGCGGTAAGGCAAACCGAGGTCGTAGTATTCCGACTTCAGGTCGACGAACGGCAATATCAGTTCGTCCTTGATCATCTTCCACAGGATGCGTGTCATCTCGTCACCGTCCATCTCTACCAAGGGGGTAGTCATCTTGATCTTTTCCATAAGCATACTATATATATAATAATGTGTAAATGTCTTTTTCGTTCCGTTCGCCTCTTGCCGCGTGGCGGACAAGAGGGTGCTGGAAGCATAACGTATGTTGATGTGTTTGCAAAATTACGAAAAAATAATCAAATGAAAAGCGTCTTTTCTTCTTTTCTTTCAAAATGGTTTGTATTTCTTCTCGTAGCGGATAATCATGCAATGTTTTTGCATTGGCGGGAAAATGATGTACCTTCATAGAGTGCAAAAAGTGCAATAAGTGGGCATTTAGGGGGTGGGTAGATTGCAATTTGACCATTGGGATGTGAAACAGTTGTTAAAAATCACGATATTTAGGTATTCCATAGAAAAAAGAAACGATAATTTCATGTAATCTACACAAAAAAGTCTTAACTTTGCACCACGAAAAGAGAGGCCATGTGAAAGCCTCAGTCAGACTACCATTGTACAAGTAAAAGATGATACCCTTTCGGGGGATATTCATAAGGTTCCATTGTAATTAGTAAAAGACATCTAAAATGAAAAATTTGCTGCTTACCGTGTTCGGTATGTTGGTATGTGCCAACGTATGCGCACAGACATTCTCCTATTCTGGGGGGGTACTTACTGTAACTGTTGACAAAGACTTGTCAACAGACGTCGCTGCTCCTACAAAGATTCAGGAGGCGATAGTTCAATATCAGCCTGTAGAGATAGACGTTGTGGGCGGCGGCAAGATTAGCGCCGACATGATAAAGGCATGCTTGTACGGTAAGGAGACTTACAATGATGCAAAATATAACACTCCCAATCAGACAACTACCACATTGAACCTTGGCGGCGTGACACTCGCCGGCACTTGGGACTACACGACGTTCCGCAGTTCGTGGAACGGATACAGCGGTGAACTGGCTTTGAAGACCTTGACCTTGCCTTTGCGTGAGGACAACGTCATCCCAGATTATCCTTTCTTCTTAAACACTTCCACCGACCAGGCCAACTTCGGGATCACCACTGTCATCATTCCCGAAGGATATACCAAGGTAGGCGCTTATGCCTTCAACGGCATCAGCACCATCACGAGCGTTTCGTTCCCCTCTACCCTGAAGTATGTCGGCGACATGGCATTCGCCAATCTGGTAAACTGGCAGAGCCCGAAGCTGAACGAGGGCCTCGAGTTTATCGGCAACTCAGCCTTTGCCTTGACCAGTGAGGTTACCAACGTAACGCTTGAGGTGCCTGCCAGCGTAAAGTACATGGGACCGGGTGCATTCCTGTACCGCCGCTTCCAGGAGGTGTACTTCCGTGGTGTTGAGGCTCCGATGTGTCCTAAGGGCAAGACTTTGATACAGCCTTATTGGGACGAGCAAGGCACATTCGGTACAGAGGTACTGATGGGTAACAATGGCTTTAATCCCGATCCGAGTGGTTTGGCTGACAATGCACGTCAGAATGGTGTTGCCAACCGCGAGAACTATAAGAACAACGGCGTATATTTCAGCATTATGCACTATCCCTCTAACCTGACGGACGAGCAGCGTGCCAAATATACCGACATTACCAAGACATACGAGACTTGGGAAGGCAACCAGTGGGGAGCAACAAGCGGTTTCTACTATGAGTCGCCAAAACAGGTAGGTCAGGAAACGAGTGGCTTGCATTTTGGAAATTACTGGATAGGAACCTCTGTCAATCCCGGCTATAAGGACACTTACCTTGGCGAACAGTATATCTGGCCGAGCCAGAGCCAGTGGACGCGTTCTTATGTCACTGCTTCCAACAGCCTTTGCTGGGACGGTGTGACGGAGTATAAACCCACTCTTACTGCCGAGCAGGTAGCCCTGCTGCGCGAGGCAGGCTTTTCAGAGGCTGAGTATACAGTAGATGACCTGGCCAAGATTGCTTATGTCGGTACACGCCAGTTTGTACTGGGCAATGGCGACGCTTCTTCTACTCCCGAGTATGTGTTGCCCGTGACAAAGGGTGGAAAATGGTGGACCATCTGTGTGCCGTTCAACATGACCAAGAAGATGGTGGACGAGTCTTTCGGCAAGGAAACACAGGTGTGCCGCTTCTCCAGTGTAACGCGCGAGTTTGATGCCGACGGCAACGGACGTGGCGATGGCAAGAAGGGCAACCACATCACCCTGCAGTTCCGCAACGACGTGTACAAGCACAAGTTCCAGAAGGACGAGAACGGCAACTATCCCGACTGGAATGAAGACGTTTTGGGTCCCGATGATGACGACATCGTCATCTATGCCCACGAGGCATACATGGTAAAGCCTACCAAGACCGATGATGACGCCGTGTTTGTGGTAAACGACTATACCCATGTGCCCGGTTCGCCCATCCCTACCGTTGTCGCTTCCAAGTTGAAAACATATTATAGTGGCATTCTGGATGCGAACCAGTCTACGGACGAAAGTGAGGAGTACCGTTTCATCGGCAATACCCTGCCAGCCTCTACCGTTACCGGCAAGGCAGTGTCCGTGCCGCAAAACAGTTACTACTATGGCAAGAGCAAGGCTTCTGATACCACCTCGCAGTTCTGGTTCTGGCCTTACGACAAGTATTTGAAGTGGCCCGCCAACAAGTGCATCGTGCAGACTGTCGACGAAGAGACAGGTGCAGAGGATGCTACGGCTTTCTTCTCCGTCAATGCCGGTGAAAACCAGGCCAAGCAGGCATCTGCCTTCGGCTCTGATGCCAATGACGGCAGTACGACATCGGTAGAGCAGGTGGAGATATTGGCTGGCGACAACTGTCTGCCCATCTACAACGTCAACGGTCAGCTCGTGAGCCGCGACGGCAGCACCAGTGGTCTGCTGAAGGGTATCTATGTACAGGGCGGCAAGAAGTTCGTAATCCAGTAATTCCCCCGCATCCATGTACAAGAAAGAATATGTAGCGCCTTCCATCTTGGTTGTCGTTACCGACCTGCAGAGTGTATTGGCCGGGTCTAATGGAGATAGCAGTGGGTCTGGTGGCGGCAGTAGTAGTCTGGGTAACGAAGGAGATAAAGACATGGGAACTTCTGAAGGTGGTAGCGGTGGAGGTGGCGATGACCTCGTCGAGTCCAAACCCCACACCAATGCCTGGAGTGTATGGGATGACTAACATCCCCCATTGCCTCAGAAGAAACAACAAACGAAACAAAAAGAGGGAACCCGTCCAATCGATGGGTTCCCTCTTTTTTGATATCCTGCAAATCATTGCGGTTGTTTTTTCTCTATCCCGATTTTTCTCCTTACCTTTGTAGTCTATTTCTAAATATCAAGATACGAGATGAACCAGTTTACCAAGATTATAGCCGTCCAGCTCTCTCTGGCAGAGCAGGTGGTAGAGAACACGTTGGCATTGTTGGACGAGGGGTGTACCATCCCCTTCATATCACGTTACCGCAAGGAGAAAACGGGCAACCTCGACGAGGTGAAGATAGAAGCCATAGCGCAGGCTGCCGAAAAACTGAAGGAGACGGCAAAACGCAAGGAGACTATCCTCAAGACCATAGAGGAGCAGGGCAAACTCACCGATGCGCTGAAGGCACGCATTGACGCTTGCTGGAACGCTACCGAACTGGAGGATATCTACCTGCCTTACAAACCCAAGCGCCGCACACGTGCACAGATAGCACGTGAGGCAGGACTGGAACCGCTGGCGCAGACGCTGCTCTTCCAGCGTGAGCGTAACATCAGGCAGGTGGCGCGGAAGTATGTCGGCGACAAGGTGGCAGACGTGGAGACTGCCCTGCAAGGTGCCAAAGACATCATAGCAGAGATGGTAAACGAGAGCGAGGAGAGCCGCAATGCCGTGCGTAGCGAGTTCCGCCGCGGTGCTGTCATCACCTCCAAGGTGGTGGCAAAGAAAAAGGATGAGGAAGAGGCACAGCGTTTCTCCGACTATTTCGATTTCTCCGAGCCTCTGAAACGATGCAGCTCGCACCGTCTGTTGGCCATGCGCCGGGGCGAGGCGGCCGGCATTCTGCGTGTCAGCATCTCTGCCGACGATGAGCAGTGTACAGCCAAACTGAAACGCCACTATGTACATGGCTACGGCGAGTGCCAGACATTGGTGGGCGAGGCTGTAGACGATGCTTTCAAGCGACTGCTCAAACCGAGCATCGAGACAGAGTTTGCGGCGCTCAGCAAGCAGAAGGCCGACGAGGAGGCGATTGCTGTCTTTGCCGACAACCTGAGGCAGTTGCTCTTGGCGGCTCCGTTGGGGCAGAAGCGCGTCATGGCTGTAGACCCTGGGTTTGCCAACGGATGCAAGACCTGTTGTCTTGATGCCCAGGGCAATCTCATTCACCATGAAATCGTTTTTCCTCATCCTCCGCGCAACAAACGCAGTGAGGCCACAGCCGCCATACTGCGTATGGTGAAGACCTACCAAGTGGAGGCGATGGCTGTGGGCAATGGTACGGCAAGTCGAGAGACGAGCGACTGGTTGCACTCCGTCAGTTTTCCGCATCCTGTCGACATCTATGTCGTGAGCGAAGACGGTGCGTCCATCTATTCGGCCTCCAAGACGGCACGCGACGAGTTCCCCGACGAGGATGTCACGGTACGTGGAGCGGTAAGCATTGGTCGCCGGCTGATGGACCCGTTGGCCGAACTGGTGAAGATAGACCCCAAGAGCATTGGGGTGGGGCAGTACCAGCATGATGTGGACCAGAGTCTGCTGAAGAAGAGTCTTGATACGGTGGTGATGAGCTGTGTCAACTCGGTGGGTGTCAACCTCAACACGGCCTCGCAGCATCTCCTTACCTACGTGAGCGGTCTCGGACCTACCCTGGCAAAGAACATCGTGGAGTATCGCCGCGACAACGGTGCTTTTACCTCACGTGCCCAATTGAAGAAAGTGCCGCGTCTCGGTCCGTCGGCATACGAGCAGTGTGCCGGATTCCTGCGCATTCCCGGAGCCAAGAACCCGCTGGACAACAGTGCCGTCCATCCCGAGCGCTATGCCCTTGTGGAGCAGATGGCGAAAGACCGTGGCGTGACGGTTAGGCAACTGGTGGAAGACAAGGCCGTACAGAAGCAGGTGGACATCCGCAAGTATGTATCTGCCGAGGTAGGTATGCCCACGCTTACCGACATCATGGCCGAACTGGACAAGCCGGGACTCGACCCCCGCGGCGAGGTGGAGAAGTTCGAGTTTGACGCTTCTATCAAGGAGATGGAAGACCTGCGCGAGGGAATGGTCGTGCCGGGCATCGTTACCAACATCACCAAGTTTGGCGCCTTTGTCGACATAGGTGTCCATCAGGACGGCTTGGTGCATGTGTCGCAGTTGGCCAACCGCTACGTGGCAGACCCCTCGGAGGTGGTGAAGCTGCACGAGCATGTCATGGTACGCATCGTGGAAGTCGACCTGAAGCGCAAGCGCATCGCCTTGTCCATGAAGGATGCCAGATAAAGCCCCCATGCGTGTCTATCCGCAATCTTCCGACAAGCCGGTTTATATATACGTATATGCCGGCTTGTACGTATATGTATTATAAGCCGGCTTGTACGTATATATATTATAAGGTGGCTTGTATGTATATAAAGCGTTCATAGGCGTTCACTCCGTGTTCACAACTGTTCGCTGTACATTCATTTTGGGGACGAAAACGAGCATGAAAGCAGGTAGTCGAGATGAGGCAAACTTCATGTTGTACGACTATGCATCCTCATGTCGTACGACTATACCTGCTCATGTTGTACGTTCATAGCAGCTATAGTTGTACGACATTAGACAACACTGACAACTTATACAACATAAACAACAAGGATGCTGCAGCGGCA
>CAVKZC010000160.1:0-7737 GCA_963660455.1 Sphaerochaetaceae bacterium | reverse complement strand
ACCTTTAATTGCACCTCTACTTTCTGTATATCTTCATAAGTTTTTTCCAACTTGGCGACTTTCTTCTCGATAAACGCCTGCAATTTCTCTGTAGCATCGAAATGAATCGACTGAATCTTAATTTCCATAGTTACCTCCAACTTTAAAGGTTACGCCCTTGGATGGGCTTTCGTATAAACACTCTTCAACTGCTCGAACGTCGTATGCGTATATATCTCGGTAGTTGTTAACCGCGAATGGCCGAGCAGTTGTTTCAAACTCTCTATGTCAGCACCATGGTTGAGCATTGCCGTAGCAAAGGTGTGTCTCAACACATGGGGGCTTTTCTTTTTAAGCGAACAAACCCTTGCAAGGTTTTCGCCTACAAGCTTGCGTACGGAATCCGGGGACAACCGACCTCCACGAGAAGAGACCAACAAGGCGTTGTCTTTCCGCTCTACTTCTCCGTCCCTAAGCATCTGGTATGTGATCAAAGCCTTTTTAAGCTCTTCTCCGAATGGCACGATGCGCTGTTTGTTTCCTTTGCCGGTCACTTTCAACTTGCAACCATCCAAATCAACAGCTTCATCGTCCAACCCTACCAGTTCTGACAAACGAACTCCCGTCTCGTAAAGAATCATCAGTACCAAACGATCCCGTGTACCAGCAAAGTCACTTTGCCACAACTCGGAATCCAAGAGTCTGTCTATCTCGCTCTCCTTCAAGAACTGCGGCAACAACTTGTCGCGTTTAGGTCCCTTCAGTCCATGAACAGGATCTTCGGCAACCATCCCTCTTGAAAGCGCAAACTTGTAAAAGCCCTTCAGAGCACTTAGACGCTGGGCAACGGTAGCCGGGCTGTTCCCCTGGTCCACCATAGATTCAAGCCATCCACGGGCGATGTCTCCATCTATATTTTCCCATGTCAAGCCGTCATCCAAACTCCGAAAATACCTTTCAAAGCAATACAGGTCATCGGCATAACTGCCTACAGTCCTGTCTGATCTGTTGAGTTCACACGACAGATAGCTAAGATATTCCTTTACGTCCATTGCATCCGAACTTCTGTTTTCGGCAACGAAAATACGAAATTTTATTCAATCCGCCAAATTTTTCCGCATTTTTTACGGAAATTAATCCTCGTTAGCACGCAACTTCTGTACGTAAACGGCGTGTTCCATCTTGAGACGCTTCAAGACAGAAGGCTTGTCGTACTGCTGACGAGCGCGAAGCTCCTTTACGACACCTGTCTTCTCAAACTTTCTCTTAAACTTCTTGAGAGCTCTCTCGATGTTCTCACCGTCCTTAACTGGTACAATAATCATTTTTTAGCTTTTAATTTATTATGTTAAACTTATGTGTTTTCAGCACAAAAAGGCATGATACCACAATTTGCGGCTGCAAAATTACATCTTATTTATCAAACCACCAAGGTTTTAAGCGTTTTTTTATCTTATTCCGTTCGTTTTATAGGTTTTGTGGCATTTTCCAACCATTCATTTTCTTCTTTGTCAAGATACGGAGAAAGTTTTTCAAACACTTTTGCATGGTAACTGTCAAGCCACTCCACCTCTTCATCTGTCAGCATGTCCTGATTGACCGGCGCAAGATCTATCGGACAGAGCGTAAGCGAATCCATCTGCAGGAATTTACCGAACGGCGAATCCATATAGTCTGTTATCAATAGCGTATTCTCTGTCCTCACGCCAAAATTGCCTTCTACATATATACCGGGTTCGTCGGTAACAGTCATACCGGCATGCAGAGGGGCCGGTTTCCACTCCATCCTTATCTGGTGGGGGCCTTCGTGCACATTGAGATAAGACCCAACCCCATGTCCCGTCCCATGGAGATAATTGTACCCCTCGCGCCAAAGGCATTCCCTGCAAAGTGCATCCACCTGCGTACCTGTAGCCCCGTCGGGGAACTTGGCCAGTTCGAGTTGGATATGTGCCTTCAGCACCAGCGTATAGACTTGACGCATCTCTTCGGTAACAGGTCCGAGTGCTACGGTGCGGGTTATATCGGTAGTGCCGTCTTGATACTGCGCGCCAGAATCTATCAAGATAAGTCCCTCCGGTTTCAGAACTGCATCCGTTTCTTCTGTTGCCTCATAATGCACAATGGCTCCATGCGCTGCATACCCGGCAATCGTATCAAAGGAGATGTCACGGAACAAGTCCTGTTCGGCCCTTAGCGCTGTAAGTTTTCTGTCAATGGACATTTCTGTCTGCCCCCCAGCCTCAACTGCCGGGTTCAACCACTTCAAGAACTTGACCATAGCCACCCCGTCACGCAGCATTGCGCGGCGAAATCCCTCTATTTCCACATGGTTCTTAACGGCCTTCATGGCCGGGACGGGCGAAGATGCGGGCACGATTTCCTTACATCTGACGGCTTTCCAAAGACAGTATGACGTTTCGTCAGGATCCAACAGGATGTTGTAGTCCGGATACTCCCGCAACGCACTCTCCACCTTATTATATATATAGACACTTATATTCAACTCTCCAAGATAGCGCTTCACCTCTTCTGTCAGTTTGGCAGGGTCTACGAAAAGCGACACTTTATCTGATGTTACGAGGAGATAAGACACAACAACCGGATTACAGTGTACATCAGCGCCACGAATATTAAGCAGCCAGGCAATGTCATCAAGCGCCGACACAAGCATTCCGTCGGCATGGTATTGCCTTAAAGCTTCGCGCAGACGCGCTATCTTGGACGAAGCAGACTCTCCGGCATAACACATCGGATGTATCTCCACCGCACTGGAAGGTATGCCTGGACGGTCTGTCCATATAGCATCCAAAGGGTCAAAATTATAGCGCACCGTGATGCCGCCCAACTTGCGGAGTTCAGCCATCAGACTGGATACTTCACCATACGAGTTGACCATGCCGTCCACTCCCACCTCAGGCGATTCCACATCTGCTAATTGTCCGGCAAGCCATTGCGCTATGGTGGGCGTACCTGCGACTTTCAATTTCATCAATTGGTACTCGGTACCTTCCAACTGCTGTGCAGCAGCAAGGAAATAGCGGGAGTCTGTCCAGAGAGCAGCCGACGTCAACGTAACGACAGCTGTGCCGGCAGAACCGTCAAATCCCGACATCCACTCACGCCCTTTCCAGTGAGCGGCTACATACTCACTTTGGTGTGCATCCGTACTTGGAAAAACGAATGCAGCCAAATGTTCACGCCTCATAATATCCCTGAGGCGTTCCAGTCTTTGTTCGATATTATTCTTCATATCCACGATTTGTCAATTAGAGATTACAAAGATAAGAATTTTAAGAATTAATCACAAATTTAAGTGCAAAATAATGCACGTTTTACACTACTTTTTTATAATTTTGCGGTCGAAAAAGGGGAGCGCCGAGAATGTCGGCATTCAAAGCCGTTTCCCCACACAGTAATGTAAACATCAACATTTTTAATATTTTGTAGTTATGGAATTTTTAACTAATGACAAACTCGTGATCGTCGGTGCCGGCGGCATGATTGGTTCTAACATGGTACAGAGCGCTTTGATGCTCGGCCTCACTCCTAACATTTGTCTCTACGATATCTTCGAGCCGGGTGTTCATGGCGTGTTCGATGAGATTCAGCAGTGCGCATTCCCCGGCGTTAACGTAACCTATACCGTCAATCCCGAGGAAGCCTTCACTGGTGCCAAATACATCATTTCTTCTGGTGGTGCTCCCCGTAAGGAGGGTATGACTCGCGAGGACCTCCTCAAGGGTAACTGCAAGATCGCCGCTGAGTTCGGTGACAACATCAAGAAGTACTGCCCCAACGTGGAGCACGTGGTTGTTATCTTCAACCCTGCCGACGTTACAGCCCTCACTGCACTGATTCACTCCGGCTTGAAGCCAAACCAGTTGACTTCTCTCGCAGCCCTCGACTCTACCCGCTTGCAGCAGGCTTTGGCCCTCGAGTTCGGCGTACAGCAGGACAAGGTGACAGGTGCCCACACTTATGGTGGTCACGGCGAGCAGATGGCAGTATTCGCTTCTCAGGTGAAGGTAGACGGCAAGCCATTGTCTGAGATGGGTCTTTCCGACGAGCGTTGGGAGGAGATCAAGCACCACACCGTGCAGGGTGGTTCTAACATCATCAAGTTGCGTGGCCGCTCTTCATTCCAGAGCCCTGCCTACAACGCAGTGAAGATGATCGAGGCTGCCATGGGCGGCGAGAAGTTCACATTGCCAGCTGGTTGCTACGTTAACCACGATAAGCTTGGCTTCAAGAACGTAATGATGGCTATGCCTACCACCATCGACAAGACTGGCGTTCACTTCACAGAGCCTACAGGCACTGAGGAGGAGTTGGCAAGCCTTGCCAAGTCTTACGAGCACCTCTGCAAGATGCGCGATGAGATTGTAGAGCTTGGCATCGTTCCTCCAGTAGCTGAGTGGAAAGAGATGAACCCCAACTTGTAATCCACCGCTTGGTGACATTCGAAACTGACTAAATAGGGGCTGAACCGTGAAGTTTGTCATGGTTCAGCCTTTTGCGTTTTACGACGCATGCCTGCACAGCAATTATCAGTGATAATGGTAACTTTTTCCGTACATCAGTTTGCATACACATCCCATTATTTTCGTAACTTTGCAGTAAAATTACAAAACACTGAAAAAACAGACAATAAAGGGAATGGAATTGATTAAGAAGAAGGAATTCGGAGGCGAGCGCCCGCTCTTTGGCATTCACGACGTGCGCCTGGAGAACATTACGATTACAGACGGCGAGTCGGGCATCAAGTGTTGCAAGAACATAGAATGCCACAGCTCCAAGTTCTATGGCAAATACCCTTGGTGGCACGTAGACGGCTCGCTCATCACCGACTGCTATTTCGCACCCGAGAGCCGGTCGGCCATCTGGTACTCCAACAATATGGTGATGAGGGATTGCATCATTGACGGACCGAAATTCTTCCGCGAGATGAACAACCTAGAACTGGAGAACGTGAACATCACCGATGCTGACGAGACGTTTTGGAAGGTGGATGGTTTGAAACTGAAAAACGTAACACTCCACGACGGCACTTATCCTTTCATGTTCTCGAAGAACATTTATGTGGACGGACTGGAGAGCGACTCGAAATATGTGTTCCAATACTGCCGGAACGTAGAGGTGCATCATGCCAAGATCACGACCAAGGACAGTTTCTGGGAGTGCGAGAGCGTGACGGTCTACGACTCCGAGCTGAACGGCGAGTACCTGGCTTGGCACAGTAAGAACATCAAGTTGGTACGCTGCCACATCAGTGGCGAACAGCCGCTCTGCTATATGGACCATGTGACGTTGGAGGACTGCACCTTCGATCCAGCCTGCGACCGTGCCTTCGAGGACTGCTCGAATATCGATGCCCGCATCAAGGGATCTATCACCAACATCAAGAATCCTATCTCCGGAAGGATTGAGGCGGACGAAATAGGAAGCGTCACCTACACCGAGTTTGCCAAGTCGCCCAAGGGAACGTGTGAAATCGTTGGAAGGGTAAAAGGGTAAAAAGTAAAAAGGTAAAAAAAGACATGAAATATAATTTTGACGAGATCATCGACCGCCGCGGCACCAACTCCTACAAGTGGGACTTGGTGAAAGAGGACGGTATCATCCCGATGTGGGTGGCAGACATGGACTTCCCCACTGCCCCCTGCATCATCGAGGCGCTGCAGAAGCGTGTGGCCCACGGCATCTTCGGCTACACCCTTGTGCCTGACTCCTACTACGAGGCCATCACAAGCTGGTTCGCCCGTCGCCACCAGTGGCAAGTGGAGAAAGACTGGATTATCTACACCTCGGGCGTAGTGCCCGCCCTCACCTGCTGTCTGAAGGCCATCTGCATGCCGGGCGAGAAGGTGCTGGTGCAGACTCCCGTGTACAACTGCTTCTTCTCCTGCATCGCCAACAGCGGTTGCGAGGTGGCGGAAAACGAGCTTCGGCGCGTGGGCAACGAGACCTACGAGATAGACTTCGACGACTTCGAGCGCAAGTGTGCCGACGAGAAGACCACCGCCTTCATTCTCTGCAATCCCCACAACCCAGCGGGCCGCGTGTGGAAGAAGGAAGAGCTGGAGCGCATGAACGACATCTGCATGAAACACGGCGTAAAAGTCATCGCCGACGAGATACACTGCGAGCTTATCATGCCCGGCTATCACTACACGCCGTTTGCCAGCATCAGCGAGGCCTGCCGCGACAACTGCGTGGTGCTTAACTCCCCCACCAAGGCATTCAACATCGCCGGTCTGCAGATAGCCAACATCATCTGCCCCGACCCTATCCTGCGCCGCCGCATCAACCGCGCCGTCAACATCCACGAGGTGTGCGACGTAAATCCCTTCGGCGTCATCGCCCTGCAGGCCGCCTACAACGAGGGTGAGGAATGGCTCGACCAGCTCAACCAGTATCTCTCCGACAACTACCAGGCCCTGAAGGATTTCTTCAATGCCGAGTTGCCCCAGGCACGCGTCACGCGACTGGAAGGCACCTATCTTGTTTGGCTCGACATTCTGCCCTTCGAACTCTCATCCGACGAGGCTTACGAGAAACTGATGCACGACGGCAAGGTGTTCGTGAGCAGTGGTACGATGTATGGTCGCAAGGCCGGACAAGGCTATCTGCGCATCAACATCGCCTGTCCCCGACAAACCCTGCTGAAAGGTCTGGCAAGAATAGGACAGGTGCTGAGCCAATACATTGACGAAGAGGACACAGGATGCCCGATGTAGAACATAAAAACATAAAGAACATATGGAAAACGAAGTATTGAAAGCCATTAAGGAGAGAAGAAGCATTCGCAGATACAAGGCTGAACAGATTACCAATGAGGAGTTAGAAACCGTCTTGGAGGCTGGCACATGGGCAGCCACAGGCCATGGCTCGCAGGAGCCTTTCATTATCGCCGTGCAGAACCCCGACACCTGCGTCCAACTTCGCAAGATGAACGGCGAGGCGATGGGCGTAGAGAGCGACCCCTACTATGGTGCGCCTACCATCGTCATCGTATTAGCCCGTGAGGACGATCCCAACAATGTGAAGGACGGCAGCCTCATCCTCGGCAACATGATGCTGGCCGCCCACTCCATCGGACTCTCCTCCTGCTGGATCAACCGCGAGGATATCATGTTCGCCACCGAGGAAGGCAAGAAACTGATGAAGGACTGGAACCTGCCCGAAGGCTTGATGGGTGTGGGTGCCCTCTCGCTCGGCTACGCCTCGGCTCATCCCCACACCGTGAAACCTCGCAAGGAAGACTATTATCGCATCATCAAGTAACTCTGCTTCCCGGAAATTGAGCCAAGGGATACTTTAGCGAAAAGCCTGCCAAGAAATCTTGGTGGGCTTTTTTGATGCCGTCGAATACCACAAGCGTGGTAGTAAACATGCCCGCCGATCATCCTACCTTAAGCTCTACCGCCAGAAGGACATCATCCTCTGCGTGGGGCAGGGCGCCTGGGAAGACGAGTTACTCGACAGATCTTATACCGTCTCACCCAACCCCACAATAAGATTCCATCACTCTGCACGACAACTTGCAGCATGAGTCAAAGAAGTCAAGCATCATGATGCAAGAATGCTGTCATGACGATGCGAAAACACCGTCTCGCATAGTTGTTGACAACTGTCAACAACATGGATGACAATTGTCAACGACGTGGATGCCAATTGTCAACAACATGGATGACAACTGTCAACAACGTGGATGGCAGTTGCCAACAACGTGGATGGCAGTTGCCAACAACGTGG
>CAVKZC010000159.1:0-7777 GCA_963660455.1 Sphaerochaetaceae bacterium | reverse complement strand
CATGTTGTTCCTTGCCTTTGGATGAAATCAAAAAACTTCATGGCTTTTGGCGTTGGTAGTCCGAAAGGCTCAAAAGAGAAAGCTGGAGGTAAAAGTGACAACGTGTGGATGTAAAGGAGACAACAAAGTGTAAAATAATGAATAATACAGACTAAGCACGATGTGCAATGTCTTTAAGAAAAAAGAAGAATATGAACAAACAACAACTTGCAAACAAAATATGGGCATCGGCAAACAAGATGCGTTCAAAGATAGAGGCCAATGAATACAAGGACTATATACTTGGCTTCATTTTCTACAAGTTCCTCTCTGAACAAGAGGTAAGGCTTGCCAAAGAGAATGATTTTACTGACGCAGATTTGGTGCAGCTCAAAGAGGAAGACAGCGACATCGTAGAATGGGTGCAGAGCAAACTGGGGTACTTTATCGCTTATGACAACCTGTATTCCACATGGACAAGCAAAGACTGTGATTTCGAGATTGCCAATGTGCGCGATGCTCTTTCTGCGTTCACACGACTCATCTCGCCCTCACATAAAAGGGTGTTTACAGGAATCTTCGAAACCTTGCAGTCTGGACTGAAGAAACTCGGTACTTCCGACAAGGAACAAACCAGTGCCGTTGCAGACCTGTTGGCACTCATCAAGGACATTCCGATGAATGGTCGGCAGGATTACGACGTGCTCGGCTTCATCTATGAATATCTTATCAGCCAATTTGCCGCCAATGCCGGAAAGAAAGCAGGAGAGTTCTATACACCTCATGAGGTGTCGCTGCTTATGTCCGAAATCGTGGCGAACCATCTAAAAGACCGCAAGCAGATTGAAATCTACGACCCAACAAGTGGCTCTGGCTCTCTTCTCATCAATATCGGAAAGTCGGTGGCCAAGCATATTCAGCAGGACAACTGCATCAAATATTATGCACAGGAATTGAAGCAGAATACATTCAACCTGACACGAATGAATCTTGTGATGCGAGGCATTATCCCCGACAATATCATTGCGAGAAACGGCGACACGCTGAAGCAAGATTGGCCTTACTTTGACGAGAATGACCCATCGAACACTTACCAACCGCTCTATGTGGATGCAGTGGTGAGCAACCCGCCTTATTCTCAAAGTTGGACGCCGCCTCGTAAGCCCAAAGGTGGAGAAGGGGGCACTCCCGACCCTCGTTTCGACGATTATGGCATTGCGCCTAAGGGTAAGGCGGACTATGCCTTTTTGCTCCACGACTTATATCACTTGAAGTCTGATGGCATTATGACCATTGTGCTTCCTCATGGCGTGCTTTTCCGAGGTGATGCAGGAAATGGTTCTGACGGTGGCGATGGTTCGGAGGGCAGTATCCGCCGCCAGCTGATAGAACGTGACAACATTGAAGCCATCATTGGCTTGCCGTCCGACATTTTTTTCGGTACTGGCATTCCTACCATCGTGATGGTGTTGCGCAAGAAACGCACAGACAGCAACGTGCTGATTATCGATGCGTCGAAATGCTGCGTGAAGGATGGCAAGAAGAACAAGTTGCGTGCCTCTGACATCAAGCGTATTGTGGACACTTTCCTCGAAAAGAAGAGCGTGCCCAAGTTCTCGCGTCTCGTCAGTAAGCAAGAGATCCGTGCCAATGGCTACAATCTCAACATTCCACGTTATGTCAATTCTGCCGATGACATGGAAACGTGGGATTTGTATTCCACGATGTTTGGTGGCGTTCCCAAGAGTGAGCTTGCCGCTTTCGATGCCTATTGGGCTGCATTTGGCGGACTGAAAGAGTCGTTGTTTGAGAGTAACAATACGCCGCAAACCACATTCCGTGTGGACGATATACAAATGGCTGTAAACGACCACCCTTCCGTCATTGGGTTCAAAGAGACCTTTGTCCATCAGTTTGGAGGTTTCAAGGACATGCTTCGTCAACGACTGCTCGACAATATGCTCACACTCAACATTAGTGCTGAGGACGAACACATTACCAAATACATTTTCCGTCAATTGGAACCAGTGCCTCTCATCGATCGATACGACGCTTATCAACTCTTTGCCGCCAAGTGGCAGACCATATCGCAGGATTTGGAAATCATACAGTCGGAAGGGTTCAACGCCACACGTGTAGTTGACCCCAATATGGTGATAAAAAAATCAGGAGACACAGAGAGCGAGGTTCAGGATGGATGGATAGGTCATGTTCTGCCCTTTGACCTTGTGCAGACCACTTTTCTCCGCGATGAGTGGCAGTCTTTGCGTGACAAGGAGCAACGTTTGGATGCCATATCCATGGAAACGGAAGAGGCAATGAACGAAATGGCGGATGACGAGCGGGACGGCATCACCAATGATGACAATCAGCTCGACAAGAAGAAACTCGACGAGAAGCTGGCGGAAGTGTTGGCGGAAGTCGAGACAGCGGAGACCGACACGCTGAACCAATATCTGTCACTGTCTAAAAAGGCGGACAAATTGGCTTTCATCGAATCGCATGATGAGATATGCTGGAGTAATGCCAAGCCTAACAAGGACGGTACTTTCGGTAAAGCTGCTGTCAACACGCTGATAGACCATTACCGCTGCAGCTATGAGTTTGGGGAAGGCTCGTATGAAGCAAACATTGTCAAGATTAGTCAATTGACAGGCGAGGCAAAGTTGCTGAAGTCAGAAGTGAAGAAAGATGCCGATGCCCTGCACGAGCACACCAAAACATACATAGAGGAGGAACTCAGCGATGAGGACATCCTCTCGTTGCTTTCCGCAAAATGGATTGATACACTTTGCGACCATATCTCAACGCTTCCACAAAACGTGGTGGATGACTTTGTTTCCAAGCTCATTGCCCTGCAAAAGAAATATGCGACCACGCTCGTTGCGTTGGAGCATGACATACAGGAAGCATCCTCTGCATTGGCAGGAATGATAGACGAACTGACGGGCAGCGACTACGACATGACTGCATTGCAAGAGTTTAAGAAAGTATTGGTAAATGCTTAAAACGTAATTGATTATGAGCAAGAATATAAAAGTGCCTGATGTGAGATTCAAAGGATTTGAAGGGGAGTGGGCAGAAATTGCTTTGGGGGATTCTTTTAAGGAAAGAGTAGAACGCTCTGGTGAAGGAGAATTAATTTCTGTAACCATCAATAATGGTGTTGTAAGAGCTGTTGATACAGGGCGTGTCGATGGTTCTAGCGCAGATAAATCCAATTATAAATGCGTCGAAGTTGGGGACATCGCATATAATTCGATGCGTATGTGGCAAGGAGCATGTGGCTATTCTTCCTATTCTGGAATAGTAAGCCCTGCGTATACTGTTGTTACTCCTATACAAGGTGCCTATCCAAAATTTTACCACTACTTGTTTAAGCAAAATGATTCACTCTATAAATTCAGAATCAATTCTCAGGGGCTGACATCCGACACTTGGAACTTGAAATACCCTAGTTTTTCAAAGATTGATGCGGTAGTTCCAAAAGAGGCAGAACAAAAGAAAATTGCCGAGTTGTTTTTGAATTTAGACACTCTTATTCGCAAACTTGAACAGAAGTTAGAGAAGCTGCGCAATATCAAGCAAGCCCTTCTTAATCAGATGTTTATAAATGTTAATAGGGGGGGGTACGCAGCACCGTTGATTAGATTTAAGGAGTTTGAGAAAGAATGGGAGATAGAAACATTGGCGAACATAACGGAAAGAGTTGTGAGGAAGAATTCGAATAACGAATCTTCCTTGCCGCTCACAATCTCCGCCCAATATGGACTGATAGACCAAAACGAGTTCTTCAATAGCCGTATAGCAAGCAAGGACATTTCGGGCTATTACCTGATAGAAAATGGAGAGTTCGCTTACAACAAGTCAACCTCAGATGGTTATCCATACGGTGCTGTGAAGCGTTTGGACAAATATGATAAAGGAGTACTTTCTACTCTCTATATCGTGTTTGCATTGAACGAGAAGAAATTAGACAGCAATTTCTTGGCCGCATTCTTCGAAACAC
Source organism: Sphaerochaetaceae bacterium (assembly GCA_963660455.1). GTDB lineage: Bacteria > Bacteroidota > Bacteroidia > Bacteroidales > Bacteroidaceae > Prevotella. The sequence goes on along the minus strand of CAVKZC010000159.1, from coordinate 3,789 downwards.
GCAAATGGTATAACCATATTAGCCAACGAGCAGCTGAGGGTGCAAGAAATCATGGCTTGCTAAATATCTCGTCAGATGATTTCTTTGACTTGAAAATGTATAAACCTAAGACCAAGGATGAACAACAAAAAGTGTCTGAAAGCGTCATGGCCATTGAAGGGCTTGTTGCCAGCACCTCATCAAAGCTCACCAAGATGCGCACGATGAAGCAGTCGTTGTTGCAAAAGATGTTTGTATAAAAAAGAAAACGATTATGGGATTTGACAGTGAACAGGAATTCGAGGATGCCCTAGTAAAACTATTGCAGGAACACGGATGGACGGGCAAGATGCTCAACTATCCCACAGAGGAACAGCTCGTGGAGAACTGGGCCGACATACTCTATGCCAACAACAAAGGCATAGACCGACTAAACAACCAGCCTCTCACCAAGAGCGAAATGCGGCAGGTGCTCGATGTTGTGAAAGAGCTGCGCACACCGCTTGCCCTCAATGGTTTTATCAACGGCAAGTCTGTGACCATCACCCGAGACAATCCCGATGACGAACTTCACCTCGGCAAGGAAGTTTCGCTCTCTATCTACGACCGACTGGAAATAGCTGGAGGCAAGAGCCTTTACCAGATAGCTCGCCAACCTAAGTTTGAGCGTCATTCCCATATCCTTCCCAAACGGCGTGGCGACATTGCCCTGCTCATCAATGGTATGCCTGTGATACATATTGAGCTGAAAAGCAGCAAGGTGTCGGCCATGCAAGCCGCCAACCAAATAGAGAAATACACAAAGGAGGGCGTTTTTGCGGATAGCATATTCTCACTGGTACAGGTGTTCGTGGCAATGAATCCTGAAGAGACTTTGTATTTTGCCAACCCAGGCATCGACGGACAGTTCAACAAGGCATTCTATTTCCATTGGGGCACCTCTGGTAACGAACCCATCAACGATTGGCGGCGTATTGCCACAGAGTTGCTCTACATACCGATGGCGCACATGCTCATCGGGTTCTACACCGTAGCCGACCGGGCAGACGGAGTGTTGAAGGTGATGCGCAGCTACCAATACTATGCCGCAAGCCAGATAAGCAACGTCGTGGCACAATGGGACTGGAACAGCAACGAGCAGAGAGGAGGCTACGTGTGGCACACTACAGGCAGCGGAAAGACAATGACCAGTTTCAAGTCTGCACAGCTGATAGCCCAGTCGGGCGATGCCGACAAAGTGGTGTTCCTTGTTGACCGCATAGAACTCGGCACACAGTCTTTGGGCGAATACCGCTCGTTTGCCGATTGCGACGAGGACGTGCAGAATACAGAGAGGACAGACGTTCTCGTGTCGAAGTTGAAAGAGGACAAACGAAGCAAACTCATTGTCACCTCCATCCAGAAAATGAGCCGCATCAACGAGGAGCAAGGGAAGAGGCGACAAGCGGACATCGCCAAGATAAACCACAAACGCATGGTAGTAATTGTGGACGAATGCCACCGCTCCGTCTTTGGAGATATGCTCATCGAAATCAAGCGCACCTTTCCCCATGCAGTATTCTTCGGATTTACAGGAACGCCCATCAAGGAGGAGAACCAAAAGAAGCTGAACACCACCCAAACAATCTTTGGGAAGAACCTTCATACCTACACCATAGCCAACGGTATCATTGATAGGAACGTGCTTGGCTTTGACCCCTATATGTGTCCGACGTATAGGGACAAGGACTTGCGCCGTTGCGTAGCACTGGAGAAAGCCAAGGCTGACACGGAGCAGGAAGCCCTTGCCGACGAGCAAAAGAAAGAGGTGTACCTATATTATATGAACGGCAAGAAGATGGGGATGGCCGGGCATGATGCCCCCGACGGCACATATATAAACGGCATTGAAGACTTCATTCCCAAATCACAGTACAATTGCGAGGCACATCACCGAAAGGTTGTGGAAGACATCAAGGGAAACTGGGTGGCACAGAGCTTGAACGGAAAGTTTCATGCCTTGCTTGCCACAGAGAGCATCCCTGAAGCTATAGCGTATTATCGTTTGATTCGCGAAGAAATGCCCCAGTTGAGGGTTACGGCACTGTTCGACCCAACCATTGACAACACAGGTGGTCAGGAATACAAGGAGGACGGATTGGTGGATATTCTTACAGATTACAAAGAGATATTTGGAAAGGAATACACCATTCCCACATATGCAGCCTTCAAGAAAGATGTTTCGCAACGGCTCGCCCACAAGAAGCCTTACGACACAAAAGACTTTACGCAGGAAAAGCAAATCAACATTCTGATAGTGGTAAACCAGATGCTTACGGGTTTTGATTCGAAGAGGATAAATACCCTCTATGTGGACAAGCTGATGGAGTATGAGAACATCATTCAGGCGTTCAGCCGTACGAACCGCCTCTTCGGACCGGACAAACCGTTTGGCGTGATACGCTATTACCGTTATCCCCATACTATGAAACGAAACATCGACAAGGCAGTGGCGCTGTATTCCGACAACAAACCCCTGAAAATCTTTGCCGACCCATTGACACACAATCTGGAGAGAATGAACAATATCTATGGTGAAATAGTATACTTGTTCAATCATGCTGGTATCAAAGATTTTGAGGCATTGCCCCAGTCGGATGCTGAACGCAAAAGGTTCGCTATCTTGTTCCGCAACTTCAACGAGCATCTCGAAGCGGCACGCATACAAGGTTTCGTATGGGAAAAACTGCATTATCGGTTGAAACAGACCGATGGCAAGTGGAAAGATATAGAAGTGTTGGTCAACGAGGAAACCTACTTGGTTCTGCTTAGACGCTACAAGGAACTTGTACCAGAACGGAGTGGTGGAAGCGGAGCGGAAGAACCTCCATACGATGTGGAGACTTATCTGACGGAAATAGACACAGAGCAGATAGATGCCGACTACATCAACGAACGCTTTGATGTCTATTTGGAGATGATAAAACATGGAAATGCTTCTGATGAAGAACGTCAAAGCATATTGCAGGCTCTGCATAGGTCGTTTGCTCTGCTTTCGCAGGAAGAGCAGAAATATGCCAATATCTTCCTGCACGAGGTGGAGAGTGGAGAAGCCGTCATGGACAAGGGAAAGACTTTCCATGACTATGTGGTGGAATACATGAACAGAGCCAAGAACACAAAAATTCACCAAGTGGCAGAAACCTTCGGTCTCAATGAGCAGATGTTGGTGGAGATTATGCGTTCGGATGTAACTTCGGAGAATCTTAACTCCTACAATCGTTTTGACTTGTTGACGAAAACTGTTGACAAAGCCAAGGCGAAGGCTTACTTCGAAAACGTGGAAGGCGTGAGGTTGCTCCCATTTAAAGTTGCGCCTAAAGTGGATAATTTCTTGAAGGAGTTTATTCTGAGCAACGGTGACATTTCACTGCAACCTGTTTATGCCAAGCTGAACAGCCTACAGGATGATAAACGTATCGTGAATTTCGCCAATACCATGATGGAGATGAAGAATGGGTTGTCCATCCTGTCATTCCAGAGAGACTGCATTGAAAGATTTGGAGAGGAATATCCAACTATGCAACTGGCAGATTGGTACAAAGTCATTAAGGAGTATCTTGAAGGGAAGACACTGCGTTATGAGCTAAAACCAGAAGAAGTCGTGTATTGGAATGCAGCAGAACCCGACATAGAATTATAGTCGTTGAATTTGTTGTGCTGTCCAACCGATTTGCCGATAACAGAGTACATGTACCTCCTGGCTTTTCCGATGTATAGACAGGACGATGTGTACAAACATCAGACGCTTCTTCGGCACGAATCGTAGAG
>CAVKZC010000158.1:0-7848 GCA_963660455.1 Sphaerochaetaceae bacterium | reverse complement strand
TTTATACATTATTTATTATTAAAAGAGAGAGATTTATGGAAAAAAGACTTATGACGTTTATCGCCTGCCTTTTCCTGAGCATAGGAATGGCACTGGCACAAACTCAGGTTTCCGGTACAGTGACCTCCTCCGAAGACGGCTCGCCTGTCGTGGGCGCCAGCATCAAGGTGGTGGGCACCAATACCGGTACAGCTACCGACATCGACGGTAACTTCTCGCTGAACGTCCCCGCTGGCGCCAAGCTCGAAGTGTCCTACATCGGCATGACCGGCAAAACCGTCAAGGCAGCTAAAAGCATGAAGATTGTATTGGATCCGGATGACAATTCTTTGGATGACGTGGTGGTTGTAGCTTATGGTACTTCTACCAAAGGTACATTTACCGGTTCTGCCGGTGTGATGAAATCTGACAAAATCGAGCTTCGTCAAGTTTCCAATGTATCCAATGCATTGGCAGGTGCTGTAGCCGGTGTGCAGATTCAGAGCAGCAACGGACAGCCTGGTACTTCTGCCACAGTACGTGTGCGTGGTGTAGGTTCCATCAACGCTGGTTCCAGCCCATTGTATGTAGTAGACGGTGTTCCTTTTGATGGAGACCTTTCTTCTATCAATACAGCCGATATCGAGTCGCTTACTGTGTTGAAGGATGCTGCTTCTACAGCCCTTTATGGTGCGCGTGGTGCCAATGGTATCATCATGATTACCACCAAGAGAGCTAAAGCCGGCAAAGCTACAGTAACTTTGGATGCCAAGTGGGGTTGCAACTCTCGTGCCATCAAGAACTATGATGTTATCCGCAATACTCAAGAGTATTTGGAGACAGAATATGCCGCCATGTATAATGGAGCAACTTCCCATCTTGGCTACAACCCGACTCGCGCTTGGCAGTGGGCAAACAGCAATATAACAACCAACAAGAACGGTGGTAACGGTTATCAGATTTATACCGTACCAACGGGTGAGTATCTTTTCGGAACAAACGGAAAGCTTAACCCCAATGCAACTTTGGGCTACAAGGACGAGGCCAATAACCGTTACTATACTCCCGACAACTGGGAGGACGAAATATTCAAGTCCACCCTCCGTCAGGAATACAACGCTACCATATCAGGCGCTACAGACCGCAATAACTTCTATGCATCTTACGGATACTTGGATGACGGAGGTCTTGTGTCTGGTTCAGGATTCAAGCGCTCTTCATTCCGTTTGAAGGATGACTACAAGGTAAACAAGTGGATGGCTGTAGGTGCAAACATTTCATATTCTTACAGCAAGTCATACTATCCCAGCGACCAGACCTCAGGCTCGTCTTCAGGCAATGCCTTCGGTGTGGCAAACAGAATAGCTCCTATCTATCCTTACTATGTTCGTGATGCAGAAGGCAACGTCATCATGACAAACGGGAGAAAGACTTACGATTATGGTACTGCCAATGATGGTACACGTAACCGTTCGTTCATGTCAATCTCAAACCCTGGAGGTTCTCTCCAGTACGACAAGCGTGAGTACATTATGGATATTTTGAGCAACAACTGGTATGTCAACTTGACTCCCCTTGAGGGTTTGAGCATCAAGGCTCAGTGGAGTCTCAACATTGACAACACCAACAGCAATGAGTTGCAGAACGCTTATATGGGTCAGTTTGCTTCCATCCAGGGCGCAGCTTATCAGGGACATTCTCGTACATACGGTTTCGACCAGCAGTATATTATCAACTATACTCGTACTTTTGCGGGTAAGCACAACATGGACATCACGCTTGGCTACGATGGCTATACCTACAAGTACAAGTATCTCTATGCAGGTGGTACTCACCTCTACAATGCAGAGAGCTACTACGTAAGCAATGCAGTTGCAGACTATGGTATTTCCGGCTACCTCCACAAGTATGCCACCGCAGGTTTCTTTGGCCGTGCCAACTACTCTTATGAGGACAAGTACATTGCCAACTTCGCCGTTCGCCGTGACGGTTCTTCACGTTTTGCAAAAGATCACCGTTGGGGTACATTCTTCTCTGGCAGTGCCGCATGGGTTATCTCTAAGGAAAACTTCATGAAGAGCGTAGAGTGGGTGGATATGTTGAAGCTGAAGGCCTCTGTAGGTCAGCAGGGTAACGATGCCATCGGAAACTACTATGCTTATCTTGATCAGTACTCTATGACGGGTGATACATCTGGTTTCTCAGATGGTACATTGTCCTACAAGGGTAATCCTGATTTGACATGGGAGACCCAGACAGCATTCAATGTGGGTGTAGACTTCGGATTGTTCAAGAACAAGTTGACTGGTTCTATTGAGTATTTCTCACGCAAGTCGTCAGACATGCTTTACTACAAGCCAGTAGCAGGTTCGCTCGGATATTCAGAGATGCCTATGAACATCGGTAGCATGACCAACTTAGGTTTGGAAATTGACTTGAACTATAATATTCTCAGTACAAAGAATATCTCTTGGGACGTGAATGCCAATGCTACATTCATCAAGAACAAGATTAACAAGTTGCACCCAGACTTGAACGGAAAACTCATCAAGGGTTCCTATATTTACGAGGAAGGTCAGTCAATGTACCGTATGTATCTGGCAGAGTGGGCAGGTGTTGACCCCGATAACGGTGATGCGCTGTGGTACTACAACAAGACCAATGAGGACGGTTCTGTAACCCGTGAGACGACAAACGATTGGAGCGTTGCCTCTCAGTCATCCAACAGTATAGCAACAAAAGACCTTCTGCCAACTGTCTATGGCGGTTTTGGTACTACCTTCAAGGCTTACGGCTTCGATTTGTCCGTACAGGCATCTTATCAGTTGGGTGGTCACATTTACGACAGTGGTTATTCCAGCTTGATGCATGGTGGTAACAACTCAACTGCAGGTCAGAACTGGCATACAGATATTCGCAACGCATGGACACCGGAGAACAGATATACAGACGTACCACGTTTAAATTCGCTCTCAACAAACTCCAAATATGCCAATTCTACATCAACACGTTTCTTGACAAGTAGCAATTATCTGTCAATCAATAACCTGACGTTTGGCTATACACTGCCGACACAGCTTGTAAACAAGTTGGGACTCACCAAGATTCGTGTTTACTTCTCTGGCGACAACTTGGCACTGTTGAGTGCCCGCAAGGGTCTTGACCCACGTCAGAGCTACACTGCAGCCAGTGCATCTACGTATAGTGCAATACGTTCCATCTCTGGTGGTATCAGTGTAGCATTCTAAACAATTACAATAAACAAATAAGGGATAAAAATATGAACGCAAAATATTTAATGTCAAGCTTTGTCGCAGCCACCTTGGCGTTGACTTCCTGTGCAGACCTTGACACTGCACCCGAAGGAAGCACCGTCACTTCTGACCAAAAGAAAGAGGTAATCAACGACAATCCCGAACGTGGAGAGGCCAGCGTGCGTGCCGTATTCTCTGGCATGAATGTGTACATGCCCAACTACACAGCGTTAAGCGCATCACGTCACAACGACTTTGGTTACTCCTCTATCATGATGTGTACTGATGCAAACACGGAAGACCAGTCTTCTGCCAATAATGGCTACAACTGGGCTGGTAACGATGTGGATTTTTATGACCGTACCTATACAAGCAATGAATGCCAGATAGTATGGAACGACCTCTATCAGATTATCTATGCAGCCAACAATGTATGTGCTTCCTATTCAGGCGAAGCGGATCCTGCCGATGACCAGGGCAAGTTCTTCTATGCACAGGGATTGGCTTCACGTGCTTCCATGTATCTGACACTCGCTCAGCTCTACCAGTTTACCTACAAGGGAAACGAGAGCAAGCCTTGTGTGCCTATTATCACGGACGCTAACTCTAACGAAGCTGCTGCAAATGGTGCACCTCGTGCCACTGTAGAGGCTGTCTATGCACAGATTAAGAAAGACATCGACCATGCCATAGCTTTGCTGACAAGCACAAGTTACACGGCAGGCGACAGCGATGCCAAGCGTTACATATCCAAGGCTACTGCCTATGGCATCCGTGCGCGTATGAACTTGGTGATGCAGAACTGGGCAGATGCTGCCAGTGATGCTGAAAATGCCATCAAAGAGGCAGAGAAACTCGGTATTGTGCCTGCCACCATCACTGATGTAAGTTTGCCTTACTTCACAAGTAGAAACGACAGAGATTTTATGTGGTGTATCTACATTGAAGAGACTGATGATGTCGTGACATCTGGTATTGTAAACTGGATTTCCCACTGTGGTACCTTTAACTATGGCTACGGTCAGTATTCTGGTGGTCACCAGATCAACAAAAAGCTCTACAACCAGATACCGGAAACCGATGTACGCAAGGGTTGGTGGTCTGGCGCAGATAGTACCAATACTCACTTGGACCAGAAATACAACGATTACCTTTTAAAGTATAAATTCCCGCCCTACACCAATTGCAAGTTCGGAACATACGATGGAACACTCGGTTGCAGTACCAATGCCAACGACATTCCTCTTATGCGTGTAGAGGAAATGTATCTCATCAGGGCCGAGGCTTTGGCTAAAGCCGGAGAGGATGGCAAGACCTATCTGGAGAACTTTGTGAAGCAGTACCGTGATCCGGCATACACTTGCACAGGCGATGTTCAGGAGGCAGTATACTTCCAGAAGCGTATTGAACTTTGGGGTGAAGGTCTCATCTGGTTTGATGTAATGCGTTTGAACAAGGGAATTGACCGCCGAGGTGGCGGATTTGATGCAACATTTGTATTCAATATCCCTGCAGGTGACCCCATCTTGTTGTGGAGACTTCCGCAGACCGAGATCAACGCTAACTCAGCTATCTCTGATGCTGACAACAACGAGACTGTGCCGTCTCCTACGCCAGTGGCCGACACAGAATAATGCCATCGGATGACAATCATTAAATTTTCATGTAGTAAACTATAATATTGAGACAATGAAAATAAAGAAAATATTTCTGAGCATGGCTGCAGCAACAATGTTGTTTGCTGCTTGCGGCAATGACAAATTGGAGTCGGAAAACTCTACCACTACAGCAGTTGACGCCTCATGCCCAGCCGTAGAGTTCAGCCAAGACAACAGTACTTCGCTTGAGGTAGACCCGTCAGACCCTACAGTGTCTTTCACGGTAGTGCGCAAGGCCACAGATGCTGCTTCTTACAATATCAATGTAGTTCAGGGTGCAGACAAATTCAATGTGCCTGCAACTATTGACTTCGCTGCCAATGAGACGGAGAAGGAACTGAAAGTATCAGTAAAGGATGGAGTGACCGAAGGTGTTGCCCAAGCATTGGAGTTGAAGTTTGACGATGCTGTTGTTAATCCTTATTCACAAGGTATCAAGGATTTGTATGCCACTGTAACAGTTATCAAGTGGGAAGCTGCAGGTACTGGTTATTGGGTAGGAAATATCGTCAACAAATTCTTCGGTGTGAGTGCTATCCCGCTTTATGTAGAGTATGAGAAGGCTACTACAGCCTCTGCTGTCAAGTATCGCTTCCAGAGCCCTTATGGTATGGTTGCAACAGATCAAGACGAAATGGGTGCCTATAATGGTTATCCATACAATGAGGAAGCCGACTTGTCTGGTAATGGTGGAAAATTTGTCATTACAGTGACTAAGGATGGTGCATCTCTTGCCCCTGTATCGATGGGTATGAACTGGGGATATGGCGAGTTCTCCGTAGGTCAGATTTTCGGTAATGTCGATGGTGCCACCGTCGAAGCTTATCCTTTGGGAACGTTCAAGTCAACAAAGACAGGCGGCGTTATTACATGGCCAGCAAGCTCTTTGTATGTAAGCATGTCTGAAAACCAAAGCGGTGGTAAGTATCCATGTAGTGCTGGCGCCACAGTGTTCTACCTGAGCAAGGAAGACTATGCTGCAACCATGGAAGAATAATCATTAAGCATTGCCGTTAGGCAAATGAACTCATATAGAGGCATCTGTGTAGGATACTAAACACAGGTGCCTCTTTTGCTAAACGCAATAACTAAACAAAAACGTAATCTTATGAGAAAAAACATTCTTCTCTTCTTGACATTCTTGACGGTGTTTAATCTTCATGCAAAGGATCGTACACAGCAGGAACTTCTTCGCCTTGCAAGACAAGTCCTCTCAAGCACCACCGGCATGACGGCTCAATCAAGGAGCATGGAAACCATGCAGCCAAAGGTGCTTTACGAGACAAATGAAATGGCTGTGGCTGGTTGTCAGAGCGCAGGTTTTGTCGTTATGGCCAAAGATGTAGCGCTCAATCCTATTTTAGGCTACTCTTACTCAGCCTTTTCAGATGGAACCAATAACCCTGGTTTCCAAATGTGGCTGTCGGCAACCGCCCACGCCCTTAAGGCAGGAACAGTCTCTACACCTTCAGTTCCAGACGGACTTGCCTCTGAAATTCCTTCTTTTATCAAAACAAAGTGGAACCAAAACGCACCATACAATCTGTTGTGCCCTACCTATACTTCTAACGGCTCTACCAAATATTATCCGTCAGGATGTGTGGCAACAGCTATGGCCCAGGCCATGTACTACTACAAGTATCCAGAGTGTGGCACTTCGAAGCGCATCTACCGCTTTGACCCGGGAACAGGGGTGCAGGAAACGGTTTCTGTCCAACTCGATGATATCAAGTTTGACTGGGACAACATGCTTGAAACATATTATTCCGGTAAATATACCGACGCACAGGGTAATGCTGTGGCAGAATTGATGATGGCTTGTGGTGCAGCCGTAGAGATGCAATATACTGCTTCTGGCAGCGGTTCATACGTGTATCAGGCTACCAATGCTTTCAGAAACTATTTCGGTTATGACCGCGGACTGCCTTACCATCGTCTTGACTTTGAAACGTCGAGTGAGTTTTACAGCAATATCTATCAAGCCTTGGCTGAAAGGATTCCCGTTGTCTTTGGCGGACAGTCTACCTCCGGCGGACATTGCTTTGTGCTTGACGGGTACAATCAGGATGGACTGGTCTCTGTAAACTGGGGATGGGGTGGACAGCAAGATGGCATGTTCAATATCCAAACACTCAACGGCTATTCCACCGGACAGGAATTCTGTACACTTACCAATCAAGGTAAATATCCCACGTATACTTCTAAAATGTGCATTTATGAGGGTGGCACAAGTATCTTAAAGGTGGATGATACCCACATCAAGGTGACGACTACGGGACTGCCCCTCAATATCGATGCAGAAACATACAAGGGAAACATTTATGTTACGGCACAAAACACCATGACTGGCGAGTGCAAATCGATAGCTGTGTTTACAATCAGTGCGCCTGTATCAACTCTTTACTATGCATCGCAAACTATGCTGTCTAAACCATACGTTACCATAGTCAACAAGTTAGATGACGGAGATTATCGACTGTTCCTCTCTACAAAGTCTGATGTGGAAACGGCTTATTCCCCTCTCCGCACCACCGATGGTTACACCAACAGTAGTCTGATGACAGTCAGTGGAGGAAAGATTGTCTCCATGTCAACAGAAGAAAATCCCGGTTGGATGGCAACAAACATCTCTTTGATACCAAATACTTCTGTTTCAGCAAATTATAACGAGAATTCCTACAATATGAATGGTCAAAGAGTGGCAACAGGCTATCAAGGCGTAATTATCAAGAAAGGAATGAAATATTATTCTAAGTAAGACGGACAAGTGCTTTAATATATTTATCCAGCAGGTAAAGAAGAAAACGGTGCATCCTTCCGTTGCCCATTATCGGGTGGCAGAGGATGCACCGTTCCTTTTCTACCTTGTCATTTTCTTGCATGATTTCCTATAGAATAGCTTTCGCTCACATTTCTTCGCCATAAAAACCATTGGGACTCATCTCGGACCACTTTAT
>CAVKZC010000157.1:0-7958 GCA_963660455.1 Sphaerochaetaceae bacterium | reverse complement strand
TTTGGAAAAAACTTTTTTTCTTTGGTCTTTTCAACAAAAACTTGTATTTTTGCCGCGTAATTAACGCAAGACCTAAAACAAACAAAATGAAGACCAAAATCTTAATATGGCAGTTCCTTTTTCTCTGCATCACCATTCTCCTCACCTCCTGCACTGGGAAGAAGTTGCAGATAGGCGTGTCGCAATGCAGCGGAGGCATTTGGCGCGAGAAGGTAAACAACGAGATGCGACTGGCTCAGTACCAATATAACAATGTGAATCTGACGTTTGCCGATGCCGAGAATAACGGGAAGCTTCAGGCACGGCAGATAGACAGTATGATAGCCAAGAAGATGGACTTGATCGTGGTGGCACCGGACAACATGAACGAAGTGACACCTGCCATCGAGCGGGCTTACCGTGCCAAGATTCCTGTCATCCTCTTCGACAGGAAGACTACCTCCTCCCACTATACCGCTTACATTGGCGGCAACAATGTAGAGGCCGGTCGAGAAGCGGCCCGCTTTATGGCAGAGAAGTTGCACGGCAATGGTACGGTGGTGGAGATTACAGGTCTGAAGGACGCTTCACCCGTCATAGAGCGCCACAGAGGGTTCCACGAAGTGATAAGTAAATATCCGGGCATCAAGGTGGTCACCCTGGACAGCAACTGGACACTGGAACGGGCACAGGAATTGATGAAACAGTATCTGGACAGGGGCGGACATGCCGACGGGATATTCGGGCACAGCGACCTTGGAGCCGTCGGTGCATTCTTAGAATGTGAAAAAAGAAAGATTGACAAGCAAGTGGTCATTGTCGGCATCGATGGCTTGCCCGGAGCATGGGAGGGCGTAGACAGGATGAAGAGAGGGCAGTTTGCCGCCACTTATGTTTATCCCACCAAGGGAGAGGAAATCATGTCATTGGCAATGAAGATTCTCAACGGCAAACCATACCGAAAGGACAACTACATGGAGTCTTTCCTTGCCACACCCGAGAACTGCGACGCCATCGTTCTGCAATACCAAGAACTGGAAGCAAAGGTAAAGGACATGAACCACATGTCAAACAGTCTTGACACCTATACCAAGGTGGCACGTTTGCAGAGAGGGATAATAGCAGCAGCGGCAACTATCGTCATACTTCTGCTAAGCTTCACCTATTATATATATAAGGTGTACAAGGCAAAGCTCAAGAAGCAGAAAGAAGTGGCACGCGTTTTCATAGAAGACAAGGAGGGATGGCCGTCGGAGCTGACCCATGTAGACGAAAGCGAGCGCTACTTCATGGACAGGTTCAAAAGCAAGATGCTGGAGAACATGAGCAATGCCGAGCTGAGAATGGACGACCTGGGAGCAGAGATGCAACTGAGCAAGGTACAACTCTACCGCAAGGTGAAAACACTGACCGGCAAGACACCAGCCGAACTGCTAAGAGAGATGCGACTACAAAGAGCCTGCGCGCTCCTGCAACAGACCGACAAGACCATATCGGAGATTTCGGCAGAAGTGGGGTTCGCCACACCAGGATATTTCTCCTCTTGCTTCAAGAAGAAATTCGGACAGTTGCCTACAGAAATGAGAAGTTGACAGAAGGCGTTTCTTGTATGCAGGAAGCACATAAAAAAATCTTTGCGAAACATTCGGAAATCGTTTCATGTAACATGCTTTTTGTTACATGAACGATTTTTTTTAGTTTCAAGCCTCTTCTTTATCTAATTTTGCGGCAGAAACAAGAACCAATTCGCAACTAAAAACAATGTAACATGAACAATCTTTCCAAATTACTGATGAGTCCTTTGCTCTGTGCCGTTTGCACCATGGCAAATGCGCAAAACACAAAGGTGGACGGCATTGTCACCGACGCTACGGGCGAGACTGTCATCGGAGCTTCAGTCATGGTGAAGGGCACAAAGACGGGTACGGTCACCGACTTCGACGGCAAGTTCCACTTAGACTGTGCTCCGGGTGCTACGCTTGTCGTTTCCTATATCGGTTTTGAGAACCAGGAAGTGAAAGCCTCATCCAACATGAAGATCATACTCAAGGAAGCTTCCAATGCCTTGAACGAGGTGGTGGTAACAGGTTATACCACCCAGCGCAAGGCCGACCTTACCGGTGCCATCTCCGTAGTGAGTGTGGACGAGATAGCCAAACAAAACGAGAACAACCCCATCAAGGCGCTTCAGGGTCGTGTGCCCGGCATGAACATCACTGCCGACGGATCGCCTTCCGGTTCGGCGACGGTGCGCATCCGCGGTATCGGAACGCTCAACGACAACGATCCACTCTATATTGTAGACGGCGTGCCTACCAAGTCGGGCATGCACGAACTGAACGGCAACGACATAGAGAGTATACAGGTGCTGAAGGACGCAGCCTCTGCCTCCATCTATGGAAGCCGCGCCGCCAATGGTGTCATCATCATCACAACCAAGAAAGGCAAGGACGGCAAGATAAAGGTAGACTTCGACGGTTCTATTGCCGTCTCCACTTATGCACACAAGATGAAGGTGCTTAACGCCAAGGAATACGGACAGGTGATGTGGCAAGCATACGTCAACGACGGAATGGATCCCAATACCAACGGTCTTGGCTACCGCTACGACTGGGGGTACAACCAGCAGGGCACACCTATACTCAACAACATCTCCATGAAAAAGTACCTGGACGATGCCGGCACGACACCAGCAGCCGACACCGACTGGTTTGACGAGACAACGCGCACGGGTGTCATCCAGCAATACAATGTCTCCGTGAGCAACGGATCGGACAAGGGGAGCAGTTTCTTCTCGTTAGGTTATTACAAGAACTTAGGCATCATCAAGACCTCCGACTTCAACCGTTTCTCGGCACGTATGAACACGGAGTACAAGCTCTTGAAGAACAAGATGCTCACCGTAGGCGAGCACTTCACCCTCAACCGCACGTCCGAGGTCCAGGCACCAAGCGGTTTCCTGCAGAACGTATTGCAGTTTAACCCATCCCTGCCAGTGTACACCGAAGACGGCAACTACGCAGGTCCGGTAGGCGGATATCCAGACCGCTACAACCCCGTGGCAGTGCTGGAGCGCAACAAAGACAACCGCTACACCTACTGGCGTGTATTCGGTGACGCTTACCTGAACCTCAATCCTTTCAAGGGTTTCAACATCCGCACTACCTTCGGACTCGACTATTCGCAGAAACAGCAACGCATATTTACCTATCCCGTGACAGAAGGCAACGTGGCCAACAGCACGAACGGTGTAGAGGCAAAGCAGGAGCACTGGACCAAGTGGATGTGGAACGCCGTAACCACCTACAACCTCCTGTTGGGCAAGCACCACATCGACCTGATGGCGGGTACGGAGCTGAACCGTCAGGATGACACCTACTTCTCAGGATACAAGGAGGGATACGCCATTCTTAATCCCGACTATATGTGGCCCGATGCCGGCACATCCAATCCTCAGGCTTACGGTGGCGGGGCTGGCTATTCGCTCGTGTCCTTCTTCGGCAAGGCCAACTACAACTATGCCGACAAGTACATGGCGTCCTTCACCATCCGCCGCGACGGCAGTTCGCGTTTCGGCAAGAACAACCGCTACGCCACCTTCCCTTCCGTATCGGCCGGTTGGCGTATCAACCAGGAACGTTTCATGAAGAAGGCATCCTGGATAGATGACCTGAAGTTTCGTGCCTCCTGGGGACAGACTGGTAATCAGGAGATAGACAATCTGGCGCGTTACACCATCTTCGTCAGCAACTACGGTGTCAGCGAGAATGGCGGCCAGAGCTACGGCACATCCTACGACATTGCAGGAACCAACGGCGGAAGCACCCTTGCATCGGGATTCAAGCGCAACCAGATAGGCAACGACGACATCAAGTGGGAGACAACCACACAGACCGACCTTGGACTTGACTTTGCCTTCTTACGCAACACACTGTACGGCAGCTTCGACTGGTACTACAAGAAGACCAAGGACATCCTTGTCTACATGCCTGGCATCGCCGTCATGGGCGAAGGCAGTTCTCAGTGGATCAACGCAGGCGAGATGGAGAACCGCGGTTTCGAGTTCAATGTCGGTTACCGCAACCAGACCCACTTTGGACTGAAATACGACATCACTGCCAACATCTCTACCTACCGCAACAAGATTACGGCACTGCCGACCACCGTCGAGGCCAACGGCACTTTCGGCGGAAACGGTGTGAAGAGCGTGGTGGGACACCCCATGGGCGCACAGGTGGGCTATGTGGCTGACGGCATCTTCAAGAGTCAAGAGGAAATAGACAACCACGCCACACAGGAAGGGGCCGGCCTGGGTCGCATACGTTGGAAGGACCTGAACGGTGACGGCAAGATAACAGAAGCCGACCAAGACTGGATATACAATCCCGTGCCCGACTTCTCGTATGGTTTCAACATCTATCTGGAGTACAAGAACTTCGACTTCACTGCTTTCTTCCAGGGTGTACAGGGCGTAGACGTCATCTCCGACCTGAAGAAGGAGACCGACATCTGGGCGGGTCTCAATATCGGTTTTCTGAACAAGGGCAAGCGGCTGCTCGACGCCTGGAGCACTACCAACCCCGACAGCGACATCCCGGCATTGTCCCTTTCGGACAACAACAACGAGAAACGTGTCTCGTCCTACTGGGTTGAGAACGGAAGCTACCTGAAGTTGCGCACCATCCAGTTGGGCTACAACTTCCCGCAGCCCCTTGCCTCCAAGCTCGCCATGCAGCGCCTGCGCATGTATGTCAGTGCCCAGAACCTTTTCACCATCAAGAGCAGCAGCTTTACGGGTGTCGATCCTGAGAACCCTAACTACGGCTACCCTATCCCACTCAATATCACCTTTGGCATCAATGTAACATTCTAACAAGAAACGTCTTATGAAAAAGATTATATATTCAGTCCTTACCGTTCTTGCCCTGGCCGGCATGAGCAGCTGCTCCGACTTCCTCGACGAGCAGAAGCCGCAAGGCATCCTAGATAGCGACCAGGTGAAGGATCCGAGCAATGTGGACAACCTCGTCATCTCGGCCTATGCCATCTTCACGACAGCAGAAGACATCAACTCGTCGTTCTCCATGTGGAACTTTGACGTACGCAGCGACGATGCCTACAAGGGAGGCAACGGTACCAGCGACGGTGACGTGTTCCACCAGTTAGAGATAGAGCAGGGCATTCTGACCACCAACTGGAACATCAACGACATGTGGGTACGCCTCTACAACTGCATCTCGCGTGTCAACTCCGCCATCTCCATGCTCGAACAGACAGACGACAGCTACCAGTTGAAGGCACAGCGCCTGGGCGAAATGAAGTTTCTGCGCGGATACGCCCATTTTCTGCTGAAGCGTCTCTACAAGAACATACCCTTCATCATGAATGCCAACCTCAGCCAGGAGGAATACAACAATCTTTCCAACACCGAGTTTACCAACGACGAGGGATGGCAGCAGATTATCAACGACGTGGAGTATGCCTACAGCGTTCTGCCCGTAACCCAGAGCGACAAGGGACGCCCGTCACGCGCTGCTGCCGCCGCATTCCTCACCAAGTTGTACCTCTACAAGGCTTACCGTCAGGACAATGCGCAGAGCAATGAGGTGACAAGCATCAACCAGGAAGACCTCAGGAAGGTGGTGGCATACAGCGACCCCGCCATCTACACGGCAGGCGGCTTCGGTCTGGAAGATGACTTCCACAACAACTTCCGTCCCGAACCGCAATATGAGAACGGCAAGGAAAGCATCTGGGCGATGCAATACTCCATGAACGACGGTACGAAATACGGCAACCTCAACTGGAGCTACGGGCTCATAGTACCCAACATTCCGGGTGTTACAGACGGTGGCTGCGACTTCTACAAGCCGAGCCAGAATCTGGTAAACGCATTCCGTACCGATGCCGACGGACATCCCTACACCGACACGTTCAACGACAAAGACTACGACAAGAGCGAAGACTATGCCGACCCGCGCCTTTTCCTGACGGTGGGAATACCGGGGTTGCCATACGAGTTTAACAAGAACTACATCATGGACGAGACTTCCACATGGAGCCGTTCCAACGGTCTGTACGGATACTACGTCACGCTGAAGCAGAATGTAGACCCGGAGAGCGGCTACCTCATCAAAGGTTCCTGGTGGGGAACGCCTATGAACCGCATCGTGTTCCGCTATGCCGATGTACTGCTGGAGCGTGCCGAGGCTTATGCCCAGTTGGGCGAGACAAGTGAGGCCATCGCCTTAGTCAACCAGATACGCAAACGTGCCAAGCAGAGCACGGGCATGATAGCCAACTACCCGAGCGACTATGGTGTGAAGCTGAACATCTCCACCTACGACGGCACCTACACCCAGGAAGAAGCGCTGAAGATGGTAAAGATGGAACGCCGCCTGGAGATGGGCATGGAGAGCGAACGCTTCTTCGACCTCGTGAGATGGGGAGAAGCAGAAACGGTGCTCAACAGATATTTCGCCGGAGAGACCGACAACTGCTCCATCTACAGTGCAGCACACTTTACCAAGAACAAAAACGAATACTTGCCTATACCTTACTCACAGGTGGCAGCATCCAACGGACATTACATCCAGAATATAGGAGAATGGTAATATGAAACGAATATTATATTTACTCATGGCCGTCCTGGCCTTCACTGCCTGCAGTGACAACAATGTGTCTGACCTCAATCTGAGTGGCTGCTGTTCCGTCACCGAACTGACACTGGACAACTATTCAGGCACCATAGACAAGACTACCCGTATGATAACCGTGCGAGTACCCGAAACCTACGACATCTCACAGATGAAGGTTACGAAGCTGACGCTCAGCGACGGTGCCGAAAGCATCGTAAGACAGGGTGACGCTCTCAACCTTTCTGCCCCGCAGTCCATACACGTCACCAATGGCGATGTCTATCTCGACTGGACCGTCAAGGCACAAAGAGACGAAGCGAAGATTACCTCGTTCAAGATCAACGACACCTACATTGGAACCATCAACGAGGGCAGCAAGACCATCATGGTCTACATCCCGGCATCACTGGACATCTCTAATTTGACGCCTGTCATCACATACAGCACCAATGCCACCATCTCGCCGGCATCCGGCATCGCCACCGACTTTACCCACCCGGTAACGTATACGGTGAGCAACAATACGGCCAACAGCACGTACATGGTAACCGTCAAGCAGATAGACAAGCCACAGGCGCTCTATGTCGGTCTGGCGCAAAGCATGGACGAACTGAACATGGAGGAGAAGACGGCATGCAACTGGATGCTGCAGAACATCCCCAACTCGCTCTATGCTTCCTTCGAAGACATCAAGAACGGCAGTCTCGACCTGAGCGACTGCAAGGTAATATGGTGGCACTTCCACAAGGACGGTGGCGTGGACGGCAAGAGTGCCTTCGAGAAAGCAGCACCCGCCGCACTGGAGGCTCTGCCGCAGCTGAAGGACTTCTACAAGAACGGCGGTTCGTTCCTCTTCACCCGTTACGCTACCAATATGCCCGGCGAACTGGGCATCGCCAAGGACGGCGGTGTGCCTAACAACTGCTGGGGACAGGTGGAGGCTGATGCCGAGACTTGCGGCGGTGCATGGGACTTCAAGATGACGGGCCATACCGACCATGCGCTCTACCAGAACTTAGTAAAGGGCGACGACAGCAACAGCGTGTACACCACCGACGCCAACTACCGCATCACCAACACTACAGCCCAGTGGCACATAGGCACCGACTGGGGCGGCTATGCCGACTATGCTGCATGGCGTGAAGCCACGGGCGGTATAGACCTTGGCTACGGCGGCGACGGAGCCATCGTGGTATGGGAGTTCCCTGCTGAAGGCACATCGGGCAAGACTCTCTGCATCGGTTCGGGCTGCTACGACTGGTACAGCGTGAACGAGAACTACACTGAGAAGTTCCACAAGAACATCGCCATCATGACTCAGAATGCATTCGATTATCTTAT